>JAVRLU010000014.1:0-29697 GCA_031961165.1 Thermoplasmataceae archaeon
TATAGCAATGGCAAAAGGCAGGATAAAGGGCCATAATATATATCCACTTGAATGTTACATGACTTATGAATTCTTCAAATAAAATAATCTTGGCACTTGATATTGAGGATAAGGATCGGGCCATTGATCTCGCAAGAATCCTGGCCAGAGATATTTTTGCAGTTAAGGTGAACTGGCCGCTTATTCTTAGTGCAGGTCCCGGTGTAATAAAGGACCTCTCGGAATTCACGAAGGTAATATGTGATTTCAAGGTTGCCGACATTCCATACACAAACGGGCTGATAACTGAACTTGCAGGGAGGCTGGGTGCATGGGGTATAATATCCCACTCGTTCACGGGATTCGAATCAATATCTGAAGTTGTAAAGAAGGCATGCAGTATGAAGGTTTTCTCAGTGGTGGCAATGTCCCATCCAGGATCGGATATGATAAACAGAAATGCGGAAAGGCTCGTGGAAATTTCTGAAAGAGCCGGCGTATATGGCTTTGTGGCCCCAGGAAACAATCCAGAAACGCTCAGGAAGGTGCGTGCCATGTCAGAAAAAATTATAATTTCTCCAGGAATAGGCGCACAGGGCGGTGATGCGGCTGCAGCAATAAACGCCGGGGCCGATTACATCATTATAGGCAGGTCCATATACGAAAGCAGCGATCCTTTGGCCACGGTCGAAAGTATAAATAAACAATTATCAGATAATATTAAGTATTGAATGCACATGATTACCCATGTACGCAATTAAGATAAACATTTCAGGCACCATCAACGCATCAATGGTAAATTCATACATGCCTATACTTGATTATGTGGAAGGCAAGAGAAATGTAGCGGCTCTTATAATGGTGATCAATTCGGGAGGCGGTGACGCCGTATCTTCACAACTTTTATTCGAAAAGATAGAAAAGATAAGGAAAAAGAAAAAAGTTTATTCGCTGATACAGGGGGTAGGAGCATCAGGAGCTTACTGGATCGCTTGCTCATCTGACAAAATATATGCCCTGGATACTTCAATAGTCGGATCAATCGGCATAATTTCAGTGGTTCCAAATGTTAAAAAACTCCTGAGCGCCATTGGTATCGATGTAAACATATATAAAGTCGGGCAGCACAAAGATATGCTTTCACCTTTCAGCGAACCGGACAAGGCCGATGAAGAGATCTATTTGTCATTGATACAGGATGTTTACAGGAAATTTTATGATTCCGTGAAACTCCGGAGAAATTTCAGTGATGAAGAGATGGCGAACGTTGCAAACGGCCAGGTGTTCTCCGCCCCCATGGCTAAGAGGAACAGGATAATAGACGAGATCGGGAACTATGACCGCATGGCTGACGACCTGAAAAAAGATCTGAAGAAGAAACTGAAAATAAAGGAGATACGGGTCAAAAGGCCCCTCATATCAAGGCTACTGAATCCATGAAGGATACTTTTACTTCTTTATATCAGATATGCGGATCAGGGGAAACAGTTCTATATCATTCTTTTCAAGCAGTTCCATTCCACCCTCCTCACGGTCGACAACGCAGTAGGCCCTCCTGACCACGGCCCCTTTCTCCCTGAGTATCATAACCGTTTTAAGAACGGAATTCCCTGTCGTCACGACGTCTTCTATTACATCTATTTCCGTTCCCGGCGCAAATTTCCCTATTATAAGGCTCATCGTCCCGTGGGATCTCTCCTTTCTTACTATTATATAAGGTATTTTAAGTTTCATTGCAGTTGCAACCGTAATAGGGACCGCTCCAAGTTCCATCCCAGCTATAATACTGGCTTTTACTCTCTGTGCAAATTCGCCCGAAATCAGGTCAAGAACTTCAGGATTTGTTGCCGCTTCCTTTATATCAACGTAATAACTGGACCGCTTGCCGGATGTGAGAATAAAGTCTCCGAATTTTATGGCACCTGAACCTATAAGAATCTCTTTCAGCATTTTCCTTAAATCATGCAGGTATATATTTAAGTTGCTGATTCAAAACCGCAAACGAATTAAGTTTGGATCTTATAACATGAATGCAATAAAAAATTTACACGAATCAATCAAGGCAGAAATAGTTAAGTATTGAAGCCAATGAAGTAATATAATTGAATAAGGGCGATTTTGTTGTATGAAGACAGGCCATACCAGAAGGAAACGGAAGAATTCATAATAGAAAGCCTGAGGAATAATTACGGTGTGGCCATAGAAGCGCCTACAGGATCCGGAAAGACGCTCATGTCCCTGAGGGCAGCGCTTCGCCTGAGATCCGGTACTAAAACAAAGATTCTTTACCTTGTTCGTACAAATTCACAGGAAGAACAGATAATAAACGAGCTCAGGAACTTAAAGGATGAATTTAAGATAAAGGCAGTACCGATGCAGGGAAGGCTGAATTTATGCCCATTATACAAAATAAGCGAAAACCGGTCAGATTTTAATGCAGATTCCTTATCAAGGTTCTGCAATTTCAAAAAAAAGGAGGTTATGGCAGGAAAGAAGGATGCGTGCAAATATTATAACATGAAAATCCGCAGCGATGATCTTCATAAATACATCTACGATGATCTTCCGACTGCAGAGGAATTTTACGAATATTCCGTCATGAATAATGTATGCCCGTATGAAACGCTTAAATCCGCCCTGTACGATGCTGATGTTGCTGTTGCGCCCTATGCCTATTTCTTGAACAGGAACGTTGCCGACAGGTTTCTTTCGCACTGGGGAGTGACAAGGCAGGACCTCATAGTCATAATGGACGAATCCCATAATATACCGGATATAGCAAGGAATATCGGTTCATTCAAGATTACAATGAATGCGCTCAACAGGGCCGACAGGGAAGCACAGGACTACGGGGACCAGCTCCTGACGCGCGATATCCATGCAAGCGAGTTCATAGAAATGATAAGGAGCACGATAATTGCAATGATAAGGGACCTTGTGAAGGATGACGATACAAGGATAAAATTTTCTGACTTCTCGGAATACTTTATGATACAGAATAAAAAAAGTGAAAAAGATCTCAGGGATCTCACAAATTACCTGAGGATGTTCGGCGATTACATCGAGAACGCAAAAGAGGAAGAGAACAAGGTCCCGTTCTCCATTATATCCTCAATATCTACCAGGATTATGAGCTGGGCAGAAACAGATGAAGAAAAATATGCCGCCATTTTATCGAAAAACATGGATGGTTATATGGAGGCAATATGCCTTGATCCATCAGATGTGCTGTCCATACTCAAGGAATCGAAAACGATACACATGTCTGGAACGCTGAAGCCATTCAATGCATATGAGGACATGACCGGCTTCAAAATCCCGTTCAAATCAGTTGGTGAAGTCTTTCCGAAGGAAAACAGGTTCGTGGCATACTATGATAAGGTAACGACAAAATACGATACCCTTAGTGAAGAAGAGATAAAGAAAATATCCGGCATAATAGCGGGAATAGTATCAGGCGTAAGAAAGAACACCATCGTTTATTTTCCCTCGTATTCGCTGCTCGACAGGGTGAAAGCGTACGTAGATCTTCCGGAAGTGCTTTCAGAGAAGAGAAACATAGGGCAGGAGAATTTTATGAACATGGTTCGTGAATTCAGGGCTGGCGGCCGGGTGATGTTCTCCGTGGCTGGAGGGAGGGCTTCGGAGGGGATGAATTTTCCAGGGAACCAGCTGGAACTTATTCTTATCGTTGGAATTCCATATCCGAAGCCGGATTCTGCCAACAGGGCACTCTTTGATTACTATGAACGGAAATATTCAGCCGGGTGGGAATATGCCGTAACAATCCCTGCAGTTGTTAAAATAAGGCAGGAGATAGGAAGGCTGATAAGAAGCAGCCATGATATAGGGGCAGCGGTGATACTGGATAAAAGGGCCCGGTACCTGAAGAAATATATAACAGAGATGGTAAGCACACAGGATCCGGCCAGCGACCTTAAAAAATTTTTCGATGGCAGGGAGGCCATAATGAGAGATTCCGTATGAATAGCGATATTCTATTATCAGCATTTTCTAATTATCAATAATAACGAAACGAAAAAAATACATAGAAAGACATATATGCATTATTACATACGTATAAAATGGTAATCTCATGGCTGTTAATGCCCTAGTTGGTTTTATAAGGAGATTCGAAGCCAGGGACATAGATAGCGTTTATAAAATAGCCCAGACATCACTGACTGAATTTTATACAAAGTCTCTTGTCATGGATCTCTACAAGGATTGGCCAGATTCCTTTATGGTTTACGAATACAACGGGAAAGTCATCGGTTTCGTTGTAGGTTCGAAATACTCGAGAACCGAGGCCCGCATACTTCTATTTGCAGTGGATGCGAAATTCAGGAGAATGGGTGTTGGTTCCGCAATGATGGATAAATTCATAGAACTCTGTAAAAGGGAGAATTTGCTCAGTATACGCCTTGAAGTCCGTACTGACAATGACGAGGCCATAAGGTTCTATAAAAGATACGGGTTTGTTATAACTTCAATGCTTCCAAATTATTACAGTGATTCGTCGAACGCATATACCATGTGGATGATAGTATAAAAATAAAAAAATTTTGAAGCTGTTTTAAAAGACTTCTATCTTTCCGTCAACAATCTGCATTGTAAGATCGGATATGTGGGCAAGCCTGTCATCAACAAGGTTCTTTATGTTGTTTTTGTGCTTTGAGTGATCCACATTTCCTTCGTATATTACCTGGACACTTGCGACGTGTGGATCATCTATTGGCCGCCCTATCTGGGAAACAATTCTTACCAGTACCTCGGCAATGTCATTTCCCTCTTCCTTAACAACATCATTTGCTATCTTGTTGGCAAGGACATTGTACAGTTTTCCAACGTGAGTTACAGGATTCTTTCCTGCAGCAGCTTCCATGCTCATGGCACGGTAAGGCGTAATCAGTCCGTTCACCCTGTTTCCCCTGCCGACTGATCCGTCATCTCCATTCTCCATGGACATTCCGGTAACTGTCAGGTACCCTACAGATTTGCCATTTCCCTTTATATCCGCGGTATTGACATATACGTTGATGTTTTTATCAGTTTCTTCAACTGCGTTGTTGAGCACCAGGTCCTTCAGCTGATCCTTCAGGCTGAAATATTCCGTCGAATCTTTTATGTACTTATCGACAAATGCTGCGGCTACGGTAAGGTTTATGGTATCTTTCTGCCTGAAACCCATCACCTTGATGTCGTACCCAACCATGGGCATCGTCTTTTTGAGTTCGCCGTTCAGGTATTTTTCCGTCTTCAATACGAGCCTTTCCGTTTCGGAAAACGGAGCAAAGCCTACACCGAAAGATGTATCGTTTGCATCAAGTTTGCTTGTATCATAAACCTGTACAAGATCAACGGACCCCTGTCCTATCCTTGAATCAATCATGACATCGGCATCAACGTCAAGATGAGAAAAGTGTTCTCTTAAATAGTCCTTGGCCGCCTTTATTGTTATGGACTTGAACGGCACCCTGTCATCGCCTACCTTTGTGGTTGCCCTTCCGCTCAGGAGTATGTAAGTTGGCTCCAGGACGAGCCCTCCGCCGTATTTTGGAGCGGACTGCCCTCCAACAACCTCTACCTGATCAGTGTTATGGTGGAGTATCCTCCCGAAATGGGCTATATAATACTTTGAAAGCGATTTGCTTACAGCCTCAGCTATGCCATCTGCAACGCTATCTGGATGCCCAATACCCTTTCTCTCCACAATTTCTACTTCCTTCTTTGGAGTCGGTATCTGATGCAATTCCTCGACCGATATGTTTCTCTCCATACTTTAAACCTCTAAATAGTCCATATTTAACGTTTATTAAACCTTTTGTCACTAGGCATCGAATATTCCGGTTCTAATAGAAATATTACCGGAAGTAATTATTCTTCCAGTGTTTATAATTATTACTCAGGATTGATCGTTTGTAGCACGCTTATACTGTACGTTTTTCAAATTTATTAGTTGCAGCAGAATAATTACAGGTAATTTTTCTATAACGATTTTCGATATTTAATAACGTATTTGATTATATTCTAAGTAAAAATTAGAAAATTATAACGTAAAAAAACTTTTTATATGTAATTATGATAACAACATGAAGGCGAATTAAAATATGATAAACGATTGTGAAAATACTAAGAAAGATATAGAAATAATAATAAAATACCAGGACAGCGGAAAAGATTCGTTCCTTAGCGCCCTGGCGGTTTATACGGCCAGCGATCATAAAGACAGGGCAACAGTGCCCTTTTCCCGTTCGAATCACGCATCATGGTGATAAAAATGCCCAGTTATGTCCTTAAATCTAAATGCAAAGGAAATGGAAAATGTGTAGACATATGCCCCAACGATCTGATGTTCCTGGTGAAGGATACGAACCTCTCATTCAACCAGGAACCGGATATGTGCTGGGAATGCCTTTCATGCGTGAAAGCCTGCCCGGAGCATGCGATAAGCATCAGGCCATACGCAGATGTCGCACCACTTCTTTCAGAATTTGATGTCGTAAGGGATGAAGAAACAAACAGGATATCATGGAAGATAAAGTACAGGAACCAGAAAACAGAGAAAAACTTTGAATTTCCGATAAGAACAACGCCCTGGGGATCGATAAAACTCCCGGAATCTCCAGACTATCCATTAAGGGAACTGAAAGCCGAAACACTTTCCGGGGAATTTGCCGAAAAAAGCGGGAAAATTTTGGATATGCAGATAGAAAATGAGATTGCGGGGATCAAGAAATAGGTGAATCGTATGGAAACAAAAACGGTAAATTGTGATCTGCTCATCATAGGCGGAGGGATGGCCGGATGCGGAGCCGCATATGAATCGAGATACTGGGGAAAAAATCTGAAGATCGTTATGGTTGAAAAAGCCAATCCCGACAGGAGTGGTGCCGTCGCAATGGGCCTGTCTGCCATTAACACCTACATCGGGTCAAGGTACGGCGAAAACACTCCTGAGGATTACGTAAGATATGTCCGCGGGGACCTGATGGGAATAATCCGTGAGGATCTTGTTTACGATATAGGCCGGCATGTTGACAACACCGTAGAATTGTTTGATCAGTGGGGGCTCCCGATAATAAAGGATGAAAAGACGGGCCGATATGCCCGTGAAGGCAGATGGCAGATACTTATACATGGCGAAAGCTACAAACCGATAGTTGCTGAAGCTGCCAGAAAGGCGGCAAGTGAGGTCATAGAGAGAGTCATGATTACGCATCTGCTCACCGACAAAAATGATCCGAACCGTGTTTCAGGCGCAGCTGGCTTCAACGTAAGAGATGGAACGTTTTACGTGTTCAAGAGCAAGGCGGTTATAGTTGCTGCTGGTGGAGCCACACACATATTCCGCCCGAGGTCAGTTGGCGAGGCATGGGGAAGGACATGGTATTCGCCATGGAGCTCAGGATCAGCATACGGGCTGCAGATAGACGCAGGAGTGAAAATGACGCAGATGGAGATCAGGCTTGTTCCCACAAGGTTCAAGGATGGGTATGGCCCTGTGGGTGCATGGTTCCTTTACTTAAAATCGTACGCAACAAACAGGCTAGGAGAGAAATACGAAGAGAACAGGGACGGACTCAGGAAGCAATACGGATCGTATGCAGATGTAAAACCAATGCCAACATGCCTCAGGAATCATCTCATGATAGAGGAGATCAAGAAGGGAAACGGCCCAATACTGATGCACACTGAGAAAGTCATGGATTCGAAAGAAAAGGAGGATGCAGGCTGGGAAGACTTTCTTGACATGACCGTAAGCCAGGCCCTTCTGTGGGCCGCCCAGGATCATGACCCAAAGGATGAGCCATATGAATTGATGCCAACAGAGCCATATGTGATGGGATCGCACGCCGTAAACGCCGGGGCATGGGTAAGCGGTCCTGAGGATATTTCGCCTGATGGATATAAATGGGGATATAACAGGATGACGTCAATGACCGGATTATTCGCAGCAGGAGACGCTGCGGGCGGTGCAGCACACAAGTTTTCATCCGGATCGTTTACAGAAGGGAGAATTGCTGGAAAGAATGCGGTAAAATTCATATTAGATCATAAAAAATACGAACCGGAAATAGACGAAAGCCATGTCGAGGAACTCAAGCAGCTGATATTCCAGCCACTGGATAACTACAGCATCGGCAGGTCGCAGATCACCTACGGGACTGTATCACCGTACTACCTCTATCCCTCACAGGGAATGAAGAGGCTGGAAAAAATAATGGATGAATATGCTGGAGGGATATCAACAATGTACTCCACAAATGCAGATATGCTTCAGAGAGGCCTCCGTCTCCTTTCAATGCTAAAAGAGGACCTTAACCTTCTTGGCGCGGAAGATCTGCACCAGCTCATGAGGGGATGGGAGCTGTACCACAGGGTCCTTACTTCAGAAGCGGTACTCAGGCACACACTGTACAGGCAGGAAACAAGATGGCCCGGCTATTACTACAGGGATGATTACCCGAAGATAGACGACGCGAACTGGGACGTGTTCGTCATATCCAGATATGACAGAAAGACCGGCGAATGGAACCTGGAATCAAAGCCGGTGATCAGGATTGTCAAATGATATTCGCCTTATGGGAGATGAAAACTATGGAGGATGTTAAAGGATATTCAGGCAAGCTGATAAGGGAGAGCGTATTGCAGGAAGGCCAGAGAAAAGATTACATTTCGGATCTTGTCGAGCTGAATATTGATGCACAGGCAACCCACGAAGTTATAGATATGGCCCTTGGCTTTCTCAGTCCTGTTGAAGGCTTCATGGGCTACAACGATGTACAATCGGTCGCAGAAAATATGGAACTTTCCGATGGCACGCTATGGTCCATACCAATAACCCTGAACGTCAGGGAAGAAGATATAAAAAAGAACAATCTGAGTGAGGGAGACACAGTACTGTTGATGAACGACGGGAAAGCAGTGGCTGTGATGAAAATCGGCGAAATATTCAGTGTGGACAACAGGAAACTGTCGGAATCCATTTACGGGACGGATAACACAAAGCATCCAGGTGTGAAGAGAACGATGTCAAAACCTGAAAAATGCCTTTCCGGAAAGGTTACGCTTGTTAGCAGGCCGGTTTTCAACGAGCCATTCGACAGATTCTGGAAAACGCCAAGGGAACACGCAGATCTCTTCAAGTCAAAGGGCTGGAAGCATATTGTGGCCCACCAGACCAGGAACGTGCCTCATACCGGCCATGAATGGCTCATGAAATATGCATGGTTCTCTGCAAATGAGGATCTCGGCGTAGATCCCGTCCAGACCGGCGTCCTTGTCAGTGCTGTTGTCGGGGAAAAACGGTTGGGCGATTACATAGACGAGGCAATACTACTGGGGCAGGCATCGCTCTCAGAAGCCGGATATTTCAGGAAAGACGTGCATGCAGTATCATTTATTTTATGGGATATGCGCTATGCAGGCCCGAGAGAAGCAATACACCACGCAATAATGAGGGCAAACCTTGGATGCACGCACCATATGTTTGGAAGGGATCATGCAGGAGTCGGTGACTTCTACAAACCGTACGATGCGCACCATCTTCTGCAACAGGTGAAGGACAGGCTCCCGATCAAGCCGGTCTTTGTTCTCGAAAACTGGTTCTGCCCCGTGTGCGGAGAGATCACAAATTCAGCGTTCTGCGGGCATGAATCACAGTCTGAAAGCTTCAGCGGGAGCCTCATAAGGAGCATACTGCTTGACGGTGTCAGGCCAACGAAACGCATAATGAGGCCAGAGGTGTACGATGTCGTAATGAATAGCGCTAAGAAATATGGATTCGGTTCTCCATTCGTGACCGAACAGTACATGAATGGAAGATCCAGAATTTATGATTTTGTGGATATGAAGGTGAAAGCATGACAGATGATGAAAAGAAACTGAAAATTGAAATATGGGTGGATGAGGACAGGATGGACCTCCTGAGAAAGGCCAAAATGGAAACGCTTGCCAGAGACAAATTCGCGGGGATGAAGGTTGTAGAAATCGGTTGCACCAGCGCCCTTAAGGATAAACTGCTTCAGTTATACCCGTACGCGAAATGTGACACATCAACGACCCGCACGATAGAACTCCTCCCCAAGGAAGCTAAGGACCGCCTCTTTGCCCTTGTCGTTGACACGAGATCCACCGGCCCGGAAGTGCTGGAAAAATTCCTGGAAGAAATTGAAGCGCCACAGAAAATGTGAATTTCAAATCTCTATTTTTATTTTTTATCCAGTATTTCAGAAACTTTTACCGCTTTTCCATCCTTAAGCAGATAAACGTCTTCTTCGTATTCCGCATTCAGTGCAAGATTCCTCTTCTCACCCGTCGGTATTATGAAGAATGATTTTTTTTCATTAATTCCCTTCAGTACCAGGCGGTATTTCTTTTCTATTGCACCGTCAGGACCTTCATATCCATAAATGACAAATGATCCGGAATCTATAAAGATGCGTTTCTCAATTTTTCCAGATTTCGTCCTGGTTTCTTCCTCGTTCATGGAAAAAAGAATGGAGATAAAGATTTAAACATTGCTTGTTCAAAATGAAACAATTTCAAACTTCCTGTCCTGGTTCTGCCTCTCTATCATCCAGTTTGGATACATTTCCCGTGTCTGTGAAATCCTGTCCAGTCTTTCAACCTGTTCCTTTTTCAGGTTTACGTCAATTGATCCAAGGTTTTCTTCCAGCTGATCCATGGTCTTTGCACCTATGATCGCTATTACCCCCTTTCCCGTGAGCCATGAAAGCGCCACCTGCGAGGGCTTGCATCCCTGCTCTCCGGCTATTTTCTTCACCTCATCGATAACATCCCACCCGGTATTCTCGTCAAAATACGGGAAAAAGAAACCCCTGTCTCCCATTCTTGTTCCTGATGGAGGTTTCATGCCCCTTTCGTATTTTCCAGTAAGTAACCCTCCATGAAGCGGGCTCCATGAAAGGAGGGACATGCTGGAATACCTTATAAAAGGTAACACTTCATATTCAACGTCCCTGTTCAGGAGGCTGTAATTCATCTGTGCGCTTTCATATCTGGCGTATCCCCTCTCCTCTGCCTTTGCCTGCACAGTTGCAATCTGCCAGGCTGAAAAATTTGAAATAGCCGGATAAAGGACCTTCCCCTGATCCACGAATGACTGCATCGTTTCCATGAATTCATCTATATTCCCGTAGTTGTCCCATCCATGGTACTGCAGTATGTCAATCCAGTCTGTCCTGAGCCTTTCCAGGCTCTTCCCCAGGGATATATGCATATGGTGCCTGGAAAGGCCGGATTCGTTGATGCCTTCACCCATCCTGCTTCTGACCTTTGTTGCTATCAATACCTGGTCCCTGTAGGGGTGAATGGAATTCCCGAGCATTATCTCGGAATAACCGCCGTCATACACATCAGCTGTGTCATAAAGGTTTATTCCGGAATCATAGCACTTTTTGACCATCTTATCGGACAGTTCCTGAGTAACTCCCCCAAGCTTCCACAGATTTTTTTCTCCAAGCGTCATCGATCCAAATGCGATCACGGATGAAAACGATCCAGTTTTTCCATACCTTATGTATTTCATGATATTCCAATTGGGACGTCATATATTACCATTTTTATCCATATATAAATAAAAATAAAATGCACCTTTAGGACGATTTTGCGATAACTAAAAGTTATGCTACGCACAAATTTTTTTCCATAATATACCGGGATACCATTGATCTGGCACTTTCTATGGCCTTCTCAATATCGTTTTCACCGATCATTTTACCTATTCCGGAATCCCGGAGAACGGATTGCATTACCCTTTTTCTCTCATCAAATGATAAGTTGCTCTTTCTTAGCATAGTGCGTATGTTTTCCTGTACCAATACCGACAGTGCATCTTTTTCAGTGACTATTTTCTTCACCCTGTCCCTTATTTCACAGGCAATAAGCGGGCTCTTTCCGTGGGTGGAGACCCCGACTTCAATCGAACCCCTGTGAAGTACTGCGGGAAGCGAAAAATTGCTGTGGTCAAGATCATCTGAAACCCTGATCATTATATTTCTGGAAACGGCGTAATCAAAGAGTTCTGTTATATCGTCACTATTGAAGGCATACGGAGAGACGAACATTATATTGGGTTTACGATTTTCCAGCATTGTAACAAGTTCATGGAGGTCCCTGAAATTCAGGAATCCAGAGGAATCATCAGGATTCCCTCCCTCCTTGCCTTCTTCCTTGATGTAGACATCTGTACTATTTCCCATCTCTATCGATCCCAGAATGCTGTAAAGATCATTTTCAGTCGAGACAACAGCTATCCTGATTTTTTCCGCTGAAATTTCAAGAAGCGTATCACTCACCCTCCAAATTTTTATTTATTATCACGGTACAAAGATCCCCGCATGAATCCGGCATTTCTTTTAATATTTTTTCAGCCGTGCCCCTTACTATTCTCTGTGTCTTTCTGGACACATCAAAAACGAGGGTAACCCTGGCTTCCGGCTTCATTCCGCCATTAATAAGACCGCTCAGATATGATTGGATCGTGGAAACACCCATGAGGACGATAACGGTATCCATTGACTCTGCAATTTTGACCCAGTCAACACGTTTTTCGGACTTTCTTTCCGTTTCATGGCCGGTTACTATGGCTACAGATGAGGAGAAACGGCGATCCGTTATAACGGTTTTTGAAAGATCTGCCGCCGCTATTGCTGATGTTATTCCCGGCACTATTTCATAATCTATTCCATTTTTTTCAAGAACTTCCATTTCCTCGCCTGTCCTGGCAAATATCATCGGATCGCCGCTCTTGAGCCGTAAGACATCCTGCCCTGATGATGCCCTGGAAACCATCACATTGCCTATTTCAGCCGGGGTCATTCCCCTCTCATGAACATTCGTCCTTACCGGTATTCTTTCAGCAGTTACCGGCAGGATGGACAGTATCTCATCGCTAACCAGGCTATCGTAAACTGCTATCCTGGCATCCTCTATGAGATGAAGCGCCTTAACTGTCAGAAGGCACGGGTCCCCCGGCCCGGTGCCAATGAAAATGACCTTCCCGGGTTTAGAATCCATATTCAGTCACCATATGGATATTATCTGGGAAGTTTCGGTTTCTATGGAGAATTTTGTTATTCCCCATATATCATCTATCATGTCATCGAGGTCCTTTTTGTGCAGTTTATGAAGTTCTGCGGCAAAGTAGCAAACATACATCTTCAGAAGCCCGCTTTCTTTAGCTTCCTTAAGGATCTTCCTGAAATCCTGCCCCTCCTCATCCATCTTCCTTGAAGTGTCTGTAGTCTTTTTAACTACAGGATTCTTCAGGAAAGCCAGTGCGCCATCCATCGTTATGAACATTATTACGTTGTCTCCCATTGATGTCCTCATTCCAGCCACGATGGCTGCGTACATCAGTGAGGAATATTCGTTAGATCCAACTATTATCCCAGCATCCATTTTTCACACCTCAATCGCATATCCAACAAGATCCATGAGACCCTTGTGTGTCATCTTGACCTTATGGTAATCGATCACAAAGGGAAACTGCGCTTTGTCAATTGCACATGGCGAGATCATGTAATCCGCCCCCGTCTTCCAGGCATTCCATACAGCAGGCCATCCGGCCCATGCCCGGAATTCATTCCAGTTCTTCTCATTTGCCAGCAACCCGCCGCCGGCCCCACAGCAGAATGTCTCTTCCTTAACGTACTCCGATTCCACAAAATTCTCAACCACATTTTTCAGCAGTTTTCTGGGTTCGTTTATGAGATTGCCGCCCCTCGCGTAATTGCAGGGATCGTGGTACGTGTATGTTCCGTCATTTTTGCTTTTGTCAAACTTCAGTTTACCCTTTTCATAGGCATCCAGCGTGAACTGGTGTACATGCACAAGTCCGATGCCCTTCTCATTCAGCCTGTTTCTAACGTAGTTGTTTGCAGCCCTCCATCCATGTCCGCATTCACCCCACACAACAGTTTTAACCTGCCTGGAAACCGCCTCTTCCACGACAACATCTCCGAGCTTTCTCATGTAGTCTTCGGACAGGAAAAGCCCAAAGTTCGCAGCTTCGGAAGCCTTTGACGATATTGTATAATCCTTTCCGAGGGAAAACATGGTCTTGGCGTATCCCTTAAGTGTATCGATATTTACTGAAAAATCGGCAGATGAAGGCACAAGCAGTATATCGCTCCTGGGCTTGTTCAGGGGTATTTCAATGCGTTTTCCGGTTTCCTCCTCCATCTCATCCGAAATGAAATCGATCATTGATCTCATGGCCTTATCGTTGATTCCTATGTTGTTTCCGACTGAAATCGCCTCGTTAACGGTCGATGCCACATAATCCGGGACCAGGCCAATATCGGTCAATATGCTCCTGATGCTTCTTGTGATTTCAGACTGGTCTATGCCAGCAGGGCAATAATAGGAGCAGCGCCTGCATTCTGTGCACTGATAATAGTATGCATATATTTTTTCAAGATCTACCTTATCTATTGACAGCTTACCCCTTCCTTTATACAGGTCTCTTGCAATCTCTGCTCTGCCGACCGGGCTGTTGTTTATGTCCCCTGTTGAGACAAACATCTGGCATTTGTCTATGCATATGCCGCAGTGGGTGCAGCTTTCCATAAAATTTATGAAAGCCTTATTTTTTGAAATTTCTTTGAATGCATCTACAAAATAGGAGTTGTCCTTTTTCTCTATGCCTATCTTCTTGAGAAGGCCGTCTCCGGCCTTTCTCATTGTGAATTTATCGCTCCATTCCATAGATTTTGAATTTTCAAGCCAGTCTCCGCCCTTCCCACTGGGGCTTTCAAGAATTATATTCCTAATATCAGGTTTTACCATTTTATCATCTCATAACGCTGTACATGGTCGGATTCGTAAAAAACGAAAACGGATGGAACAGCTTTGTAAACGGAAATATGAGCGCAAGTGTGCACCCGAGGAAGAAGTGTACATCAAATGCTATCTGTACAGGAACCAGATCCGGTTTCATCGTGAATAGTGAATATATGAAAGGTGAAACTGTATTGTAGGCAAATGTATCCGGTATGAGTATCCTCATGGTAAGACCTGAAATACCTATGACAACTATGTACGATATCAGCACATAATCCAGGTAATTGCTGAGATAATTGAGGTATCTGTCAGAAAATCTCCTGTAGATGAGCAGAAGGCCGCTGATCACAAGTAAAACGGCAAGAGTTGTTCCAACATCCGTTGACAGGATCCTTATCGTTGTGAATGGAATTCCCATGGCCACCAGGTGTGGTTCAAGAATAAGGTCAAGATGTGCTGCAAGTATGATCCATAATGACCAGTGAAATGTCAGTGAGATCGCCCTTGTCTTCGGATCCCTCTTCATGCTTGAAAAGAGAAGGATCCTTGAAAGCATATTTTTAAAAGCCTTCATGCGTGTTGTTTGCCCGGGATAGACGAAAAGGTTCCTGAAGCCGAAGAATGTCCCGTCCTTTCCCTTCCTGCTTAGTGTCCATCTTGCCAGTTTCACGATCGAAAATACCAGGAAAACAGTTACGGCAATGTAAAAATACACAAGCAGCAAGAAACCCACTATTTCCATGGTATCATCCTATGAGTTTTTTGATCTGCGGAAGGAGGTAATCATAATCGGTTTTATCGTTCTTGAACATTACACCTATGCAGGCATAGGCCTCACATACAAGCAGGATAGAATAGTCCAGACCGGTGAACCTGAGTTCCCTCAGTGGATGAATGCTGCATGGCATCATTCTTGAGGTTAAATCGAAAAGTGAAGATATAAACGAGAAGGTGGAACCGCACATCATTGCCATAAGGTTTGCCTGTGAAGGCGTCATTATTGAGCTCCTGAATTTCAGGAGGTGCCCGCTCTGGTCAAACTGCTCGACTTCTATAACACCATCTATCTTCATCAGTTCGTCTATGTTTATATCCTTCGGATGTGGCCAGAACGTTACATTGTCACGGTCATCTGTCATGATCCACCCTCCTTCAGTTCATCTACTGCCCTGAGATCAAGATCATCGATATCCTGCGGGAAGAACGGAATACCTGTAATCTTGAAGAAATTATCCCATCCGATTCGTTCTATCCATGTTGAAATCCTCTCCCCTTTCCTTGCATGATCTTTCCAGGCCTCAATGATTTTTACGATATATTTCACCGTAGTCGGATAGTACGGTGGATCGTTTGGAAGATAAGGAATTACAACCCTGCCCAGTTTTGTTCCGCCGTCTGATGCCGAAGCTTTTCCTCCTACTAATATCGCATGCCCATCAGTTTTTTCAGGGTGTTCAAATATTATACCCTCGCATGATCCAACACAGAGGCCGCATCCTATACAGAGCTCATTCCTAATCTTTATAGTCTTGGTGTTGTCAGGGCGGTTTTCTATCTGTATGCATCCAACCGGGCATACCATTGTCGTTCCAAGAAGATCACAGTTTCTGGCGTTTTCCGTCACTACCGGGACTTCAGTGTGTATTCCTATTACGCTTATATCGGTGAGGAAACCACCGCCACAGGAACTTGGGCATCCTGAAAAGCTCAAACTGACCTTTGCGGGAAGATCCTTATCATTGAAATATGGAAATAATGCGTTTCCTACGGCTTTAGCAATGGAAGGCGCATCAGTTGCTGCAAGGGCACAGTGGAAATACCCGGCACAGCTTGAGATACTCCACAGATGGTTTCCCCAGCCTCCAGCAAAAAGGCCAAGTTTCTCCACTTCACCTTTTATTTCCTTTGCGTTTTCAATGTTATTTGCGAAAAATTCAAGATTGTTGGCATTTGTGAACCTGAAGGATCCGCCCCCGTATTTCCTTGCAATTGCGGAAATTCGTCTCATAGTTTCAGTGCTGTACCTTCCGTTTACAGGTGATGAAACCTTTATCGAATACATTCTTGTGCCATCCTTCCTGACGTGTTCAACTATGCCCGATTCCACCATGCTATGATAAGCAAGTTCACTCTTCGAATTCTTCATAAATTCAGGGACATATTCTGTATACGGTCTCATTGCCCCATCCATCAGTTACCACCTTCCTTAAGCTGGTTCATCATTTTTTCTTTCTCATCCTCTGTTACCTTTATGAACACATTTGATCTCGGTTTCTTTATCTGATAACTTTCAGAATTCTCTTCTATGAGGCCGAGGAATTGCTTCCATCCGATCCTGTATATCATATCTCCAACCCTTTCCTTCCTTGCTGCGTGGTCCACATATGCACTTACGATTCTGTTTATTAAATCAAAAACCTCTTCCTCTGTGTGCACTTTTTTCAAAAGTTTTCCGGTGAAGGGCCCCCTCTTGCCCCTGAGTTTTCCGCCCACATAAACCAGGAAAATTTTTTGTGGTCCAGATCTTATTTTTCCAGATCCGCTTCTTATACATTTCATGCACTGGTTGCACTGATCATTCATTATCTTCAGCTTCCCGTTTTCGCTTCCGATTGTTCCTGTAGGGCACATTGCCTTCAGTGAATTTATCTCCTCCTCCGAGAAATTGTTGTCGGCTATTTCAGGGGCCCCTTCCCATGCTGCAACCACACCAATATCTGCTTTCTGCGTGGCTCTTGCGCAGTCCAGCGGGCAACCACTGACTTTAAACTTCATCTTGTGGGGGAATGTCGGGTATTTTGCGTAATCATAGAAATTGTCAAAGAAGTCATCCCTCCACTTCGGAGAATCCGTGTTTGCATATTCACACGCTATGGGGCCAACGCATGTTGTGGAATTCCTGAAAGCATCTCCGGTTGAACCCACGTCAAAACCATCGGCTTTGAATTTTTCTATGAATTCTCTTATCTTATCCTTTGGTATTCCAGGAATCTCTATGTCATGGCTTGTGGTGACACCGTGAATCATTCCGACTCCGTATTTATCAGAATAATCGCAGAGTTTATCGATGAAGTCACTTTTAACAAAGTTTCCGGATGGTATATATATCCTGACAACGTTGGCATTTTCCCCTATATCATTTCTGCTGGTTACTCTCATCAGTATCCCCGTTGGAGCACCTGGAACTGAAACGTATCCCCCGGTGGTCCACAGATCACGCTTTTCGGATAGTGAAACGCCGTAAAGCATGATCGGATACCTGGTCTTTTCTGTTTCCGTAACATGGCTAGGCCACGGCCCATCCTTGAGTTTTTCAAGGATTTCCTTTCCCCTTGCTATTTCACTGTCTGTCATTTTCCACCTTTGAATGCTTTTAACGTGTAATCCGTAACTTCGGCGTATCCATTCTTTTTTGCGAATTCTGCAATCTTTGTGCGGTCTTCCCCGTCAACATCCACAGAAAAAATTGGAAGTTCCCCATCTTTAAGGTCGATTACTTTGCATTTTGATATCGTATTCACACAGTTTGGGCAGATCTGGTCGCGGGTTGTAAGGTACTTGAGCCTGTTTGCCCTTATTGTTTTCTTCAGGTCAGTTTCGCTGAATGAATCTATAATGAAACCGCATTTAGGGCACGTTGCATAAATCATTTATACGCACCCCGTCGGTTTAGGCGCTCCGGCCAGGCGGCATGCCCCCTTTGCAGGACCAGTGGGAAACAGATCGTATATTTTTTTCAGCTGGAAACCCGTTTCTTTCACGACCATCCTTATTGGCGGGCAGGTACCGTATGTTGTAAAATAATTCCTGAGGAAGTGTATTACCTTCCAGTGTTCCTCTGTAAGTTTCTCTATGCCCTCCTCCTTAGCGATGGCCTCTGCAAAATCTTCGGACCAGTCGTTTGAATTGATGAGGAATCCATCCTCATCGACTGATAGTTTCTTTATTTCGCCTGATTTTGTTGTTATACTAACATATTCGTTTTCTGTCATTATATCTCACCATTTTATTGTTGTTATTCGTTATGATAATTCAATAAATGTATATCAATATTTTCTTCTGTGCATAAACTAATTATTTAAGACGACATTCGTTAGTATATGTTAAAATTGTTTTAAATCATAATATTATATATCATAAATTATTGTTTTTATAATAGAAAGTTATTGAATACATTCTATTTTGTAAAAATATCTTTATCTATATTAATTATTTTACAGTATAAATTTAGAAATAGATAAAATATCATTCGTGTGTTACTATCAGCTGGATCAAATCGTAAGAGAAAATAGTGGCTAATGCTTGATCACGAGGTAAGAGGGCATCCACAAATTAGTATTCCTGAATATGAAAAATATGACCTGTTTCTGCCGGTAATTATACAGTAAATTCCCTGATAAATTTGGATTTTGATGAATCCTATCTGAAAAAATGGTGAACAGCATGCTTTATATGGCTTATTTTTTCCATGATCCGTCACCCGTATTATTGCTATATGCGGTATTACTGATTACTTCAGAATCAGGCTGATTTTTCTTCTTTACAAGTGAACTCAGGCCAGCTGCAATCAGTATAACAAAACTTGCAAGGAGTGCAGCATGTATGCCAGCCAGGAATTTTGTGGAAACTCCTCCCTGAAGTTTCATTGTTCCGAGAAAAACCTCAAATGCCACATATCTGGGAACAGCCAGGGCGGCTATGGATATTGCTATAACATAACTGAAAAGCGTTCCGATATTGGATAATGTCCTGAGGAGGCCGGATATCGATCCATAAATTTCCCTCGGGGTACTCGACATTACGGCACTGTTATTGGAAGGCCAGAACATCGATCCGCCAAACCCGGTTATGATGGATCCTATTATAACGATATACAGGGAACTATTTACCGACAGGAAGAAATAGACAAGTATGCCGGCAGCCATGAGGAAAATTCCTGTACTTGCAATTATATGCGCGCCCAGCCTGTCTGAAAGTTTTCCCATCCTCGGGGCGAAGAAACTCGACACTATGTATCCAGGCACAAGTATGAGCGATGAATAAAGTGGTGTGAATCCCCTTATTCCCTGCAGATACATTATCAGGATAAAAAGGACAGAAAGATATCCAATGGCCTGTAAAGTGGCAGCAATAAGAGAAAAAGAAAGGGATCTTTCCCTGAATGCCCTTAAAACTATAACAGGATCCCTTACGTGTTTTTCCACAAAAATAAATGGTATCAAAAGGGCTATCCCGATTCCAACCAGAGATATGTTAAACCTTGTAACCCCGTTTCCTGCAATCTCCACAGCTCCATACGAAACCAGGGAAAGGAGCAGGATAAGTATCCCTGTTCCGGTATAATCAATCTGCTTTACAGATTTTTTATTGTCTTTTATGTATCTGAGTGCAAATACAAATCCTATAAGGCCGACCGGAACATTGATGTAGAATATATACCTCCATCCGATAAATGTCGTTATTATTCCTCCGAGGACAATACCCAGCGCACCGCCGATATTCCAGCCCATGCTTGTTATGCCGAAGGCCCTGCCCCTCTCCTCCGGGGGAAAATAATCCGCAACTATGGCACTGCTGTTTCCCTGGATCAGGACAGCCCCAAAGCCCTGAAACGCCCTGGATCCTATAAGAAAGCCTATGTTTGGAGCAAAGCCGGACAGTGCGGATCCGGCAATGAAAACAAGGAAACCGATATTAAAGATGCGGCCTCTTCCGAATATATCGCCAAGCCTTCCAAGCTGCGTTGTCAGGGATGCAAGAACAAGCAGGTATATCAGTATGACCCAGATAGTATCAATGAATGGGGCGTGAAGATCATCAGTAATTGTTGGCAGTGCAAGAATAACTATAGTTGTATCAATCGCAGACATCAGCATTCCGATTAAAACGCTTGCCAGTATGAGGATTCTTTTCTCGACCATTACAATCACATCGTGGGAATCGGATCATTCCAGCGGGGTCGGTTCACCCCAGCGCCAATTTCCAGAAAAAGGTTCTCATTACTTTAATACTGGTTTCACTGGCAATTCGAACATTGTTAAATTATATATAACTCTACTGTGAATATTTTTATGAAAATTTTATGCGGTCGATCTATGTACGGGTTCGTGCAGATGTTTTAAAAAGTTTATGTTTATACGGGATAAGCATAACCCGGTACATCTAAAGCATCGTATGACAAAAAGATTTAAATCTAAAATTTAATACAATCTATGAAGTTTTTAATCAGCGTCTATAATAAAAGCGGCCTTGTAGAATTCCTGAATGATATAAAGGAAAAAATAGACAGCATATATGCGACCCATGGGACTTATAATTTTCTAAAAGAGAATGGTTTCGATCCAATCGATACATCTGAAATAACCGGTTTCCAAGATCTCCTGGGCGGCAGAGTAAAAACGCTCCATCCTGTAATCTACGCGGGTCTGCTTTACAGGGATAAAAATGATGGAATTAATCCTAAATTCGATGCAGTAATTTCGAATCTATACCCATTTGCATCTTCCATCGGGGATGAAGATAAAATGATTGAAAACATAGATATAGGCGGTGTGTCCTTAACACGCGCGGCTGCGAAAAATTACAGGAATGTACTCGTGATTACCGATCCATCAGAATATTCTGAGGCATCAAAAAGAATAAAAGATAACAGCATCGATATTAATTTCAGGAAGGCCCTTTCGATGAGGGCATTTGCCAGGATGGCAGAATATGATGCAAATATATACAATGCATTTTCGGAATATTTCGGATATGATAAGGAGTTTTTACTGGTTTCTGGCAGAAACGGAGAAAAATTGAGGTACGGTGAGAATCCCGGCCAGAAAGGTTACATTTATGCTGATGAATCTTCTAGTGGAATAGCCAATGCAGAAAAATTGAACGGAAAAGAGCTTTCATATAACAATATACTGGATGCCAATTCAGCTTTTGAAACGGCTCTGGAATTTGATGAAAATACCGCCGTTATAATAAAGCATAACAGCCCATGTGGAGTTTCAAGCAATCCCAGTATTGTGGAAGCTTTCAGGAACGCATGGAATGCGGATTCAGAATCCGCATATGGTTCTGTTGTTTCCATAAACAGAGAAATCACGGAAGATCTCGCAACTGAGATGAAGCCGCTATTCATAGAAGTGCTTCTTGCACCGGAATATGACGCCAGGGCTCTTGATATATTGAAGAAAAAAAAGAATCTAAGGATCCTTAAGCTTCCATGGATTCCTGACAAAAACATGCGTGTAAGATCAATTTCAGGGGGGTACCTGGTTCAGTCTCCCATGAATGCGAAACCTGAAAAGCTCAGGCTGGTTACAAAAAATGCTGCAACCGGCAAGATGATGGATGATCTACTATTCGCATGGACAGTTGCAGCCCATGCAAGAAGCAATGCCATTGTTCTGGCACACGATAAAACAACAACAGGCATAGGATCGGGACAGTCTTCAAGAGTGGAATCCGTGAAGATCGCAATAGATCGGGCAGGGGAAAAATCTGAGGGATCGGTACTGGCCTCGGATGCTTTCTTCCCGTTTTCTGATAGCGTGGAAATAGCCGCCAAACATGGTATATCGGCAATTATCCAGCCGGGAGGTTCAATAAGGGATATGGATGTCATAGAAAAGTGCAATGAATACGGCATACCGATGTATTTCACCGATAAGCGTGTATTCCTGCACTGAAAATCTATACGATCTGACTCCTTGAGATCCGTTTGATGGTGAAATATGGCAGCATGATTCCGGTATATACAAAATAAAAGAGATAATATTAAACCGGAAAAAGAAAGTTTTCATGCTGTTCGCAATTTAAAATAGGATAATGGCATTATTTCTATTGTTGTATCAATAACCAGGTTTAATAATATAAAATGAAAAATGGAGAATATCATTTCCCCTTGAATACTGCCTTTCTCTTTTCCAGGAACGCCTTTATGCCTTCCTTATGGTCCTCTGTTTTGAAGGTTAATGCAAATTTTTCCTTCTCCATATCATACATACTGTCCGATCCTGATTTCATAACATCTTTTATGTATTTTAGAGACAACGGGGGCTTCTCTGAGAGTAAAAGCGCCAGTTTCTTTGCTTCTGATAAATAATCGCGGCTTACCATATTTACTATCCCGTGCTTCAATGCATCATTTTCATCGATAATGGTTCCGGTCATTGCAAGATAAAGCCCGTAAGATTCTCCTGCCAGTTTCCTGATTCTCTGGGTGCCCCCGAACCCAGGCATTATCCCGAGATTCACCTCAGGAAACCCGTATTTTGTGTTCTCATCAGAAATTCTAAAATCGCACGCAAGTGCAAGCTCGAATCCCCCTCCAAGAGCGTATCCATGAATGGCAGCTATAACTGGCCTTTCATAGCTGGATATCTCATTAATATAAACGTGGCCGAGATCCGAGAAATGATAAGCATCCCTGTCGCTCATATCCAAAAAATCATTTATATCGGCTCCGGCAGAAAAGGCTTTCTCGTTTCCCTTTATTATTATGATTTTTGATGATCCAATTACGGCATCCCTGATCTCCCTGATGGTATCTATATTAATGGGGTTCAGCTTATTCTTCCTGTTCAGCGTTATTGTCCTTGCGAATTCATCGTCCTCTATCTTTATATTTTCGTATGTGCGATCCGTTTCCATTTTTATCTACCTGTTGTATAAGCCTTGTTCGAATTTAATTCTTTCATCATCCCTCCTGTGAAGTCCTATAAATATAATATATAGTCACAATAAACTATATAGAAAATCCTTAATTTCAGTCACTGAATTAAACGGAATGGAAGATCAGCAAAAGGGTATATTGCAATCCCTGGATGATGTTAATGCCAGCAAATTTCACAGAAAAGTGATGCTGACATCGGGGGTTGGTTTTTTTACTGATGCCTATGATCTATTCATAATTGGCATAGTTATAAGCATTCTTCCAATTGCAGGATGGAGTTCACTCACCATATTTGAAACAGCCGTACTGAGTTCAACGGCTCTTTTATCGGCTATTATCGGGGCAGTTGTTTTTGGCAGGCTTATAGATAAATACGGAAGAAAGAAGATATACGGTACAGAACTTGCCCTGCTCATACTGGGTGCCGTAGGTTCGGCTTTCCTTGTTCCTGTCAACGCCGTTTACGTTCTGGTTGCCTGGAGGTTTATCCTTGGCATTGGAATAGGGGGAGATTACGCCGACAGCTCGACCATAATGGCAGAATATGCGAATATAAAAAACAGGGGCCGCATGGTTGGATCTGTCTTCTCAATGCAGTCATTCGGACTTGTGGCGGGGCCTCTCGTCGCTCTTGGATTCATATTCAGCGGCATTCCCATATCTATTGCATGGAGGCTCATGCTGGCAATAGGGGCAGTGCCTGCGCTTGGAGCCATATATTTCAGGCGGCAGATGCCCGAGACTCCAAGATTTCAAATCAGGGTGAAGGGAAATTATTCAAAGGCAAAAGAGCAGCTGGAGAAATATACGGGAATCAGCCTTGAATCATCGATCAACGAAGACAGGAGAAGAGTCACTGCAAAATGGTCTTCACTTTTTACGGACAGGAAATTTTTCCTGACTCTCATCGGTACGGCCGGTACATGGTTCCTTATGGACTGGGCGCTGTACGGCAATTCCATAATGTCAAGCTTTATGCTTAAAAGTATAATACCCGCCAGTTTGCCGCCACTTGAACACATAATAAGGACGACTGAATATTCGGCTCTGATATTCGGAATTGCAGCATTTCCAGGATACTGGATTGCAACTTTTACCATTGATCGCATAGGCAGGAAGCCGATACAGATGACAGGCTTTCTGGCAATGGCCATAACCTTTGCAACCCTCGGTATATTCACCCAGCTTACCAGTGTCAGATATGTTTCAGAATTTCTAGTAGTGTATGGATTGAGCTATTTTTTTATAGAATTTGGCCCTAATGTCACCACATTTATCTATCCGCCCGAGGTGTTCCCGGTCACAACCAGGGGATTCGGCACCGGCCTCTCCGCAGGAGGCGGAAAAACAGGGGCATTCATTGGAACATTTGCGAATGTGTTCATAATCGCTGTTCTTGGAGAAAACAGGCTGTTTCTTGTTCTGGCAGGTTTTTCGGCACTCGGTGCCCTGTTAACATTACTATTGCTTCCGGAACCAAAGAGAAAGAGTCTTGAAGAATCCTCTGGCGAAAATAGATACCTGAGCAGTATAAATACCAAAAAATAGCTTTTATAATAATTTTAACTGTAAACAGTTCTACGATGCTGAAATCCGGTTTATTTCTTTTTTTGCAAACATAATCGATAAATTAGCCCGAAAGAGTTATTAACAGTTTTTAAATAAACCTTCCAGTTCGTGATCAAATGGCTAATGGAAAATATGTTCCAGCGGATTTACTTATAAGCTACGTTGCAAATGAATTGAATAAGGAGAAGAAAATAAAGCAGCCTGAATGGGCTATTTATGTTAAAACAGGCATAATACATGAAAAACCTCCAATGCAGGAGGATTGGGTCTACACAAGGGCTGCATCCATGCTAAGAAAGATATATATAAATGGTCCAATCGGGATATCCCGGCTAAGCAGTGAATACGGCGGTAAGGAGGACAACGGATCTAAACGGTACCACGCTAAAAAAGGGAGCAGATCAATTGTAAGGTATATATTCCACGAGCTAGAAACTGCAGGATATACAGAAAAGTCTCCAAAGGGCAGAATCCTTACATCGGCTGGCCGATCTCTGATCGATAAGGCATCGAAGGAGATATTAAAGAATCTTGCAGAAAAGAATCCTTTATATGAAAAATTCATATAAAGTGGTAGAAATGGAAAATGATGACGAATTAGAAAATATAAGGAGAAGGAAATTAGAGGAAATGCAAAGAGAGGCAATGCAGAAGCAGATGTCTGATGAACAGCAGCGCCAGCAGGAAATTGAAAGAGCCAGAAGACAACAAATACTGAGGCAAATACTGGATCCATCTGCTAGGGATAGATTAAACAATGTTAGGCTAGTTCGTCCAGATCTGGCTGAAAATGTTGAGAACCAGCTGATTCAACTGGCTTCAATGGGCAGGATAAATAAAGTGATAACCGAGAAGGATATAATAGATATACTCGGTAAATTTACAGAACACCAGAGAGAAACTAGAATAGAGAGGAGAGATAAATGAGCAGAAACAAGGAATTAGGAAGAAAGATAAGGCTTATGAAACGCGTTAAACAGAACAGAAGGGTTCCCGGATGGGTAATGTTAAGGACGGCAAGACGCGTAACTCAGAATTCCCTCAGGAGAAACTGGAGACGCAGCAACTTAAAGCTGTAAGGTGAATATAAATGGCAGATGAAGATGTAACCCGGGAAGTTATCTTTAATGTCCCCCTAAGGGCAGTTAAAGGATCTTCCAAGGCAAGAAGAGCTGATAGCGCTATATCGTATATCAAGGAGTTTGTTTCACATCATCTTAAGGTGAACGAAGATCGTATATGGATGGATCCCAAAGTTAGTGAAATTATATGGAAGAGGGGAAGGACAAAGCCACCATCAAAAATTTCTGTAAAAGTCATAATGCTTGAAGAAGGCACTACGGAAATAATTGTACCGTAGATAAATTATATTTTCATAAAAACGTGATATATAATCCGGTGATATTTTGTGATTAAAAAGGCCGTTGTGCTAAGAAGCAGTTTTATTGGTATATACGCCAAGGCATGGGACGATATCGCATTTATAACGAAAATGGCAGATGATAAAACAGTCTCTGAATTTTCTGAAATACTGGGTACAGATGTTCAAAGGATAATGATTGATAGTTCTTCCCTTATTGGAACCATGATCGCAATGAATTCAAATGGCATAATAGTGCCATACACAGCAAATGAAAGTGATATAAAGGGAATAAATAGCCGCAATGTACTTTATCTTAAGGACAAAATAAATGCGATCGGCAACGACATAATAGCAAATGATCATGCTGCGATAATACACAAGGGTTTCAGCAGCAAGGTAAGGCAGGAAGTAAGCGATGCACTTGGTGTGGAAACAATAAAAGCTTCAATAGGCAACATACTTACGGTTGGATCGGGGGGCATACTTACAAACAAGGGCATGCTTGTAAACCCCGAGACTGATGAGGACGAAATTGAATTCCTTTCGGATTTTTTCAAGGTACCTGTAAAATCGGGAACCGCCAATTTCGGAAGCATATACGTTGGATCATGCATTGTGGCAAACTCAAAGGGAATACTCGTCGGAAGGGATACAACTCCTATAGAGATTGATAGAATCGATGATGTACTTTCGTGATTATTTTTATCATGTAAATATAAGGGCTATCACGAGAAGCGGCAGTACAAATATTATTAAGTAGGAATAGGCTGAAAGATAGAAAACTCTCATAGCCCTATCGATATCATTGACGGAAGGCAAAAAGCCATCGTCATTTATTATGTAATACCCCTTCTTTTCCAGCCTGACATTTAAAGCTGATGCAATAGCTGTGATCGGCCATCCTGCATTTACGCTGTCCGTCCTGTGGACATAATCCCTGATCCTTATTTTTTTAACCCTGTAGTTAAGCACATCCGACGCAAATATAATAAAAAATGATGATACCCGGGCAGGTATATAATTTATGGCTGTATCAAAAATAGCGGTCCATCTGCCAAATTCAAAATTTTTCTTGTCCTTGTACGCATACATGGAATCCAGGGTATTTATTACTCTGGCAACAAATGCTCCTATTATCCCGAAGAATATAAAGAAGAAGAGTGGGGTCATGAAGCCATCCACCAATCCTTCCGAAATCGTTTCAATTGCTGCAGATGATATCTCATTCTCGTTAAGCTTATCCGTATTTCTCCTGACAACCCTTGATAAATATATCCTGGCTTCCATGATGTTTCCGGATTTGAGCGAATCGGATACCATGCGTATATGCTCGCCCATGGCCGTCAATGAATAAGTTGTTTTCAAAAGAATCATTGCAACAACAACGTATATTATGATCACAAAACTTGACAGATAGAGGATAAAATAAAATATAACCGCAGATATTATTATCACGGAAATATCAAATAACAGGCCTCCAATTATTTTATTTCTAAACCTTCTGAAATAATTTTCTATGGACGACGATAACTTTCCCACATATACAACAGGATGCAGATAGTTTCTAGGTTCCCCGAAAATTATATCTATAGCTACCGAACCAAGAAGTATTATTATTGTAAGTGCAAGTTCTCTCATCCAATTCCTCACATGCCTTTTATTCTATTCTTTGTAATCCTTTGTATATCTTATATTTATCTGCGTTAATTATCAGGTTTTATTCAACACAGATTATCTTTTAAAAATGGCCGGGTATTATTTACATCAATTGATAGCAAACATATATACCTTAGCCTTTTGTCCCGGAAAGCACATAATGAAGCAGCCATAAAAAAAATTTATTTCAGTATGTATTCAATTATTTCTGACAGATCCGTATTTTCTTTGAATATCCGTGAAAATTTCGCTATATTGTCCTCAAGATACCTGTCCATGGGCCTGATTGCTTTGCCTGTCAGATATCTACTGAGATCAGCATTTTCAAGAATGCCATGAACGTTTGTCCCGATTATGCTGCCGTCCTTAGAAATCGAGCCCTCTTTTCCTGATCCGGTAATGTTCAGCGGTTCTTCCCCCCTGTTGATGACAGTCCCGTAATGTATCTCGTATCCGCTGTATTTCCTGCTTTTTATATGTGAGTTGTCCAGTGAATATTCAACTCTTCTTACAGTCTTGTTACTGCTGTATTCTGTATCAACATCAAGCAGGCCAAGCCCCCTTAATGTTTCCTTATTATCATTTATGAAGTGCCCAAGCATCTGGTATCCTCCACATATTCCAAGAATCCTTGATCCCCTCCTGTGTGCTTCAGCTATGAGATCATCCATTCTATTTCTTCTAAGATACTTTAAATCCTCAGCTACGTTTTTAGACCCGGGGAGTATAATCAGCTTTGCATCCAGTATTTTTTCTTTGTTTCTTTCAGTGATATTTATGAATCCATTTCCTGACATATTGAGGATGTCAACATCGCTGTAATTCTCCATAAAGGGATACTTAATCACTGCCACATCCTCATTCGGGTATTGATCCTTCAAATAGTCAAGTGAGTCCTCCCCTGGAATGTACCCGTCATAGTACGGAATGATCCCTACAAGTTTTTTTCCTGTTATGCTCTCGATTTTCTTAATTCCGTCAGCAAGAAGGCCCTTATCACCCCTCATCCTGTTTATCATTATCCACCTGACAAGATCGCTGTCCGGCATCAATTTCAGCGTTCCATAGAGGGAGGCAAAAGCCCCGCCCCTTTCTATATCAGATACAAGCAAGGCAGGGGTTTTGAATATTTTTGAAACGTATGTGTTCGCGTAATCCCTGTCTAAAATGTTTATTTCAGCCGGGGATCCGGCGCCCTCTGCAATAACAGCATCATTATCCTCCGCTAGTTTTTTAAGTGAATCTTTTATTATTCCGCTACCCTCATTTTTAATAAATTCATAATATTCGGGGATTTCCATCTTCCCGCGTGATTTCCCAAGGACAATTACCTGTGAACTAATACCGCCTTCTGGTTTCAAGAGAATGGGATTCATAAGATTTAGCGGTTCGGTGCGGGCTGCATATGCCTGTACATATTGGGCCCTTGCAATTTCTGATCCGTCGGCTATGGCAACTGAATTCAGGGACATATTTACGGCCTTAAAGGGCGAGACTTTTATCCCCATATCGGAAATAATCCTGCAAAGAGCCATTGCTATCGTGGATTTTCCTGCGCCGGAAGAAGTCCCAAGAACCTGGATTATCTTCAATTTAACACCGTTCGATGATCTTAATGCATTATTGAAATTAAACATTTATCGAAAAAACT
>JAVRLU010000015.1:0-29049 GCA_031961165.1 Thermoplasmataceae archaeon
AAAACTCTCTGATATTTTTCATATATACAATTATTGAATATATTTTTATATCTATATATTCAGAATTAATAATTCTATGTATTTATTACCGTAATAGACCAAATTAACGTTCGAATGGATTTGTAAAAACCCCATTTAAATTAGAAAGCTTAATATAATAGCAGCAGAATATCATGTTAGTGATTACATGACGGTAAATTCAGCGGATGAAGTATCAAGCATAGCCAGGGGATGGGCTGCAGGTCAGTACGGAATAAGCCCTGATTCGGTTAATGTCTTTTCGGTTATTAAAGCGACAGACAATTTGTGGTATGCCAGGATAAGATTTATACTGAACAATGAAGAGAAGACTTATGGCCTATCTATCGACGAAAACGGAAGTGTGGTTAATTCAAAAGATCTTCATTCAACTGGTATTAGGGGAGAATTGCCCGGATCTACCCGGACAATGATTCTTATAGCTGAAATATTTTCGGCTCTTTTCGTTTTATTATTTCTTGTGGAAGCCATTGTTTCTATTTTCAGTTTTATATTATTTTCTGTATTATACATAATATTCCTTCTAATAGGGATATATGTACTGATCAATATAGCAAAAATAAGATCCTCCATTAACAGTGGTGATCTAAAAGCAGCTTACGATCGCAATACCGTTGGTCTTGGTGTCATTGCAGTAATATTCAATGGCATGATTCCCGGAATACTTCTTCTCATTTCCAGGGGGGATCTTCAATCTTCCATTGGAATTTAGGGAAAATATTTTTATTATGCATCTTTTGTAAATGAGAATACGTTTTGATGTACTTGTAAAAAACGTATCGAATTATCAACAGAAATTACAGAATGGCTGCAATTCAATCATCGCATATTAAGAGATAATACCTGAATCATAAAATGTAAAGACGAACCGTTCAAGGTAATCGCCGCTATGCAGATTATAATGCTTACGGCAATGCTGGATATCGATGGCCGTTTCCAACCGGAAAGCGCAGAAAATAATATTCTATTACGCTTAACGCCGGTAAAAAATGGAAGGCCGGAAATATGCTGAATGGTAAATCCGGATATGCGTTCACGATTGAAAACGTACCTGGAAAAGATCCTCCGCAGCAATTTTATTGATTCCAATAAATTTCAGGAATATCAAATATAAGAATCCAGGTCATATTAAAGATCGGCAGGAATTCATGTGAATCCCGATTCAAAATATCAGGGCATGGCTCCCCGAGAAATAATTTATTAAGAAACAATGTCTGTAACAGCCATGTTCAGAGATAACATCCTCAAGGGAAAGACAGTTCTGATAACGGGAGGGAGCAGCGGAATCGGAAAGGAAATGGGTCATAAATTTGCCGGACTTGGCGCCAGAGTCGCTATTGTAGCGAGAAGGAAGGAACTTATAGACAATGTCTGCCAGGAAATGAGATCCTACGGCTATGATTTTTACGGGGTACCATGCGATGTCAGGAATCCCGATCAGATATCATCCGCATATGATAAAATTATTGAGGAATTCGGGCTTCCAAACGTTCTCATCAACAATGCCGCCGGAAATTTTGTATCCCCCACGGAGAGGCTGTCGCCACATGCAGTGGAATCGGTAATTTCAATCGTTTTGAACGGGACACTGTATTCAACCATAGACATGGGAAAACGATGGATATCCGGTGGCAAAGGAGGTACTGTGCTGAATATAGTTACAACGTATTCATGGACAGGATCGGCATACGTTGTCCCATCCGCAGCCGCGAAGGCCGGGGTACTTGCGGTTACAAGATCTCTGGCAGTTGAATGGGCAAAGTACGGGATAAGGCATGTAGCCATAGCGCCGGGCCCATTTCCAACAGAAGCAACAAAGAAGAATCTTTCACCGCTCCCTGGCATGGACGAAACTCTCCTGAGGAGAATACCTGCGGGCAGATTTGGAAATATGGACGAAATAACAAACCTTGCGGCCTATCTTATATCGGATTATGCATCATTCATAAACGGCGAGGTAGTTACCATCGATGGTGGAGAATGGATCAAAGGTGCCGGTGAATTCAATGATTTCAGTTATCTCTCATCCGGGGATTGGGATGAGATAAGAAGGATATCGATGCAGAAGCGCCAGTGATAAAGACCATAGAATCTAAGTCAAAAATTCAAAACTCTTATTAATCATTTTGTAATGCATTTTAAATAATTATTTCAATGAAAAAATCAATTATTTGATAGTATGAAGGTGTAAATTTATGGCAGATGACGAGCAGATAAGGAGGTATGAATTCAGAAGGGCCCTGGAGGAACTTTCAAAGCTCCGTGGCAGGGGAACGGAGCTTATATCCCTTTATATTCCTCCGGATAAGCAAATTTCTGATGTGGTGCAGTACCTCAGGGATGAATATTCAACATCATCAAACATCAAATCAAAATCTACGAGAAAAAATGTGCTAGCAGCTATAGAATCGATTATGTCAAGGCTAAAATATTACCGGTTTCCACCACCGAACGGCCTGGTCTTCTTCGTGGGGCACATTGCAACGCGAGGAGATCAGACGGAAATGTATACCAAGATAATCGAGCCCCCGGAACCGATACAGACATATATGTACAAATGCGATTCAGAGTTTCACCTGGAACTCCTTAAGACCATGCTCGATGAAAAGGAGATATACGGGCTGATCGTCATAGACCGGAAGGAGGCCACGATCGGTTTCCTTAACGGGACTAGAATAGAGGTGATCGACAATGTCCAGTCCCAGGTTCCGAGCAAGCACCATCAGGGTGGCCAGTCATCGCGAAGGTTCGAAAGACTTATAGAGATAGCTGCAAACGAGTTTTTCAAAAAAGTTGGTGAAATAGCTAACAATGCCTTCATGCCAAAGATAAAGGATATCCGTGCCATATTCCTTGGCGGGCCGGGTGCCACAAAAGAATACTTCATGGAAAAGGACTACCTTAGGAATGAAATCAAGGATAAGATAAAGGATCTTTTTGATGTTGGCTATACTGATGAATCCGGCCTGAGGGAACTTGTTGAAAAAGCCTCTGATTCGATAAAGGACATGAAGGTAGCAAAGGAACGGGACCTCATGAACAGGTTTTTCAGGGAAATCAAGAAGCCGGACGGGGGTCTCGGTGTATACGGTGAAAAGGCAATAAGGGATGCCCTGGAGCAGAAGATGCTCGATTTACTCCTCATATCCGACGGCCTCAACAGAGTTAAGTACACGTACAGGTGCCCTACGTGCCAGGAAGAAAAAACTTTCGGATCGGAACCCGCTGAGTGGCCGGTATGCGATAAGGACGGCACTGCCATGGAACTTGTTTCTGAGGACGATATGATTGAGGACCTTTACAAGCTTGCAAAGGAAGCTGGCACCCACGTGGAGTTGATTTCGGATCAGAGCGATGAAGGAAAACTCCTAAAACAGGCCTTTGGCGGCATAGCAGGAATCCTCCGCTTCATAAAGAAGGATTCCATAGAAAGCAGCACGGTGTGATCATGGACCAGGTATACGCAAAGATACGTGATTACGCATACAGCTACGGGATAGGGAACACTCCGGTTGCAACCATCAAAACCGGATCCTCGTATATATATGCAAAGGAGGAGTGGCTTAACCCGTTCGGATCCATAAAGGACAGGGCTGCCTATTTTTTAATAAAATCAATGGAGATTGCCGGAAAGATTGATGGCAAAACGATAGTAGAAGGCACATCAGGAAATACCGGGATGGCGGTTGCCGGAATATCATCAGCAATGGGAATAAAATCTGAAATAATCCTGCCTTCAAACGCCAGTGAATTCACAAAGAGAAAATTGAAGGAATACGGGTCCATCGTAATTGAAACTCCTCCGGAATACGGAACAGAAGCCTCCATAGACATGGCGATCAAACTGGCAAGATCAGGGGATTATGTTTACCTGAACCAGCACGGAAGCGATGCAAGTACGATGAGCCATTACTGGACAACCGCCCCGGAGATGTTCGAAAGAAACGGCGTTCCTGACGCAATCGTAGTAGGTGTAGGCACTGGCGGTACCATAACCGGTCTCGCAAAGTTCTTTAAAGAAAAAAATCCGGATGTAAGGGTTATAGGTGTACAGCCTGAGGACGGTAGCAGGATACCCGGCCTCAGGAATGTTTCAAGGGCTTCACACAGAGGTATTATTGACAGATATGGAAGCCTTATAGATGATTTCATTTACGTAAGTGAGAAAGATGCTGTTCTTGAAGTTTCCTCGTACTATGTTGAGAACGGGGTACTCATCGGTGTTTCGTCTGGCGCAAACCTTCACGCTTCAAGGATCGTGGCAGGCAGATACAAAAAAATATTCACGGTTTTCCCTGACGACGGCAGGAAATATGGGGATATATTCAACAGGTATGGAATAAATAATGATTTAAGCCAGAAAAATATGTAGGTGCATAATGAAAACATTCAATCTTATCTCATGGGATTTTAAGAGAAACAGCGATTTTTTTAAACTGGCTATCCTGAATGGTTATGATTACTGGTCTTCCATTCTTGACAAAGCCGGCATAAAAAGTTACGTTATACTGATCACATGCAACAGGGTTGAACTTTATTTCAGAAGCGAAAATATGCCTGATATTCCCGTGGGTGGATACATTACCAGAACTGAAAGCGATGCCATAGGACATCTTCTGCGTGTTGCATCGGGCCTTGATTCCATGTCGGTTGGCGAAAACGAGATAATGAGGCAGATAAAGGAGGCTTACGAATACTCTGTGAAGTCGCATAAGACGGACAAGCTGATCTCCTTCCTTTTCATGAAGGCAATAAACACGGGAAAGCTTGTGAGGAGCAAGACGGCCATATCAAAAGGAAAGACCTCAATAACTGCGATTGCAGCTGATATAGCCAGGGACAGGATGAAGGGAAAGAGTATACTTGTCATCGGAACCGGTTTTATGGGATCTGAACTTATAAAATATATAAGGGAATTCAAAGATGTATCCATCACAGTTGCCGGAAGGAACGCCGATCACGCAAGGAATATCGCGGACCAGTACGGTATAGGTTATTCAGATCTTTCGGACATAAGTAAACTCATCAGCAAAAACGATATAATAATGACCGCTGTTTCGGTCAATAAACCAATTATAAACAAAGATAATTCTGCACCTGGAAAAATATTTATAGATATAGGAAACCCGCCAAATGTTGATCGAAATGTTGCCGAAAAAGGATCGGAAATCTATTCACTTGACGAAATAATGGAAATTTCCAGGAAGAATAATGAAGAGAAAATAATGGATATAAAAGATGCTGAGGCAATAATCGAGGAGGAGGAAAAGATCATATCGCTGAAGTTGAAGGAAATGCTCGTTGATGATATATTTTCACAATTTTACAGGTTCGCTGAATCAGTACAGAAACATGAAATAGAGAGATATATATCAGAAAATGGTGGAGATTACGATAGTTTGCATGCGATGACTCATTCGGTTGTGAACAAGATAATGAATATACCGGTAACAACGCTGAAAAGTGTGGTCAGGGAACAGGATCCTGATACGTTTTCATCGGTTTTCAAGGACTTTTATGATAAGTTCGAGATCGTGATCAGATCGGCCTTTGAGAGTTATGAAGATCCTCAAGATACCCAAAGTCTACGACTCCGAACTCGTCAGTTATTGCGTAAACCCTGAACGAAGACAGCTTCATCCCTTTAAGTGCGGGGGTAAAATGTTCCTCGCTAAGCAGCGATTGCGAGATATCCGTTCCCGATGAAAAGAAGCTCATAGCCGGGGTTATTATTACATTCTTTTCAAAATTGAACGCAAATGCCGGAAGCTTGTAGATACCGCCAACATGATCCCGCAGTACAACCGAGGGATGCTCATGGCCAAGTATCGTTATCTTCTTTGTTGAAAGATCCCTGTCGCCGTGATATATGAAGTAACGATTGTCTTCATAATAATCAAGTAAATCAAAACCCCTCTTTGTGAGGATTGTCTTGAGATAATTGTCATGATTCCCCCTTATGAATATAAGCTCACGATCTGAATACCTGTCAATGAAATAGGTGATATCCTCCCATTCCGTTGGGAGATTCCTTGAAAATTCCTGCTTGAAATCCCCATTTATTATTATTTTTCTCGGGGAATACCTCTCAATTATTTTATCCATAAGGGATGATATATGATTTTTCTGCAGCTTTGGAAGGAAAACACCATGAAGATTCATCTCCTCCTCGTAACCAAGGTGGAGATCTGATACAACTATTGAATCAATGTCGCGAAGGAATACGCAGTAAAGGTCCGATATGATCACATCCCTTATTATCTCAATATCCCTCATTTCATTCGCCATGTAGCATATTGTGGTTTAAAGCTTATCATAGCCTGGTATAAAAGATGAACTGGAAACCTCAATGTATAACGTTTTGTTAATTATATAACTTTAAAAATAAAAATATATTTTTTATGAAGATGCATTAAAAAAATAAGAATGTAGTATGGTCATTCACTGCTTTTTCTTTCCTGCCCCTCCAGCGTTAGTGTTTAGATTGGCTATTGCTATGGCAGCTATGGCCCCTACCGAAAATATGAAGGCGTAGAGTATTCCAATCCTGGGGATTTCACTAACGTTCACTCCAATGTTCTTCGTTACCATAGTCTGCTGTATCAGCAATGCAAGGCCTACTATGGCGACGATGATGCTTGCTATAACCCCGTATATATATTTATTCATCTTCATTTCCCCTCCGTATTTGAGAACGGTTCTTCCTCGGATGTCAGGTACTGTGAGTCAAGTTCTATCATTTCGGAGATCTCTTCACTTCTTATTCCGCTGTGATCAGCCCATATATAGAATAGCACTGCAACTATTATTACCATAAAAAGGTCCCACGGATACGGAACTATGTTGGAACCGCCCAGGGCAGTCTCTCCGAGGAAAGATTCTATTGAAAGAACTACAATGTAAACGGGAACCCACAGGCCGGATTTTATATAACGCCCTTCGAATATGCTCATAAGTTCCATCTTTTTGCTCTTCCTGTACAGATAGAAAACAAAGTATACGACAAGTCCTATGTAAATTGCTATTGCAAGGTAACCTACGACGGGCCAGCCGGACCAGTAAACGATCAGGGACGCGCCTATAAATGCAAGAGGTGCCAGTATTGCAGATCCACGGAGAGTGAACGGCCTCTTGAGTTCCTTTGCATTTCGTCTCAACGAACGGAGAGCTGGGCCGCCTACAAGGTATGTGAAAACGGTTGCGCTTGTTATGAAGCCAACCATTTTGTACCAGCTGGGGAACGGGGCGAAGAATACGATACCGATGATAAGCGATATCACGAGTGGCAGAACCGGTATGTGCCTTTTCTTGTCAACCTTTATCAACGAATCTGGAAGATACCCAAGTGCAGCAGTTCCGTACAGGGTTCTCGTGGCTGTTCCCATGTACACATTCAATGTTCCGCTGGAAGAAATGTAAGCATTTGCGAACAGAACGTATGTCAGCATTACGAGTCCAACGGATGAGGCTATGGATGCAAATGGCGCAGAGTTAAGTGATGTTATAGCTAAGTTTAAATATGAGCCGTTAGCCGCCGGAGCTAGCAAACTCCATGCACCGTTAGGTATTCCGAGGGCCCCAAAGTTCATGGCACCGATGAACGCAACCTGCAGTAAAACATAAACTAAAATGCCTATCACAACCGATACTATTGTTGCAATCGGTATCGATCTCTGCGGCTTACTGGCTTCGCCGCCATAGTCAAGCGCCTGCCTGAATCCAAGAAAAGAGAACACGATTCCGGATGTAGATACGGCTGCCATAACAGGGGCGAATCCGTAGGGCATGAAGGCTGAGCTTGTTACGGCCGATGTCGTATAGATAGTGGTAAAATTTGCTACATTAAACCTGACGGATACAAGGGCAATTATGGTGGCTATGGGTATTATCAGTTTGTACCACGTCATTCCGGTATTCGCTTTGCCCATTATCCTTATCCCCGTATAGTTCAGGAAGAAGAACAGCAACATAAGCAACGCAGCAAACAGGATGCCGAGTGGCTCAAGCACAACGCCATTGTAAAGTCCTTTTATGTAAGGAGCGGCGTATTCTACGACGGCCTCCGCCTCAATAGCTGGAACAGATACCGCAGAAAGAAAATAAGCCCATGCCATGAAATATCCGGCGAGGTTTCCATGCGAGTACTGCCCGTACCTGGAAATTGCCCCCGATCTAGGTATCATTCCCCCTAGCTCTGCGTAATTCAGGGCTATAATAAGGACGATAATCCCCCCTATAAGCCAGGATAAAATTGAAGCGGGGCCCGCAGTATAGGATGCGGAATACGTGGCAAAGAGCCACCCCGACCCAATTATACCACCAAGACTTAAGAAGAGGAGGTCCCAGGTATTCAGGTTCCTGCCTAATTTCTTATCTGACTTTTCTGCGACAACTTCAGTCTCAGTCATGACAGAACATACCACATAGATCTATTTAATTATTATGATCAAAAATTAAATCAAACATATAATTACAAATACTTATAACTAGTAAGTTCTTTTTTATTATTTTTTTAAAAATTAATAATGATTTTTGATAAATTAAGTTCTATCACTGTTATCTATGCATATATCTTTTCCTTAATCTCCCCTAAATTGCCTGTTTTGACCATCTTATCGGGTATAATCCTATTCTTTCTGGGAACGGGGTTCATGGGTATCATCAGCCTTCATCATGGCTGTCGGAGCATCGTTTAGTGCTACAGCCCAATCTTCTGGACTCCCGCCTTTCCACCTCAAATACAGCACATCAATAGGAGTCAATAACAATAATCAGATAACTATATATCCATAAATCAAGTATATTAACGATAGATGAGCATGAAAGGTGATGGAAATGTCTAAATGGACAACAATAGGAACAGTGTTAGCAGTTATTGTCGTCTCTTTACTGATTCCCAAGGTTTTTTTTCCCGTTGGGTACTCTGCAGGCAATAGCACGAATACGGTACAGTATCCACTATATGAAAATTCCAAGGTTGTTTTGGAACCACAAGGGCGGTCAGACTGGTACTGGTATATCGTGAATGGCAGTGGAGTTGCTATAATGGAAACTTTTACACTTTCAAAGAATGCAGTCCTGTCTGGTTCGTGGAATTCAACCATACCAACAGTCGTTTATGTTATTAATTATACCCTGAATAAAAAGTACCTTCAGCTTCCTAGCAATAGTGCGTCCTATTCCCTGTCTGGCTCGTTCAACGATATGTATTTGCACGCAGGAAAATATCTTCTTATCATCGGCACTATTTTCCACGGTAATGAAACAGTAACTTTCAATCAGCCTTTAACTGCCACATATAATGATTGAGTGTTATCCCTGTCATGAACTGATCCATCGTGGGTAGCAGATGATGCAACATTGTATTTCCTGCATATCCCTGCAATTGTTGCAGAGTTTGGGAGGGCCTCAAGGACTTTTTTTTCGTTCTCCTCTCTTGTCCTCATGGTATCTTTACGTACCATGCAAATCCCCCTGAATCCAAGAAGAGATTGAAAATTCCTCCTCAATTGACTACCCTCTATATAGGTCTCCTTTCATACTCACCCCGTATGAATTAAGGTGAACCCACAACAAAGGGGACTGGTCGATGAGGTATAGATAAACCTGGACGTATTACGTAAAACTTATGGCGTTGGGGATTAAAGGAGAAGAAAGAGGTAAATTCAAAGACTATGAAAGTATCAGTTCTGGTATCTGACTTTTTCTTCTAAATTTAGCCCTTTGGAACTCAAAGCAAAATATTGCCTGTTTGTGTGACCAATATATCATTCCATGTATAATCAAAAATCCATCTGCTGGAAAGAAAGCCACCGGAGGGATTTGAACCCCCGGCCTGCTGATTACGAATCAGCTGCTCAACCAGCTAAGCTACGGTGGCAGATCTATATTCATTCAAGCTTCGCATTAACCGTACAGCCCATTACGGGAATGCGCGTGCTAAACCCGTACCGGCATTTGAAGGGGGATCATTACGGCGAGTTAATGTTAGGTCTTTAAATTGTATTGCCCTGACCGGCCTTAGGTATCAGCAATGAATGCAAAACATGGATATAATTGTTTTTTAAGCTGTTTCAATCATAATTATTTTTCCTGCAAATAAGTATAATAAATATATCAGGATGACTGCCAGCTTACTTAGGTTACGTGATGACCACATGGACAGAAATATATATCTAATCATATATTCACGCGTTTTTCTCAGTTTCGCATACGGATACATGAATGTTCTGATTTCACTGTACCTGTACTCGCTTGGATATTCTTTTCTATTCGTCGGGATTATAATAGGAATAGGAATGCTTGTAAATGCCGGTCTCGCCCTTATACTTGGAATGTTTGCTGATCATTACGGAAGAAAGACAACTCTCCTATTCCTCTTTGCTGCGTTCGGCATTTCATCCTTCCTGTTCCTGAGGCTGCATGATCCGTATATACTATCTTTGCTGGCTGGAATCGGGGGTTTTACAGGATCCGGCGGTGGCCCGATAGGATCCGGGGGCCCATTCGGATCTATACAGACCGCCCTGATATCCGAGGTTTCAAAGCCGGATCAGCTATCAAGGATCCTCAGCACTGCTTCCATCGCCGGAATGGTTGCCAACATGGCCGGATCATTTATAATATATCCCGTTGAGGGCGCACATCTATTCGTATACAATCTATTCTACCTGTCTGCATTTTTATCCATATTTACAGTTTTATTCACCTTCTTTACCAGGGACATGAAGGTGAGAAGCAAAAATTTTCTTCCAAGAGTCTCATTCAAGAATATTGTGAAGCTCTCGCTTCCAGCAATACCGAGCGGTTTCGGGGGCGGTTTCGTTACACCTATGCTTTCACTCTGGTTCAAGGTGCGGTTCGGCATATCTGCTGGAGAAATAGGGATAGTGTTTACTTTCATAAATCTGGCTACAATAATCGCAATGTTTTTCATACCTTTCCTTGTTCCGAGGTTTGGCGAGCTTAATATGATAATAGGTACAAGAGCAATTTCTTCGATATTCTTAATAGCAGCTGCAGTCTCACCGATATTCATTTTAAGTAGCTTCCTGCTGGCCCTGAGGGCGGCGGCTTCAATGGGGGCGGTTCCCGTAAGGCAGTCATTTGCCCTTAAGACTGTTGACAGCACCGAAAGGGCGGCGACATCCGGGGCAACCTCCCTTACACGAGTCGGTTCATCATCACCTGGACCTGTAATAGGGGGCTATCTGATGCAAACGTCTCTGGAACTCCCGTTTGTTGTCGGGGGCATTGTTTCGTTATTTGATCCCTTGCTCTATTATATTCTGTTCAAATACAGGAGAAATAACAGGTAATGTATTTATGAATGGAATGATCTGAAAGAATCTATGGCGATTCCTGAAGGTATCTTTGGATAAAAGTACGTTGATTTCTGCGGTAGTTTAACGCGGTTTTCAAGGATCTTCATGAGATCGTTCTTGTTCCAGTCAGGCATCAGTATTCCGAATGATGCGACTTTCCTGTCAACTGCATCGATAAGCTGTTCCGTATCGTGCGTATAAATTATGCTCTTCTCCATTTCACTGTCCTCGAATCCAAGGATTCCTTTAAAAATATCCCTATTTACAATATCCACCGGTGTGGAATTTGGATCGTGATTCCTTGGAATGATTCTGTAAAATTTTCCGTTATAGAGTGTTATCGAGTCCGGAATTACGCCGGATTCCTCTGTAATTTCAAACGTTTTTTTCAGATCGTCAATTTTAAGCATCGACCGGCTGTTGACAATCCTGTGCACGCCCCCTATCAGAACGCCCTCATCATATAAGGACGTAATGTAGGCCATTGCATACTGCCAGAACCGAACGGAATCACCGGTTCTCGACATGGCTATCTGCTTCGTGGCCTCAAGGCGGTGATGCCCATCGGCAACCACACCCTTTTCATGATCAAGCATGGACTGTATCTTTTTTATAATCTCTCCTTCATACACATGATATACGAAATTTTCGACGTTTCCGGGACCCCTGTACGTATTATCGTATTCCATTGATTCGGCAACGATCTTTATGTAACCGGCGAAGCCTTCAGCTGTTGACAAAAGAAATATCGGTTCAAGCTGGGTATCGGTTCCGGACATCAGATCCCTTCTTTCCTTTACATACTGATCGAAAGTCTTTTCATGCGGGATCACGCTTCCATCATCCGGAAACACCCTGACCTTTGATATTATACCGTAACGTTTCACGTTTTTTCCATTGACAGAAAAACGCTGTTCAAGTATAAGGATCATCGGCCTATCCGCAGGAACGAGAACGTTATTCTCTATCCAGGTCCTGAGAAGATATTTTGCATGATCTATTCCTGAACTGCCCCTGGGCAGTGTAAGATACGTTATATTATACTCGTTTCTCTTAAGGACCATTTCCTCCTGTGGGGTTATTGCATCGAATGGTGGGGAGATCATGCCGTCAATATCCTTTCTGTAAATGAGCGGTTTGAAGGGTATGATATCCATGATTATCACGTTCACGGAAAATGATCGGAAGAACCGGATTCTTCGGATTCGTTGATCATTTCCCTTATATTTAGAAGGTTTTCCATGTACATTTCCTCTCCGAATGGTGTTTCCATTATCTTTGGTGAATCCACGAAGCGGCTGTCCTCGATAACATTGATCAGGCCATCGCCTATCGTACCCTTGCCAATCAGTTCGTGCCGATCTACCCTGCTGCCAATTCCCTTCTTGGAATCGTTAAGATGGAAGCCCATTACCCTTCCTGTTCCTGTTGTTTCATCGATTTTCCTTACAAAATCTTCATAACCGATCCTGCTTTTTATATCATAACCGGAAGCCCACGCATGGCATGTATCTATGCAGACACCGAACTTCCCGTCGAGGCCCCGGAGAATTGCTTCAAGTTCTTCCATCGTGCTTCCAAGCACGTTTCCCTGTCCTGCCATGTTTTCAACGAGGATCGTAACATTTCCCGGATCGACACTCGAGAGTGCGTTATTAACGAGTTCCAGACCTTTTTTCCTGTCCTTTGAGGATCCTGGATGCAATGTGAGGAAAGCTGCTCCGAGATCATTGCACCTTTCTATTTCATCCCTGAGCCCCTTTAAGGATTTATCCCTGAGTTCAGGATCGCTGCTTGCAAGGTTTATCAGGTAGGATGCATGTACCATGACCTTCTGTATCCCAAATTTTTTCATTTCCTGTATAAAACTCTGGACCTCATCGGGATTCAATGGTGGTGATTGCCATCTCATCTGGTTTTTTGTGAAAAACTGAAAAGTTTTAAACCCGAAAACTGAAGCCCTCTCCGGTGCCTTTTCAACACCACCTGACGCCGATATATGCCCTCCAATGAAGAATTTACGGCTCACTTCCAAAGCATCGCTGGCATTTCCATCCGCTTTCATTGACTTTCACACATCCTTATTGAGATCCCTGTCATCACATCTGTATCATCATGTTTATGAACTGGTACACGTGAAGCGTCAGAGCTGGATTATCGCTGTATCCGCATGTTTCAAGGTCAGGCCCTGCGATTAGCGCCCTGAGCTGGTCACTCACCATGTCAGTTGCCATCAAACCCTCCTTCCTGTAGACAGTGACATTTGGAGGTACCCTCTTGTTCGGCGGCGTGATGAGAACAACATGGGCACCTCTCTTTATTGCATTCTCTATGGGCTTTTTCAGCTGTGTCCTTATCTCCCTGATCTTCGGTGTGCTGATCAGTATCTCCTTCTCCGTAAGGTTTATGATCTCCTCCATCTTTTCTATAACCTTCTGCGTACCGTATATCGTGAATATCAGTTGCGGTTCACCCTTGGATGGCATGCTCTCCTCAAGCTCACGGAGGTCCTTAAACAGCTGCTGGAGTTTTTCTTCATATGTATCCCTTATCTGGTCCATGTCCGCCGGCTTGAACATGCGCGGCCTCCCTTCGGTAGCCTTCGCAAAGCCCTTATTGACAAGTGATTCCATGACCTTATAGGCGGATGTCCTCGGAATGTTTGCAGTGCTGGCTATTGTGTCCGCATTGGCAACGCCGTGGTATACCAGTGCAGTAAAACCCTGCGCTTCATAGGATGAAAGGCCGAACATCTTCAGCATTTCATATATCCTCTGTAATTTCTCATCATTAGCTTCCACGACTACTAATATTATTATTAATTAAAAACCTTTTCAATAAAGGATTAGCGAACTGAAATATTTATATAATGGAGTAAAAAATTTATTCACATAGAAACATATTATACTGAAGATTAAAATTGAAGTACATCTTTCTGCATATTTTTTATAAAATATCGAATGGAAAGTATTTACATTATGATACAATTACTTTTTATGTTGCCATATGACAAAAATTCATATGCAAGGATGCTTGAGGGAAAGACCGTTGTTCTATCAACAACTGCAAGCATATCCATTTACAGGATACCGGACCTGATACGTGATCTCAGACGTGAAGGGGCGGCGGTTATAGTTGGAATGAGCGAAAATTCAAATGATCTCGTTGATCAGGAGGTAATGAGATGGGCATCTGAAAATGATGTGATCACCAGGATAACCGGTTATACGGAACATATAAACCTGTTCCTGAAGGATCCGGAAAAAAAGGTATTCCTGGTCGCTCCTGCATCTTACGATACGATAGGAAAGATGGCAAACGGCATAACCGATACCATTCCCACGCTTTTCTTCTCCTTTGCTTTCGGCCATGGAATCCCTGTTGTAGTAGCTCCGGCAATGCACCGCAGCATGATGGAAAACCCGGTAAATATGGAGAATGTTAAAAAACTTAAGAATCTGGGCGTGGATATTGTCGATCCGTTATACGACGAGGAGAAGGCAAAACTATCCACAAACGCAACCATTGTCGATCATGTCTGCCGTTCCTTCTACCACGGGCTCGAAGGAAAATCCGTCCTTGTTGTTTCCGGCCGCGGGGAAGAGCCGATAGATCCCGTGAGGTCCATATCCAACTCCGGTACAGGATTCACCGGTTACTGGATTTCAAAGGTTGCCTTCAGGATGGGTGCCTCAAAGGTAACGTACATCGGAAATACGGTCATAGATCTCCCGGATTACGTGAATTTCATAGAAGCTCGTAAAATGGATGATTTCGAAAGGAAAACCATGGAGGAGGCGGCAAAGGGATACGATATAGTGATCGTTTCGGCATCCCTTTCGGATTTTGCCCTTGAAAGTTCGGCTGAAGAGAAAATACAGAGCATATCGCCCTTAACGCTGAAGCTGAAGCCCAGAAAGAAACTGGTCGACCAGCTGAGGACAGTTTTCAAGGGAAAACTGGTTGCATTCAGGCTCACTGAAAATATCAGCGAGGATGCTCTCTCACATTTCACTTCAAAGCCGGATATGGTCGTTGTAAACTCTTATAAAAAAGATCCGTTCGGTAAAACCACAAATTCATACAGGATCGTATACGGATCAAAGGAAGAAACATATAACGATTTGCCAAAACCCATATTAGCAAGGAATATACTGGAGCTGCTGGTGCAGAATTGAAATTCTCGGTTTCGGCGTTTCAGCTATCTAGGGTCAAATGGGACAGCGTAACGGACTATATTGAAGCGCAGTTAGAATCTGCAGAAAATTCCGATATACTCCTGTTTCCAGAGAAATGGATAGGCGAAACCGTTTCGGTTGATCAGATAGAAAGCCTGATCTCAAGTATCGATTCGATGAATAAATTCAGTGTAATCGTTCCCGGTTCCTTTTCTGTAATGGAAAATGGCAGCCTTTTCAACAGATCATTCCTTTTCTCCCATGGCAGAATCATCGGGACACAGGACAAGATTTCCCTGTACGGGCCGGAAGGCGCTATTTATAAAAGCGGTAACAGCATAAAGATATTCCTCGTAAATGGTATCAGAATTGGCATAGCAATCTGCTACGACATTGATTTTCCGTACTATGCAAAGATTCTTGCCAGGAATGGCGCAGATATAATTCTGAATCCTTCACTTATAAGATCCGCTTTCACAGAGGAATGGCACACTTACGTAAAGGGGAGGGCCCTTGAGAACAGGGTACCTGTGGCATCGGTGAATTCGGGATCTCCACAGTTTGGAGGAAATTCCATAATATGCACACCTTATGCGTTCCAGAACGGTTCAAAATTGAAATGCGATACATCGGTTACCGGACCTATACGTATCGAAATTGATACAGGTGATTACGCCGGACTCAGGGACAGGAGGGTCATTGAGGACCCGGGATCATACTGCAGCGATATTACCGTAGATATCATCGGAAAATGATGTTTTCGTTTATTATCTCTGCAACACGGTCTGGATGCGTTCTCTGCGGCGTATGCTTTGCACCTTCTATTATGTATATACGGCTTCCCTTGATCTTCTCGTTTAAAATTTTTGCATAGGAAGGATCAAGGATCGAATCCTCGGATCCCCATATTATGATGGTTTTCGCAGTTATGATCTTGAGATCGTCATCGGACATTTTCCATTTTTCCCTGGCATTATTGATTATGATATTGCGCATAACGCCCTCATCGTTCCCCTTCTCCACAGTGCTTATCTTCGATACGAAATTATTAATATAATTCTCGTCCATTTCGCCAACGGTCCTGTTTATGCCCGCGCTATCGATGAGAACGAGGTAATCCGGTTCACGGTAATGCACTGCTGTATACATTGAAATCCAGCCCCCGTAGGAATTCCCGATTAGGCTGAAATTCCCTATTTTCAAAATGTCGATAAATTCCATTATGTTCCGACTCTGCATGTCAACGGTGTACTCCGTCCTTATTTTATCGGATTTTCCATGGCCCAAAAGGTCTATGAAGTACAGATGGAATCTCTGATCGAGGAATGGGTCAAGTTTCAGCCAGTTGTTTCCGCTTCCACCGAGACCGTGCAAAAAGATGAGAGGGTAATCACCGTTCCTTTCAAGATAGGATATTCTGCCGAAGCTTGTTTTGACGTATTTTCTTTCCATATAAATAGTTTATTGCAGCTTAGTTCTTAAATCTGTATGATACGGAAAGTATCGATGTTAACTTTTTTGAATATATGCCATTTTCCCTATTTCGAATTAATTGATACAAAAAAACCTTTTTATATAGAATAATAGACAAACGTGAGAGATCAAAAGAAGTACGTATACCTCTTCGAAGAAGGGGGCAAGGAAATGATTGGCCTGCTCGGGGGAAAGGGATCTGGACTGGCTGAAATGAGGCGCATAGGCCTTAACGTTCCGCCAGGTTTCACCATAACAACGGATGCGTGCGTTGACTACCTGAAAAATGGAACGTTTCCGGCCGGAATGATGGATCAGGTATGGAAGGCGCTTAAGGAGGTTGAGCAGAAGGCTGGCAGGAAGTTTGGGGACGTTAAGAATCCGCTTCTTGTTTCCGTCAGGTCCGGGGCCCCGGTCAGCATGCCGGGAATGATGGATACGGTACTTAACGTCGGCCTGAATGAAAAAACGCTTTCCGGCTTGATTTCCCAGACCGGCAATGAGCGTTTCGGACTCGATGCTTACAGGAGGCTCATACAGATGTTCGGGGAGATCGTCTTCTCCCTGCCGCACGAGGAATTCAGGGAGGCACTTGACAGCATCAAAAAAAGAAGGAACGTGGAGGAGGATGCCCTTCTGCCATCGGAACTCAGGGAACTTATAGCAATGTACAGCGGCATATACGATAAGTACGAAAGGAAGTTTCCGCAGGACCCCGATGACCAGCTTATACTTTCAATAGAGGCTGTATTCAATTCGTGGAACAGCAAGAGGGCCATAGCTTACAGGAAGATGAACGGCATCCCGGAAAACATGGGTACGGCCGTCAGCATTGTAACTATGGTTTTTGGAAACATGGGTTACGATTCCGGAACTGGCGTGGCATTCACAAGAGACCCAAATACCGGTGAAAACAGGATATTTGCAGAATACCTGACAAATGCACAGGGCGAAGATGTTGTTGCAGGGATAAGGACGCCAAAGTATATCGAGGATATGAGGAAGGAAATGCCGCAGGTGTACGATGAGCTAGTCAAAACATGCGGCATACTTGAGAAGCATTACCAGGACATGCAGGACATAGAGTTCACAATTGAGAAGGGAAAGCTTTACATACTTCAAACGAGGACTGGCAAGAAGAGCGCAAAGGCAGCGATAAGAATTGCCATGGACATGATCGATGAGGGCATAATAACGGAAGAGGAAGCCCTGATAAGGATCACTCCGGAAACCTTCGATCGGATAATGCATCCGCAGGTCAGGATCAAGGGAAACGAAAAACTTCTGGGAAGAGGCCTGGCAGCATCTCCCGGAGCAGCTATAGGGGAAATAGTATTCTCTTCGGAAAAGGCGCTGCAAAATGCAAAGAAGAAAAATATGATACTTGTCCGGCCCGAGACAACTGCGGATGATGTGCGAGGAATGTTCGTATGCAACGGATTCCTCACCCAGAAGGGGGGCATGACGTCGCACGCTGCTGTCGTATCAAGGGCCATGGGAAAGCCAGCAGTTGTCGGCGTGGAGACCATGAACGTTAATACAAAGGACGAGACGATCACCATAGGGGATACCGTATTGAAAGAGGGGGACAAGATTACAATAGACGGAACTACCGGGAATTTCTACCTCGGAGAACTTGAAGTTGAGGAACCGGTAATGGATACCTATGCAAAGAGGCTGCTTTCAATAGCGGACAAATACAGGACGCTTGGAGTCAGGGCCAATGCAAATACCCCGGAGGAGGCAAAACTTGCGAGGGAAAATGGTGCAGAAGGTATCGGACTGGCAAGGACGGAAAGGATGTTCCTGGGAAACGATAGAATCCCGATAATGCGATCCATGATTATGAGCGAAAGCAAGGAGGAAAGAAAAAAATACCTGGACATGCTGCTTCCAATGCAGATATCGGATTTCACGGCCTTTTTCAGGACAATGGAGGGCTTTCCCGTAATAATAAGGCTCCTGGACCCGCCATTGCATGAGTTCCTTCCGGATAAGGAGAGCATAATAACGGATATATACGAGGCGAAGAAGCAGGAACCCGTTGATGAAAACCGTGTAAAATACCTTGAGAGGATGCTGCAAACAGTCAGGAATCTTGAGGAGTTCAATCCGATGCTTGGATTCAGGGGGTGCAGGGTAGGCCTCGTTTACCCTGAAATATACGAGATGCAGGTACGGGCAATAATACAGGCCGCACTTAACGTTATAGAGGAGGGCAGGGAAATATACCCGGAGATCATGATACCACTGATCGGTCATGAGAACGAACTCAAGGCCATAAGGTCAAACCTGGAAAAAACGGTAAGCGAAATAAAGGGGCATGAAAAGGTCAAATACAAGTTCGGTACAATGATCGAGATACCGAGGGCCTGTATCACCGCAGGCAGCATCGCAAGGCATGCCGATTTCTTCTCGTTCGGGACGAATGATCTGACACAGATGACCTTCGGGTACAGCAGGGATGATGCCGAAGGAAAATTCATGTTCTTCTATGTTGAAAATGGCATACTTGAACATGATCCGTTTTCAACGATTGACCGCGAGGGTGTTGGAGAGCTCATGAAGATCGCTGTCGAAAGGGGCAGGCTTTCAAACGAGAATCTGGAAATAGGCATTTGCGGCGAACAGGGCGGTGATCCGGCAACAATAGATTTCTGCAATGAAATAGGCCTTGACTACGTATCTGCTTCACCATACAGGATACCTGTGGCAAGGATCTCGGCGGCAAGATCGGCAGTTATAAAGAAAGATGCGGAACTGGTTGAAAAATTAAATAAATACTGATTTACTCTATTTTCATCTCATAAACATTTAATTTTTTATTCATTTCTCTCGTTATTTTGAAGCCGTCAATTTTCAGGATCTGGATCTCCATCAGCGGTTCGGCGACCCCTGAAAAGAAATGCCCGCCAATAACCTGGTGCTTTTCATCCGCCGCGGCTGCATGTATGTGGAATCGCGGTTCGTTTTCGCTTATTGTTCCGTGAAAGGAGACTATTTCATGCCTCTCGTGAAATTTTTCCCTTGCATAGTCCTGGCCCTTGAAGTAGCCGATCTCAAAATCCCTCATCATGCCTATGCCCCACAGGATCGTTCCGCTGCCTATACCATATTTTTCAGCGATCTTCCTGAGATCTTCCATTATATCCGATCCTGCATCAAATTTTGCAGTTATCACATTACTTTCAATATTCGAATACATAAAAAATGTATTGCGGTTTTAAAGATAAATGTATCCGGTATCAGAGTTCTATCTCCAGGAATCCTTCCTTTTCTCTTACGTCATACGTCTTAAGAGGAATCCTGCTCTCATCGTATTCGCACGGGGCTTCCGGCCTTACGAAAGCATCCTTAACTTTTTCCCCGGTAATGATATCGTATTCAGCCCCGTGGGCCGGGCATACGGCATGGCCGTTCTTGACTGTATCCAGAATTGCACATCCCATGTGCGCGCATACGGCATCAAGACCGTAATACTTTCCGTTGTACTTTGCGATCAAAACGGGCCTCTTATCTACCCATGTTACGATAGAATCAGTCTTTTCGAAGACTTTGGTGGATATTGTGATCTTCTTGTAGCTCATACTGATTCAATTGATCGATTGTATATTAAATTTTCAGCATCATTACATTTCGATACGAAGCCGGAAATGGAAAAATCGATCATACCGTTCAAAAGAATATTTATATTGTTATTCATTACGAAACATTATGAAATTTCTGGCATATTTTGGGCACATCAATATTGATATTATCATGAACGTTGCAAGAATACCTGATGAGGGTTCCGCAAATGTAAAAGAATACAGGCAGAGGTACGGGGGGACTGCCGGAAATTTTGCAATTGTTGCCTCTAAGCTAGGCTTTCCATTTGATATATACTCTGCAGTTTCATCAATGACGCATTCATCGTACATCGATTACATGAAAAAATCCGGTATAAACACGGATTTCTTGACGGTATCCGATAATGATTACGGGCCTGTATGCTATATTGCATCGGATGGATCAAAGCAAGTCGCCTTTATTTACCAGGGCCCGATGGAGACATGGAAGCCGGAGATCAAAGATGATTATACTTACATACATCTCGGTACTGGCCCGAAATACAACGATATTATCAGGATAAAAAGATCGAATTTCATATTCGATCCCTCACAGGAGATATACAAATTCTCCGCGGATGAACTCAGGTATTTCTATGAAAATTCGTATCTTTCAATGTTCAATGAAAAGGAATTCTCGATATTCATGAAGAAGACAAGAATGGAGAAGCCGGAGAAACCGATCATCGTTACCAGGGGATCGCAGGGCGTAACAGTATTCGAATCCGGCAGGGCAAACAATTTCCCTGCAATAGAAAGCCACGGCGATACTGTTGGGGCCGGAGATGCTTTCCGGGCAGGCTTCTATTACGGATTGTACAGGAAATACGATGTAATGAGATCCGTTTTCTCAGGCACCGTAGCAGCGCACCATCTGATCGAGGAGGGAAATACGGGCATAAAGATAGATCAGGAGATAATTGAAAGGGAGACAAAGGAATACATGGAAAAAAACGGGCTGTGATCGCTGGAAAAATATTTTAAATGACGGTAAGCTTATCGTTTTATGATATACGAGTTCGAGGGAAGAAAACCGAATATAGACGAAACAGCGTATGTAAGCGAGAATGCCACGGTTATAGGAAAAGTGAATATAGGTAAATATGTGTGGATCGGCCCTGGCGCAGTTTTAAGGGGAGATTACGGCGAGATAAACGTTGGCGATTATTCCGCAATAGAGGATAACTGTGTTATACATGCAAGGCCCGGCGAGGCTACCTTCATCGGGGAACATGTTACGATAGGGCACCTCTCTGTAATACACACCGGACGCGTGAAGGACTGGGTTGTTGTTGGAATGGGTGCATCGGTTTCCGATTTTTCCGTGATAGGGGTATGGGCGGCAATTGGCGAAGGCGCAGTTGTAAAGAACAACCAGGAGATTCCGGATGAGAGTATCGCAGTCGGTGTTCCTGCAAAAGTTGTTGGAAAGATCACAGAGGAATACAAAAAACTGTGGACCGGTTATAAACACAATTATAACACATTCTGTGAGAGGTACAGGAAGAACCTGATAGCGTTCAAGAAATAAAGCTTCGCCATGCATCTCCACCGTAAACGCCATAAGGATAGTGTTCGGTTGGATGAAGAATCGCAAAGGCGCGCATACTATTATATAAAGCCGGGAGGAAGCGGTTTGATGATCGCTGGCAAGATCCATCAGGATCACCCGGCAGGTACATCAGCGAACCATTCCGGTTACGAAAATAATGTCACATAATTTATATTCCATGCTTATGTTACTGCAGCATGGAATACCCGATAGAAGATATTAAGGTCAGGAAAGTACTGGATTCAAGGGGAAATTATACCGTCGAAGCTGATGTATTCGTGCCCGGAGGTTTCGGGAGGACATCGGCCCCAGCCGGAGCAAGCACTGGAGAAACTGAGGTAATAGCATTTTCCTCAAAGGGGATAGATTCTTCAATAAAGTTCTTTGAGAGCAGTGTGAAAAAAAGCCTTCTGGGCTTTAACGCAATGAAGCAGGAAGAACTTGATCGGTTACTCAAGGATCTTGACGGGACACCGAATTTTGCAAATCTTGGAGGCAATCTTTCAACCGCAATTTCAATATCGGCGGCAAAGGCTGTATCGAATGCAATTGGTCTCGATCTTTACCGTTACGTTGGCGGCATGTCCGGAAGCATCCCCAGGCCCATCGGCAACGTTATAGGCGGCGGGAAGCATGCCAGGAATGGAACTGCCATACAGGAATTCCTGGTATCGGCGCAGGGCAAAACGTTCATGGAATCCGCCTACATCAACGTGCTGGTGCACAGAAGGATAGGTGATATACTTTCCGACAAATTCAGGGACATAAGCATAGGCGTCGGTGACGAAAGGGCGTGGAGCGTGAATATTTCGGATGCAGAGGCAATAGACATCGTTAACGAGGCGGTCAAGGACATTTCCGGGGAGAAACACGTGAAGATCTATACAGGCGTCGATTTTGCAGCGGATTCTCTATATGAAAATGGAAAGTACGATTACAAGGGCCACGTTAGGAGCAGGGACGATCAGATAGACTTTGCCATTTCACTTTCAAGGGACGACAACGTTTATTATATAGAGGATCCAATGTACGATACTGACTTTGAGGGGTTCGCCGAGATAACAAGGAGGATCGGCAGCTCCGCACTGATCGTTGGTGACGATCTTTATACGACAAATCCAGAAAGGATAAAAAAAGGGATTGAAATGAAGGCGACTAACGCCGTGCTGATAAAGGTGAACCAGATAGGCACGCTGACGGATGCAAAGGAAGCGGCGTTCATGACAAACAGTGCGGGCCTTACAAATGTTGTTTCGCACAGGAGCGGAGAAACAACGGATGATTTTGCAGCGCACCTGGCGGTTGCATTTTCATCAAAATTCATCAAGACAGGCGTGATTGGCGGTGAAAGGGTAGCAAAACTTAACGAGGTATCGAGGATAGAGGAATGCTCAACATTATAGGCGCAGGACTCAGGGGAACGGAAAGCATAACACGGCAGGAGATTGAGGTGATGAATCGATCAGACATTGTTTACGTCGATCGCTACACATCGATACCTCCGGATAATTTCACGGAAGATCTCAGGAATATCCTGAATGTTCCTGTTAAGGAAACATGGCGGGACTTTGTTGAAACCGGAACGATAATAGAGGAAGCGGGTGAAAAAAACGTTTCACTTATAGTTGCAGGCGATTCCCTTTCCGCCACCACACACAACGAGATAAGGCTGGAGGCCATGGAAAGGGGGATAAAGGTGAACGTATTCGAGAACGCATCCATAATAAACACGGTAATAGGCAAAACGGGGCTTTTCCATTATAAGAACGGGCCTCCAGTCTCAATACCGCAGGTTTCCAAAAATTTCTATCCATTGAGCGTAATCGACAAGATATACCGCAACTTTAAGAACGGCATGCACACGGTAATGCTGATAGACCTGAAGGATGGGAGGAATATACCCTTTGAAGAAGTCAGGGATACCCTTAAGGGCATGGAAAGGGAAAGGTCGATAAATATTTTCAGTACGGACATCATAGCAGCAATAAGGATATCGTTCCCCGATGAGGAGATATTATACGGAAATATAGACGAGATAAGCCCTGAACGTGTGAAATCGCCATACGTCCTTGTACTGCCGGCAGCAATGGATGAGAATGAAAAGCGGTTCGTAAGTAAATTCTGCACCAGGATTTAGAGAATCATTCAGGAAATCCGAAATCCCTGATTATTTTTCTTACCAGATCAGGAGGAAGCGAAAGATCTTTCGAAACGTCATCTACACTGAAGCTATTCATATACCTGTATACAACTTCCCTTGTTATCCTGTCAGCGTTCTCAAGTTCCTTGTACAGGGAATATATGATCCTGTCCTTCTCCTTTATAAGATCCGTTCTTTTCTTCATTAGGGAATCAAGATCATTCTGTATTTCCATTAGCAGCCTTATTGCCTCTTCCCGCCCTATGATGCTTCCATTATTTTTATCTTCATCTATCTGAATCCTGCTGATTGAAAAGAAATTTCTTGAATAATCGATTATAACCGTTGAAAAACCTGTCGGTTCGTATATCTTTTTTCTTGCCCCGTATTCGCTTGGGACAAAACCGGAGCTAGTAACAAGATTGCACTTTTCAAGCAGATCAAGCTGCTTGTTTATAGCCTGTTGCGAAATACCCGTTGCCCTGCTGAGTTCGAGGGCATAGGATCTTTCAAACTGTGTTAAAAGCCTTATTATTTCACGTCTGGTTGAATTTTCAAATGCTGTTATAAAATCGTCAATATCCCCGTTCATAATAAATCCGCAATATCCTCCGCCCGCATGGGCAGAGAAAATTGCGCCTCATTTAATCTATAACAGGCCTTATTCTATTGAGACTTTCTTTCCACCACTTTCCTTTGAAACGGCTTTATCCACGGTTACGTCAAGGAGCCCGTTGTTGAATTTCGCTGAAGCGGTTTCAGGCTTTATCTTATAGTCAAGATCAATGCTCTTGTAGTATTTTCTCTGTTCGTCCTCAACGTTAAGCGTTATATTGTAATCCGATACTTTCAGGTCAATGTCATCTTTTGACACGCCAGGAAGCTCGAATGTTACGTAAATCTTTCCTGCATCATCATTTATATCGGTTATCGGTTCTCTCACACCTCTCTCTATAGGCCTCGCCCCTTTCGTAACTCCCGGAACATTTCCAAATTCCTGGAACACAGGCTTCCCGTCGGATCCTATCCTGTACGTGAAACCATAAACGTAAGGTTCATTTGAAGCCATCGACGGATCGTTAAGTATTCTGTTCCAGATTCTTGCCAGCCTGCTGTTGAAGGACCTGAAATCTATTCCGAAATCCTTGAAGAACTCATCAAACATATCATCCCAGTCATCATCTTCTCTCTTTGCCATATTATCACCTACTTGTCAACCTTAAGTTGACAACTGATAATTACAAAATAGTATTTAAGTTTTTCCGATCTTTGATGGCCACCAGTTGTATTTTTTCATCAGAAGCATAACAGCGGGAACGAAGAACAGCCAGCTTACAAAAGTATCAATGAGCACGCCCATAGCGAGTCCTGCCCCGATTTCTTCAATTATCTGGAGCCCGCTGAAATAGAGCGATCCGAATGTTACGAAAAGAAGCGATCCAAGCGTTATTATAATTCCCCCGTTCTCCACAATGCTCGTCTTTATGGCATCTTCATCGTTCATTCCCTTGATAACGCCCTCCCGTGCTCTTGTTATCATGAAGATATCGTAATCAAGCCCGACAGCGAGCAGTGTAACGAAAGTGAACATCGGCATGAATATTATTATTGGAAGTTTATAGAGATAGTAAATAAGTAGGTATATCAGTGACAGGCCTGCCATAACGGAAGCTAGAACCATGAGAATAAGGCGTATTGGCGTATATACAGAGCTTAACTGAACTAACAATATGACAAAAATAGAAACAGCCAGTATGGGTATTATCTCCTCAAAGCTTTTCAGGGTATGGGAATAAGCCGCATCAAGCCCTGCAGTTAGCCCTCCAACGTAATACGAATATGCCTGATGGCTAACAGACGATATCATTGATGGAAGGCTATTCACGAATGAAGACGCTGACTGTGACCAGCTCAGGTTTGACAGCTCAAATTCAACGACGGCGTAATGTGCATCGTGCCCTATATACGTTGATATCTGTGAACTGTAAACTGATGCGTATTTCGAAGGCAATGATGTCAGATTGATGTCTACACCGTATGGTGAAGTTGGGCCGTACACCTTGAATACCTGTGAATTATTCCTGAGATAATTTTCCAGCGCTGTAATCTCCTTCATTTCTGCCATATTGTAGCTGCCGGATGTCACAACAGGGCTTTTGAAATGCAAAACAACGTATCCGGTGAAGAACATATCACCGTGAAAACTTGATGCAGCAACCTCCACAGCCTGTATACCGCTGCTTGCAGGCACTAGTCCGAATACATCCATGTTTGTAGGCGTTGATATGTACAGGTACGAAGAAAGGACGGCAACAACAATGAAAATTATGACTATCTTCAGCTTATTCTTCACAACAAAATGCGAGACTTTCTCCATTGATCCTTCAAATGGTATTTTCTTGCTTTTGGACGGCCAGAATATCCTGTTCTTGAATCTTGAGAGCACTGCGATGAGAAATGTATTGGCAAGCATTATGGATATAACGACACCTATGGCATTTGTTATGCCGGCATCGCTGAATAATGGGACATCAAACAGGTATAAGACTACGTATGAGAGCGCAACAGTTATTCCCGATGTAAAAACTGCGTGCCCGGACCATTTTGAGGTTTCGCTTATGGGGTCGGGGCTATTTTTCCTGATTTCACGCCTGTACCTTGACATTATATAAACAACATAATCGCTTGTCAAACCAAGAAGGAGTATAAGGAGCAAAGTAGGTGTTATAAACGATACCTGGGCGTGAAGTATATATTTATAAAGCATACCATCTATGGAAACGCTCATAATTGCCGACATGAGGAAGATTGAGAATGGAAGAAAGGCTGCCACCGGGGACCTGAAAAATATCCCGACTATGACTATTGAAGCCAGTATTCCTATTATCAGGGCTTTTATAAGGCCACTAACTGCCTCCTGTTCCAACTGCTGATCCAGTACACCGGTTCCGGCGCTGTAGTACTTCGCGCCAGGGATGACCTTTGCGATTCCAGATGCAAGGCTGTCAATATGATTCATCTGGGCTATTGAATAATTCTTATTAAGTGTGAAGATGAAGAGTTCAGTTGTATTTCCATATCCCACAAGGGAATGATAAACGTACTGAGACGGCAAAACAGGATAATCCTGGAACGTCTCAGATTCAAGCGTCTGATTAACGCTCTGGTTCACGTTTGAGACTCCATTTAAATAATCGATATAGGGCAGCAATTTCTGTTTGTTCAAAACTGCCAGGGGATTTCCGGCAAATGTATAAATCGTCCCATTATAAATTTCGCTGCAATCAAGCGCACTAACTTCATACGATTCATTTTTAACGGAAACATTATATATATTCAGTATGAAAGATAATGGAGTTAAATTTAGATCGTTTTCAACGAAATACACGATCGTATCCGGAAGATCTGAAAAATCGTTGATCACGGATGTCTTAAGAAAACTGTTGTATGAGGATGGATTACTGAAATTTGAAAGCGATAGATTATGATCTATTGAAACTAATAGCGGCGCTTCCCTTTCAGCTTCTCTTAAAAATGTTTCATTGGACAATGTTTCGTTTATGGCATTGTTCATGGTTTGGTTAGCATGGGAAATATTAGCTGTATTATTCCAGATCGATGTAAAACTATTTACGTAAGGTATGTACAGTGGCGATTTGAATTCTTCAATGAATGCTTGATTCGTTACGCTATCATATGCCGCCTGTTCACTAATTGATATGTTCCCAGATACACTGTAATTTTCCATAAAAGCTTCAAGATAATGGACTGGCGGATAAAATACAAATGAACTGAGGCCAAAAAGGGTCCGGTTAAGCGTAGTTATGTTATCGTAAAATCTCGAATTTATACTGTAAAGGATCGAAAGCTCATCCTTTATGCCAAGGCTGAAGGATCGCAAAGTTTGATTTTCAACGTTAATTATACTGCTTACTGATACGTTAAAGTTCTGGGATTTCAAATAAGATGTTATATTGATCTGCATGGATTTAAGCTCATTAAGATCATTAATATCATTTATATTCGTGTTATTGTATAATATAATGAAAGTAGAGATGCTGGAGGAATTTGAAGAGGACGAATTGAACTGTTCACTGTATATATTTGATGCTATATTGGCCATTGAGTTCGCGGGAACTATATCACTGGCGATATTGTATGTCGTATCTGATAGGAGGAGTGTCGCAAAAGGTGCCAGTATAACCAGGGCCACGATCCAGAAAACTATTACCGATCTGCTATGGCGTTCTGAAAATTTACCTATCCTCCTGAATGTTTCCTCAAACACAAAAGCGGATTACAATTAATTAATTAAACATTTTTAACTCCAACATTCGGATCATCACGTTTCATAATATATTTATTATACATGGAAAATTGAAAGGACACCTTTTTATTATGAATATGGTTATGTCCATGACCGGCAAAAAGGGCTATTGAATATCTGAGTCGAATCAATAAATTTTTCTGCTATTCATTCAATTTATATTTTATACAAAAATTTGAAAAGCTCCAACTTTAAACGAGAAACATTAAAATCATGCACTATCTAAATCCGGAGATCTTTATTCTTTCAATGTACCGTCGATTTTACCATGAACAGCGAACGACTGTTATTCAATTTACGTAAATATCCCTGAAAAACAACCCGTTATTGAGTGATTCGTTTATATAAACTGTAAATTTATCAATGAGTACTGCATAAACAGGTATGCAGAACAGCAAAGGATTTCTG
>JAVRLU010000016.1:0-27681 GCA_031961165.1 Thermoplasmataceae archaeon
ACGTGTTCCTTTCTATCAAATAACGGGCCCTCTTTCAGGACTTCATCAAGGTCCTCGTAAGTCGGCCTCTCAACGTTGTAGAATATACCGGTAGGTATCTTATCTCCCCATTCTAAGCCAAGCTTGTAGGCCTGATCGAAGTTCGTTACATCATTGTCCTTGAGTTCGTAGACCCTTGGCCTGAAATATTCGTAGCTGTTAGTCTTGTTCCATGTAACACACGGGCTAAGTACATCTATGAATGAGAACCCCTTGTGCTGTATTGCCTTTTCAAGTATTTCCTTGAGCTGCTTGACGTTCCCGGAGAATCCCCTTGCAACGAAAGTCGCACCGGCACTGAGCGTGAACGTAATCGGGTTGAAAGGCTCTTCTATGTTTCCATCTGGTGTTGTCTTTGTTTTCAGGCCAATAGGAGCTGTTGGTGCAGCCTGCCCCGTTGTAAGGCCAAATACCTGGTTGTCTGAAACCATGTACGTTATATCGACATTCCTCTTTGCTGTATGATACAGATGCTGCGTTCCCTCAAAGAAACCGTCGCCATCACCGCCGTATGCTATAACCGTCAGCTTGGAGTTTGCCCACTTTACGCCAGCTGCAACCGGAAGGAGGCGGCCGTGTAGTCCGTGGAACCCGTAAACGTTAAGGAACTCCGGCATATTGCTTGAGCACCCTATTCCTGAGGCAACAACTACATCCTTCGGATCAATTTTCAGATCGGCCAGCGCCATCTGGATAACTGAGAGCTGCGCGAAATTGCCGCAGCCAGGGCACCAGTCCGCCTGCACTCTCTTTCCCTTATAATCGTTCATATTCATATTCATCACGCCTCAATAACCTCTTTTTTCTTACCTATCTTGATCTCAATCTCTTCGGCCAGCTTTCCCGGATAGAATGTCTCACCGTCATATTTTGTTATGAGTTCCGGCCTGACCAGGAATGTCTTTGCAATCAGTTCTGCAAGCTGCCCTGAATAATTATTCTCAACAGCGATGATTCTTTTGCGGTTCTTCATGAGTTTGCCTATGTCAGGGTTAAGCGGGTATGGCCTGTTAACCTCAATTGCACCTGCTTTGATACCCTTATTCCTCAGTATGTCTACGGCCTCCTCAACTGCACCCCATGTGCTTCCCCACTGTATTATTGCATATTCCGCATCCTCCATCCTGTACGTAGGTGTCGGGGGAATTTCCTTCATGTATGTGTCCAGCTTTTTCATGCGCTTGTCCATCATCTTTATCCTGTCAACGGGATTCGTTACCGCATCGCTGACAACGTCACCGTATTCATTGTGCTCATCTGAATCCTCATTGTGCATAAGACCGGCCTGGCCGGGAACTGCACGCGGTGATATTCCAGTTTCAGTAAATTTATACCTCTTGAAGTCCGGATCGTTGTCCTTCGCCCTAAGACCGTGATCTATCTTGAAATTGAGGTCAAAAGTGTCAATTGTATCATAATGCTCAGCAAGATACAGATCTGAAATGACAAATACCGGTGTCTGGTATTTCTCAGCGAGATTCATCGCTTCCCTGGTCAGGTAGAATGCCTCCTCAATATTCCTCGGTGCAAGCACGATTCTCATGAAATCGCCCTGTGATGCACCTATGACCTGGTTAAGGTCACCCTGTTCTGTTTTTGTTGGAAGACCGGTGGAAGGGCCTGCTCTCTGGGCTTCGTATACAACTATGGGCACCTCTGTCATTGCCGAAAGCCCGACAGCTTCAGTCATCAGTGCAAAACCACCGCCGGCTGATCCTGTCATTGCCCTTACGCCTGCATAATTTGCGCCTATTATGGTGTTTATTGCGGAAATTTCATCCTCCGGAACCTTTACAAACACTCCGTACTTCTTTGCATGTGATGCCATGAAATGAAGCGCACTTGACGCAGGAGTCATAGGATAGGCAACGTACATTTTAAGGCCGCCTGCCACCGCTCCCAGACCAACCGCTTCTCCACCTGACAGCACGTACTTTTTCTTGTTCGAGAACTGTATCTTCTTGCCGATCGGACCGTAGTTCTTCAGGAAATAATCGTAACCTTCGCGCGCAGCTTTTACGTTCATATCTGCAATTGAACCCTTGCTTCCGAACTGGTCCCTTATGACTCCTGCGAGGATATCGAAATCAAGCCCTATAGCAGCCATTGAGGCACCGAGGCCGACGGTATTCTTAAGCAGGGGGTTGCTGCTGTATTTCGATGCAATATCTGCAAGCGGCATGGGGCAGTACTTGACATTTTCTTTCTTATAATCTGTTATCGACTCATCGAATATGGCTATGCCTCCAAGAGGAGACGCCCCTCCTTCGTTTATCTGCGGATTTGTATGGCGCTCCAGGCCGTCTTTGTTCAGTGCTATCAGGATATCAAGGCCATCTCCCTGTGATTTCACCTTATGATCAGATCCGCGTACCTGATACCAGCTCTCTCCGCCCCTTATAAGATCCTGATAATAGTTATATGAGGTAGCGTATAAGCCACTCCGTGCAAAAGCTTTCATGACGATTTCGCCTGCTGACTGGACGCCATCTCCAGCTGCACCGGCGATTCTTATTATAACTTCATTTTCACGCATGATTCTCAGGTTTCGTTATCCCATTATCGTATTAATATGTTTTTTAATGACATGTGAAATATTTACGGTATGAAGTTTAAAATCCGTCATTTTTACGGAAATTTATGCTGGAATATATAAAATGAACGACAATAAGCGGCTATGCGCAGGGCGAACTGCAAGAACAAAAATTTATATTCCTGTGTGATAGATGATCATGAGAACTGAAAGGGATGTAATCGGAGAGGTGCAGATTCCCGATGATATATTTTACGGGATAAACACCGCACGCGCGAGGGAAAATTTTAAAATAACAGGCCTTACGGCGGATTCTGACCATATAATTTCAATAGCGCAGGTAAAAAAGGCAGCTGCACTGGCCAATGCAGAGGGCGGAACTTTAGCTAAGGATAAGGCAGATTATATAGCAAAGGCCTGTGATGAAATAATAGGTGGTAAATACCACGACCAGTTTGTAATAGACGTTTACCAGGCGGGCGCAGGGACGTCATACAATATGAATGCAAACGAGGTAATTGCAAACGTTGCCCTCACTCTTATGAACAAGAATAAAGGAGACTATTCAGTGATACATCCAAACGATCACGTTAATATGAGCCAGTCCACAAACGATGTCTTCCCGACGGTAATGAGGCTTACAGTTGACAAAAAGATAAAAAAATTGAAGGATAGCCTTTCGGAACTGATCGAGACCACCGAGAGGAAAGCGAAAGAACTGAAGGGAATACCAAAACCTGGAAGAACACATCTGCAGGATGCCGCACCGGTTACAGCCGGCCTTGAATTTTCTGCATATGCATATGCACTGAAAAAGGACAGGGATGAAATATCGGATTCACTCGATTATATCATGGAACTGAACATTGGAGGGACTGCCGTTGGCACGGGAATCAACACAAGTAAAAACTACAAGGAGAATGTTGTAAAATACATAAACGAAATAACGAAAGAAAGATTCAGGGCGAGCTCAAACCTTCCAGGTATTATGCAGTTTATGACAGATTTCTCAAGGGTCATGAATGCAGTTACGAACCTGGCTCTGGACATTGAAAAGATTGCAAATGATATCAGACTTCTATATTCAGGACCTGGGACAGGAATCCATGAAATAACGATACCTGCAGTGCAGCAGGGTTCCTCAATAATGCCGGGCAAGATCAATCCGTCCATTGCGGAAGCCATGAATATGATATGCCATTCTGTTATCGGATCCCAGCAGGCGGTAAATATGTCGGTGCAGGCTGGACAGCTTGAACTGAATGTTATGATGCCAGGGATCGATTATGAACTTACCAGGTCCCTTGATATAATGACAAACGGCATTCATATGTTCAGGGAAAAACTCATAGACGGTATAAAGGCGAACGAAAATGTATGCAGGGAACACCTTTCAAACAGCTTTGGATCTGCGGCACTCCTGAACCCGTATCTAGGATACGATAACGTGGCAAAAATAGTGAGGACAGCAATTGAGACAGGGAAATCAATAAAGTCGCTGGTGCTTGAAACCGGAAAAATAACGGAAGAAGAATACATGAAAATAATGGAGAGCGGGGTTCCAAAGGACTAAATCCCTATCCACGGATTTTTTCTGTATGCCTTTGAAACTATCATTGTTTCAAAATTTTTTACGCCTGTCAGCTTTGACATGAAGCTCTCAAAATCCTCTATCGATCCCAGGTTAAGGAACAGCGTTTCTGCGATTATCTGGTTTTTCCCTCTCCTGCGGTAAAGGCTTAAAACGTTCATGTTTTCCCCTATGCTGTTTGCTATCTCATCGAGCCTGTTTGGATCGGCATCAATAATTATATAAGCCTTTATACTGTTTTCAACAGCCTGAAGATCGACAAGCGCTGAGAAGCCGATTATTATCTTTTTTCTAACAAGCTCGCTAATCCTCCTGCGGACCGTTGCCTCGCTTGTGTTGAGAGATTTGGCTATTTCAGCATTGGAAATCCTTGCATTGTATCTCAGGTAACATATTATCTGTTTGTCAAGTTCATCAACCGGAAGCAGTGAAGGATCGATTTTTGACCATCTTATAGCCACATCACAGCTGTAGCCTTCCAGGTATTGATCCGGAATATCCTTTTTTTCCATGATCAGTTATTTATTTTAGATATATAAATTATGAGTTCAGGATTCGTTTATATTCAGTATAAAAAATTTCATTTTTTAATTCTATTCGTTATATTAGTTATTGTATCATTGATGAAACCATACCGTCATGAAATTTTTCATACTTTTTTTATTATTTTATGAAATAATATAAGATGCTGATGATGAACTGTATAGTCTCATTCTTTTTAATATACACCAGTATGCGATTCGGCCTCTTTATTTCATACGAATCCGTTGCCATTAAATATATTTTTGTACCGTATTCAGTAGAGATTTTTAACAGTAACGGTTTAATTGCTCCCGGTGCGAAGATCAGGAAATCCCTGATAAAGTCGTAATTTTTTAAAACGAAAAACTATATTAGAATTTAAAATTATTAAAAATTCTGAAAGAATATATCCTTTTAATAAAAATTCACAAACTTATTCTCTAACCGCGTATTCATATTTATGGTGTTGAGCGAAATCCCGGTATCCTTCCGGGATATTATTATTCCGGAAATGGATTTTAACTTATTTAACGAAAATTCGAGCTTGGCAGGATTGACGTGTATTATGTAACTGATCCGGCCCGTTTATTGTTTTTGCATTATTCTGATCTGAAATACCTTAATTACAGTACTGGCAGAAATTTTTACATGAATGGGATGATGCTTAATACATAATATTTCGTTATTAATTAAGATCGGGAATGCTAAAATAATTGAAATAAATAGGCACAGGATGAAGGTATACTTTGAAGCCTACGGGTGCACGCTCAATAAGGCTGAAACTTCGCTTTATGTGAATTCACTTATAAAAGATGGGGACCAGCTGGTTAACAGGCCTGAAGATGCTGATTTGAGCATCATAGGGACATGCATGGTGATAAAAAAAACTGAAGATCACATGATGAGAAGGATATCGGAACTTTCGAAGGTCTCAAATGTGAGGGTTGCCGGATGCATGAGCCCTATAAAGGCTGAATTTCTCCAAGGAAGCCACATAGAATCCATAGGCAGGGATTATTTCAGGAATTTCTATGGTGAAAGCATTGATACATCAATAATCGATTCAGAAATTGTTGAAGGCATACCCATCAACCAGGGATGCACAGGGAAATGCACATTCTGCATATCCCGTATAGCGAGGGGGAACCTTGTATCCAGAAGACCTGAAAAGATCGTGAATCAGGTCAGGATGCTTCTTGAAAGAAACCGGAAAGAAATAAAGATCACTTCCCTGGATACTGCATCGTACGGAAAAGATATCGGTATCAGGCTTCCGGAACTGATAAACATGATAACATCAATAGATGGCGATTTCAGGCTGCGTGTTGGCATGATGGAACCGAAAAATACGGCGGAGATAGAAGAAGATCTTATAAAATCGTATAAGAATCCAAAGGTATTCAAATTTATGCACCTGCCCGTCCAGAGCGGTGACGATAGCGTACTCGATTCCATGAACAGGGAATACCATGCATCTGAATTTCTTGAAATTGCCTCAAAATTCAGGGAAAATTTCAGGGAATCCGTGCTTTCGACCGACATCATAGTGGGTTACTATTCCGAGAACGAGGAAAGTTTCGAGAAAACGTATAAACTTATAGAGGCTTCTGAACCTGACATACTTAACATAACAAGATTTTCACCAAGGGAATATACGGCTGATTACAACAGGAAAACTGTTTCATCCAACAGGATGAAGGAGAACGACATCATGCTCAGGGACCTTCATTCCCGGATAATCGAGAAGCACTTTTCCAGGCTCATTGGAAAGAACGAAAGGATAATCATAACGGAACGCGGGAAAAACGGGACTATGATCGGCCGGGATGACGCATACCGTCCCGTTGTTGTGAATCAAAGCTGCGATCTTTATCGATTCTACGATGTTGAGATAACATCATTCGAAAACACATCACTTTTCGCCAGGATCATCAACTGATACTATTTCGTCCATCACGTACCTTCCGGTTTTTTTGAAGAAAACACCAACGTATTCGGCCGGGGTGAGGACAGGCATACTGAATCGATCTTCATCGTCTATGGGTACACGCGGGCATCCCGTGAACACAACGAGATCACATCCCATATTCACGAAATCTGAATCGCTGGCATTGTCCGAATACGCCTTCACCGCATTAAGCCCGGATTTGATCGACATATCAAGGATCTTCTCCGCGAGTCTTTCCCTCCTCTGCCCTATTTTTGTATCGATAACTATGCATATCTTCCCTGCCTGTGACGCTTTAAACATTCTGGCATACCTTCTGCGGATGAACCTGTCGGCTTCTGCCTTCATGCTTTTCAGTTTCTTCTCATTAAGATCGAAGAGAAAGACTTCCTTTTCTACGCTAATTTGCGCACCTATTGCATGAAATAAGCCGGTGCTTACTATGATGTATGCATCAACATCATTAGATATGCTGTGTGCCGATGTGAAATTGCACCCCAGAACCTGGCCGTCATACTGCACCCGGCCATCCCTTTTCCCGAATTTCACTGAAATTCCCTTTGATGAAAGGATTCCTGCCAGTTTTTCCGCAACTTCCCTGTACTGGACTGAAAAAAGCATGCCCACAGTCCTGATCCCTTTATCCCTGATCAGGGTTATATCGATATCGCTTAATTCGACTTCCCTGGGATGCTCTATAAAGATTACAGGTTTCGGGTACTTTATATTCGGGATCGCGGAATGCCCGATCTGCACAATACAGTCAACATTCCCGTATATATCGGGTGATCCTATATCGCATGCACCGTAAACAGGTGATGTCGTCAAAACGATGTCGAATTTTCCTGAAAGTCTATTGAAATAATCAAATGAATAGGGCTTCAACCCGTCCGGGAGCTGGAGAGCTATCCTTTTCGCCTTCATGGCCTCAAGCCTTGATATTATATCCGAAATGTCCTTTTCTATTTCAACCGGATAACCGCCAGTCATGATGGCACATTTTGATTCGATATATTACCATTTTCAAGCGCTTTCAGCTATATGCTTACGTATATGAAAATATCTTTGTGTGAGTGAATACAGCGTTTTGAGTACCACCGATCAGGGAATGAAAAGTGCAATGAAGAAAGCAGCTGCTACCGGGACAAGAAATGGTATTCTGTAACTCATGTAACTTTCTTCGCCGTACTTTATGATCTTGAATTTGTTACCGTATTTTTTGTAAATGTTTTCATCGTATTCTATGTTGAAATTCCTTGTTTTAAGATGATTTCTCCATGCGAAAATGTACACGTATGGAATGAAGGCCGATGAGAAAATCGCGGTGTAAAGGAGAAATGCGATCGGGTATGGCAGTAACTGCAGGCCAAAAGGGGCTTTAAGGATCATGAACGGGTATATGGCCATTATTATTGCCTTGATGTCGCCTATTCCGAAAAGTTCCTCCCTGTAGCCCAGGGCCAGAACAAGACCAGATATGAAGATTCCGAGAAATACCTGTGGATTCTTCAGAAAAAGGAAAGAAAGGAAGATGGCAATTACCGACATTATAAGATATAAAGGCATGGATGTTCTCATGAATGATATTACGAAAATAAAAACAAATACCGCTATAATGAAGAAACTTCCGGTAAAATAGTAAAAAAGGCTGTCGATAAGGAAAACTGGCACGAACATGAATGCATTTATTGACCTGAACTTTACGTCATTTACTGCAGAATAGGTTATAGTAATAGCGTATGCAAGTGATATTATAATAAAAAATATGAATTCCATCCTCATTCTTCAATCCCTGCGATTCCACACCATGATGGCAAGTGCGTAAGGAACGAGTATCCATATCAGCGAAACTGCAAAGAATGTCGTGTAGGTTAATCCGATTGAAGATGCAGTGTATTCGTAAAAGGAGATAAAAATACTTTTGGTATAAACTCCGACTGCCATGGATATGTACGAGAACGGGTTTAAGAAGTTAAGGGCCATTCCAAGTCTTCCATAAGCAACTGATCCGGCAGGATAAAATATTCCAGGAATGAAAAGCAGTGCAATATTCCATATTATTGAGAAGAAGATGAAGAGGAATATTCCAACACCCATCAGTGATCCGACAGTTCTCAGGAAATTTGAAAGAAAATATATGAGCCCTATTATACCGGCCGCGGAAACCACTATGGAAAAGGATAGAAGTAAAACTGCGCCGGTTGACAGAAAGTACCCGGAATAATGGAATACAAGAAGGCTGGAAAGGAATGATCCTATGATCGCAGCTATGCCGAATATCATAACCGAGGCCGCGTACCTTGATGAAAGCAGACCGGTCTTCGTAACCGGCCTCACGAGGGTTGATTCTATAGTGCCATCGACACGATCCCTTCCAAAAGAATAGTATCCGTAAAACACCGCAAGTATAGATACTATGAACCCGGCGTCCCCGCTGACGCTGTTCATGAATTCATCCGTGAGTTCTTTTACGGGAGGGAGGTTCACCAGTGAAACCTGATAGATCGTATAGCTGAAAATAGAATTATCTGAACTGGATGCCGATGAAACCTTTATGGTGTAATATCCAGATTTTGCACCACTTATACTGACGAAATCAATGTGAAAGTTGCTGATATTTTTATAGAATATATTTGCATTGGGCACTGATATCGTAGATATTACCGCACTGTAGTTATAGTAAATTGAAACCGGTGGAGAAGGATCTTTTCCAGCATAGAATATCATTATATCGTTTTCAAGGCTGTTTGATTTCTCGTTTACAGTTTCTATTGAATAACTTCCATTAAAATACGGATGGATTGTATGAAAAAAATAAGCTCCGTTAACTTCTATTATTTCTTGGATATTAATAAGGCTTAAAGGTTCCGTGATGTTTGCATAACCGGCCGCATTCGATGTCAATTGATAATTTGTATTATTTATCTGCACATTGACTGTTTTCCCCTCAAGCGGGTTGCCATAGCCATTGTACGTGTATGTCACGAAGGTGAAGTAAGTTCCGTTGGAATAGTATCCTGAAACGGTGTTTGTTTCTGCAGAAGGATTAGAAGGCGAATAACTTCCCATAAAGCCGTACGTGCCCACGACGATGAGTGCTATGAGCACGATGAGTATTATCATTCCTGTCCTGCTCCCGGCGGCTCTTCCGAACTCATTTATTATGGGATTCATCTTGCATCCCCTATTGAAGAGAAAAAGTAATCTTCAAGGCTTTCCGTTTCAACGTTGAAGTATGTTACCGCATATCCGGACCTGAGAAGATCTCCATTTAGATCCGAATAATCCTTCTGCACACCGGAAACAACTATTTCGTTTCCTTCCCTTGAAACGGTTCCGTATGTGCCCAGGATATCGAATACCTTATCATCTGGATTCCTTAGCTTTATCCTTATTTTGACCGCACCGTTGCTTGATATCTCATCTATTTTTACATCCTTTACAATTTTGCCCCTGTTTATTATAACTATCCGGTCGGCGAGATTCTCAAGTTCGCCCAGTATATGCGATGACAAAAGGATCGCTTTTCCTTCCGACCGGTACTTTACAATCAGGTTCCTGAAGAATTTTATGCCCTCAGGATCAAGACCGTTGAGTGTTTCATCAAAAAGGAAATTCTGAGGATCCGATAGCAACGCAGAGGCCAGTGAAAAACGCTTCTTCATGCCCTGTGAAAAATTCCTGAGCTTCCGATCCCTGAATCTTCCAAGTGATACCTCTTCCAGCAGTTCGCTGATCCTTCCATCAGGATTCTTTATACCATAAAAACCGGCGTAATACTTCATCAGCTTTACAGGGGTGAAGTTTCCTTCGAAATTAGGAAATTCCGGAACCCAGCCGATGCCGTATGAGGCCTTCTTCTTTTCGTGAACTATATCGTAGCCATCGATTTTTATCGTACCTTTCGATGGGTTTACTATGCCCGCGGTCATGCGGATTGTTGTGCTTTTCCCGGCACCGTTAAGCCCGGCAAATCCTACGATCTCACCGTTGTTTACCTCGAAATTTATGCTGTCAACGGCCGGCATCCTTTCCCTGCCGTAAAACTTTGTAACGTTTTCATACTTGATCAAGAGGTTCTACCTTCTTTTTCTTCAGTATCAGGCCTATTATTGCAACTATTATCCCTATTATGAGAACGAATATCCCTATGCCGGAGACCAGGGATACATACGTCATTGATACTGGCAGATACGAGTAAGTCACCGAAGGCGGGGTGCTGTTAAACTCCACCAGGTAGTAATTTCCTGGGGAAAGATCGTATCCTTTTACGTTTATAGATGCAATCGTTGTGTTTTCTATTGGCGTATATTCATAAGTCCTGATATTTGATGGAGAAGCTTTACTTATATTTGCATCTGAAACTACAAAGAAGGCATCATAGGAGGATTCAACTGTCAGAAGCATCGGCGAGCTGAGAGAGAGTTCGTGACCAAATTCTGGAGGTGTGCTGCTTATTTTAGACAGGCTTGTTCCCGTTGTGGTGCTGTGGGATATGGCATAATCACCGCCACCAAACATTGCTGCGCCTATGACAAGAATTATTAATCCAGCGAATATTATATTTTTCCTCATCTTATCCTGATGTGAACTTAAATATTAAAATCTTTTTAAAAAGGATTATATCGGTTAATTCAACGGAAATCAGAAATAACATTCGTCGTAACGGAAGATCGATAATTCAATGCCTTTATACCGGATCACTGGCATCGTTGTTATTGGTTCTGTATTCCTGGAGAACCGGGATGCAGGAAATATCGAGCTTCTGTATCGGGTAAAAAATCGTGAAGGCTTTTTTATGAATTACCCTTTTCCGGGATTCTTATAATGTGGTTAGCGAAATCCAATGTCGTAGGAAACACGTGTTATGGTAAACGATTCTATGGCATTATTTATTTATTTGATGATGCAATGGATCATCATCATGACAGGAAAGCTTGAAGGAAAAACTGCACTGATCACAGGTGCGTCAAGGGGGATTGGAAGGGCCATAGCAGAAAAATTTGCCTCTGAAGGTTGCAGAGTGGCAATAAATTACAGCCATGATGAGAACGCTGCCAGGGCCGTTAAAGATGCAACTGGGGGTGAAATATTCAGGGCAGATGTTTCAAAGAGAAGCGAGATAAGGAAAATGGCGGATGAAGTACATAAGAAAATGGGCGAAATAGACATACTTGTAAACAACGCTGGCATGTGGTATCTCCTTCCGTTTGAAGATTATGATGATGCAAAGGTCAGGGAGATGGTGGACCTGAACATGTTCGGCCCGATCTACACAACGCTTGAGTTCCTTCCTGACCTGAAAAGACGCAGTGGAAGTATCATAAACATAGCATCAAATGCCGGTATCGGAACGGCAGCAAACAATACGACGTTTTACGCCATGACAAAGGCTTCCATAATAATGCTTACAAAGAGGCTCGCATTCGATCTGAAAAATACGGGAATACACGTAAACGCAATAGCGCCCGGATGGATCGAAACTGATTTCACTATAGGCGGAAAAACACCTGAAGAGGTAAAAAAGCTCGAGGATGACTTCAAGTCAAGGACAACGCTGAATATGTTCGGGAAACCGGAATATATAGCTGATGCTGCGATGTATCTGGCATCAAAGGATTCCGTATACATGAACGGGCAGGTCCTTGTTGTGGACGGGGGAAGAATAGATAATCTCACGCATAGCCTGTAAAATTTAAACGAATCCATGAAAAATTTTGATAAAGTTTAAGTTATTTTAATGCATCTTATATTATTATGAAAGTTGTCATCGTAGGGTGCAAGGGATTTGGAAGGGAACATGCGAAGGTATATGACAGGCTTGGAATTGATTTTTCCATAGTTGAAAGGGATAAAGAGGCTATAAAATTCTGCACTTCCAACTTCAGGGTCTCGAAGGTATACGGCAGTTTTGAGGAATCTCTCCAGGACAGTGCCGAGATATTTGACATAATCGTTCCAAACGGACTCCATAAGGAATTTTCAACCGCAGCAATGAGGATGGGAAAACATGTTCTGCTGGAAAAGCCGATTTCTGTTGATGTTGATTCCGGGATAGATATAGTCAGGTCATCCGAGGAGAATAAGGTAAAATTCATGGTTGCAGAGCAGTACTATTTTGATCCATCAGTAAACGAGGCGATAAAGCGCATAAAAAACGGTGAAATAGGCAGGGTTCATACGATAATCGTAAGACACCAGGCGTTCATGACCGCAAAGGGATGGAAGGCTGAGAAAAGCCTGATGGGCCGGGGAGTCCTCATAGATGAGGGGACGCATTTTATCGATACCTTCCTCAACTTCGGCGGTAATTACAATTCACTCAGATCATTCGTGCATTCCACCGGTCAGGCCAACGGCGAAGATACCGTAGAATCGATATTCACATTCCAGAATGATGCACATGGCATATTTTTTTACTCATGGCATTACCCGTTCCAGCCTCTCATACCCGATTTTGAGATACTTGGTGAGGACGGAAGCATTTACGAAGACGTAAATACAAAGCCAATGGAAGAGGAATGGTCACAAAGAAAGAGGAAAACGGGATACGGGGACCTTATCGTGAATGGAAAACACGTGGATATCAAGGTATACGATATCGTTGAAAAGGAGATCAGCGGCTTCATCGACAGCATTGAAAACAAAACTGAAGTCCCTTATCCGCCAGAAATGGCTCTACGGGACCTGATAACGATAGACAGGATATACAAGGCATCGGAATTCTGATTACGTTGGATCATGAAATAAAACGCGCAAGTATTGCACTCTTTCGAATGCCTTAACCATTTTTCCAGAAATACGGAGAGTTATGGATGCGCTTAACTGAATTTTTTAACGAAAGTTCATGTTTTGCTTCGAAGACGAAAATAAAACGATACTATTTCGTTTGAAATAATAACAAAATATTTTTATTGAAATTGAAAATATGCATTCATGGCAGTTGAAGAGAACTTCTTCGATCTATCACCTTCCACCAGGCTGGTTCTCAACTACCTGAAAACAGCAAAAATATCAGACGTGGACAGCATAATAAAGAATACGGGCATATCAAGAAGGGCTCTCATGTATGCCGTGAAGATATTAAAGGAGAAAAGCCTGATCGATACGCAAATATGCCTCAGCGATACGAGAAGGCGTTATTACTGCATCCGGATCAACCCGGACAGTGAAAGGAAATAATTTTAAGCCGGTATTTCAATACAATACCTATGGATAAGGTATCACCCGATCTGATCAGGGATTATCTTTCACGTTACGGTATTATTGGCGAAAGGGCTTATGGCGGAAACGGTTCCGCTGAAGAGCATATTCTCACCGGATATTTTTATAACGCACTGCAGGCATCCGGGAAGATAGACATGGAGTTCACGAGCGACAGCTATGCAGTGTACCTTTACTATGATCGGTATTACATTGTTTACTTTGATTATCCGGATACCCTTACAAATGACTTTGCAAATGATTACTTCTACGGTACAGTTTTCCCGGTAGCAATTTCCGGGCCTTTCTTTTATGAAGAGGTTCTTGAAAAATTAGGGTCTTTTTGAGAAACTTTTGTATTCACACTATTTTATTTATATTTATGCAATTTTAAAACCGTATTATTTATTAAGCATTTATCGATTTACGTGGATGGCAATTTGCTGTTAAATCCGGCTAAAGACTTAAATTAGTTGCTTGGCTGTACATCCATCTGCACCATCAATATTTAAAGGGGATACATGTGATAATCGTACCTGTAGACGAAAAGGAAAAGGATGATCTGATAGAGCGCCTGAATTACGAGGGCAAAAGTTACAGGACAGTAAATATATACGATAAGACCGTGATTTTTCTTGATGGAAAGAAGATGGAAACGGAACATAATATAAAGAACCTTTATTCAAGGGAATTCAGGGACAGGACAACCGTCGATGTATCCGGTGTCAGGATAGGCGAATCACTAACGATTGCTGCCGGCCCCTGCGCAGTTGAAAGCGAGGAACAGCTCATGGAGACGGCTTCCATTGTGAAAAGATATGGCGCCGATATGCTGAGGGGCGGTGCCTATAAGCCAAGGACGTCACCATACTCCTTCCAGGGCCTGGGGAAGGACGGCATAAGGATACTTGAGCGTGCGAAGGAGGAATTCAATATTCCAATCGTTACGGAGATCATGAATCCGGAATACTACGAAATCATGGAAAACATTGACATGCTGCAGGTCGGATCAAGGAACGCACAGAACTTCGATCTTCTCCGTTTTCTTGGGAAGAAGAACAAGCCTGTTCTCCTGAAGAATGGCATGGGAAACACCATGCATGAATGGCTTGACGCATCCGAGTACATACTCAGCGGTGGAAACGGGAATATCGTTATGTGCTACAGGGGCGTCAGGGGAATCGAAGAATCGACGAGATTCACCATGAATATCGGTACGGTGATTGCTGCAAAGAGGAAAACACATCTTCCGGTATGCGTTGATCCAAGCCATGCATCCGGAAAGAGGGAATACGTTGAATCCATGGCGCTTGCCGCTGTTGCAGCAGGATCGGACATGATCGAGGTTGAGGTTCATTACGATCCGGAAAGCGCTTTATCGGATTCCGAACAGCAGCTCCATCCGGACGAATTCAGGAAACTTGCAAAAAAATTGAGGAAACTTAAAACAGTGATTGATGGCATGAACGAAAGGACGGACATTCAGTACCAGTGAAAAATTTCGCATTATTCTATTTTCTCTTTCCTGAGAAGCTTTATTCCGGTCTGGAAACCGCATTTTGAACATGTACCGTCTTCGTTGAGTCCGGTGACTTCGGATGAGAAGCCGTACCTTTTTATGAGCGTGTTGTGGCACACGGGGCAGTAAGTATTCTCGAGATATCCGGGAACGTTGCCAATGTAAACGTAATGCATTCCCATGGAAACCGCAAGATCATAATGTTCTTTAAGTGTTTTAACAGGTGTTTCAGGCACGTTCATCATCCTGTAGTCCGGATGGAAACGAAGAAAACTCAGCGGAACATCATATCCGAATATTTCCGTTAATCGCCGTATCATCGATTCCGCATCCTTCAGATCGTCTCCAATTCCGGGCACCACGAGGTCGGTTATCTCAACGTGAATGCCTCTTTCCTTCATTCCAGCCAGCGTTTCAAATATAGGATCTGCACCCTTTACAGAAATGTAGTGCCTGTAAAAATCGTTACTGGCATTCCCCTTGAAATCAACTGTCGCAATATCCAGAAAATCCGTTGCCATGTCAAGGGCCTCCGGTGTTTCGTATCCATTCGTAACGAATATGTTGAACATCCCTTTCCTTCTCGCAATCGTTCCTATATCATGCGCATATTCCATGAATATGCTTGGCTCATTGTATGTGTATGCTATGCCCTGGCATCCGTATTCCATAGCCTGATCGATGATATCCTCAGGATCATAATGGTAACCCGTTATAGTTTTGCGCTGGCTGATGTCATAATTCTGGCAGTACTGGCATGCAAAGCTGCATCCCACTGTTCCTAACGAAAATATCCTTGATCCCGGATACATATGAAGTACCGGCTTTTTTTCAATCGGATCGATATTTATTGCTGATGGAAGTCCATAAACAAGCAGGTATACTTTCCCGCCAATATTCTTCCTTACTCCACAGAAGCCCGTCTGCCCGTCCTTGAGCCTGCAGTACCTCCTGCATGCAGTACATATAACCGAATTTCCTTCGATCTTATAGAGAACGGCAGGTTCCATGTTTTAATAAGTCAAACGAGCGTTTAAGGATATCGTACCGTAAAATGGAATGAACGCATTTGAAAACACCACCGTCGGAGACAAATAGATATTTAACCTTGACATAGTTGTGTATGGTAGTTATAGACGGAAACAGCATGACCGTTGACGATGTCTATGAGATAGCCGTTAATGGTGAAAAGATCGAACTTTCATCCGTGGCCAAAAAGAAGGTCAGGGAGGAGAGGGACAGGTTTGAAAAACTTATAGACAGCGATAAAACCATATACGGGGTCAATACTGGATTTGGAAGCCTCCTGAACGTGAGAATCGGCAGAGACATGGAGAAAGAACTGCAGAAAAACCTTATAAGAAGCCATTCAGCAGGTTACGGGGAATTCCTTGACAGAACGTATGTCAGGGCGATAATGGCAGTAAGGGCAAATACCCTTTCAAAGGGTTATTCAGCCGTAACTGAGGATATGCTTTCAATGCTTATGGAAATGGTTAACAGGGACGTTATACCGGCCGTACCGAGATTCGGATCCGTCGGAGCAAGCGGCGATCTGGCCCCACTGGCCCATATCGGTCTCGCTATGATGGGTGAAGGTTATGCCTTCTACAACGGAAAGAAATACCCATCATCCGATGCTCTCAGGCTAGCCGGGCTCAAGCCATACGAATTCAAGGAGAAGGAAGGGGTCGCACTGATAAACGGGACATCCATGATGGCGGGCATTCTTTCCATTCTCGTGAAGAAATCATACGATTTGATAGAGAACGCGATCCTCTCGGCTCTTCTGTCCTTCGAGGGGCTGAACGGCACCTCAAAGGCTTTCAGCAGCTGGATAGTAGAGAGCAGGCCACACCACGGGCAGATATATGTTGCAAAGAAACTCATGGAACTTACTGAAGGCAGCGACATAGTAAAAAAATCAAACGAAACAAAGGTCCAGGATGCATACACTCTCAGGTGCATACCGCAGGTCTACGGCGCTGTTATAGACACGGTAAATTATGTCAAAAATGTCGTGAACGTTGAAATCAATTCGGCAACAGACAACCCGCTCTTCAACGGCGAGGATGTAGTTTCGGGCGGTAATTTTCATGGCGAACCGGTAGCACTGGTATCTGATTTTCTTGCGATAGCGCTTACAGATATGGGGAACATGATCGAGAGAAGGATCGCCAGGCTTGTCGATCATAATCTCAGCGGACTGCCACCCTTCCTTGTGGAAAACAGCGGAATCAATTCAGGTTACATGATCCCGCAGTATACAGCGGCAGCACTCTGCAACAGGAACAAGACACTCTCATACCCGTCTTCTGCTGATTCAATACCCACATCTGCAAACCAGGAGGATCATGTGAGCATGGGCGCGAATTCGGTCATAAAACTTTCGGAAATAGTGGAAAATTTAAAGGGAATCATCTCCATTGAGTTCCTTCTTGGTTCGCAATCCTTAGAGTTTTCAAGCAAGAAATTCTCGATCAATACAGATCGCGTATACAGGAAGATAAGGGAAAAGGTGCCGCCCCTGACAGCCGATCGGCCTTCAATGGATGATATCTCCGTTATAGCTGATATGATCGAAAAAGGAGAGATAAAAGACCTGATTCCAGGAAAATGGTACTGAAATCAAAACGTCATAATAACATAATCTTTTTCTGCCAGGTCCCTTATAACCGGGCCTACCATTTCAACTTTAACGTTACTTATTTTCTTTATGTCGTCAAGGATGTTGAAATTCGAGGCTGCTGCCTGGCATGCGAGTGGCTTTTCACCCATCTTCTGGAAGTCATCTATCGCCTTCATTATGTCCGGATCGTTATCTGCGATTAGCTTCTCGCTCGGGCCAAAGAATATTAATGCAACGTCGCCGAAGAATTTATTCTTCTTTGAAACGTTCGCAAAAGTTAGGCCGGTTAAAACTTTCTCCTTTGATTCCTTCCCTGATGAAATTATTACTGCCAGATTCTTCATGGTAACACGAAGACGTCGCTGTATATAACGATTATCAAAAAAGATTTCTTATTTATAAAACAATTGGCTTTGAAACGAATTCCTGAAATAATATTAAATAAATTGTTAGGCATTATCAGCTATGGAAAAGAAAAGAGAAATACATGCCCCGAGGGGCACAAAGCTGAACACAAAGGGATGGGGGCAGGAAGCTGCACTGAGGCTGCTCATGAATAATCTTGATCCTATGGTTGCAAAGGATCCGGACAACCTTATAGTTTATGGAGGAAAGGGAAAGGCCGCCCGCAACTGGGAAGCCTTCGACAAGATCGTTGATGAACTGAAACATCTCGAAGATGATGAAACCCTCCTGATTCAATCGGGAAAGCCTGTTGGCGTTTTCAAGACGACAAAGGAGGTCCCAAGGGTTTTGATAGTTAATGCCCAGATCGTACCTCACTGGGCAACCGACGACATTTTCTGGGACCTTGAGGCGAGAGGCCTTACGATGTTCGGGCAGATGACCGCAGGATCATGGGTATACATAGGTACACAGGGCGTACTTCAGGGAACTTATGAAACACTTTCTGCCCTTGCCAGGAAAGAATACGGAAAGGACGATCTCTCAGGAAAGTGGGTTCTCACATCAGGTCTCGGTGAGATGGGCGGGGCCCAGCCACTGGCCATCACAATGAACAACGCCACCGGGATAGTTGTGGAAGTAGACGAGGAAAAGATAAGAAGGCGGCTTCGCGACAAGTATCTGGACACATGGACGGATAATCTGGATGAAGCGCTGAAGATGAAGGACGATGCAATAAAGAGCGGAAAACCTTTATCTATAGGGCTTCTGGGAAATGCAGCCACCGTTTACTATGACCTTATGAAGAAAAACATTGTTCCGGATGTAGTTTCTGACCAGACTGCGGCCCATGATCTGAATCTTGGTTACATACCCGAGGGATACAGCGTGAAAACGGCTGCTGAATTCAGGGACAGGGATAAGGAACAATACACGAAGAAGGTTTACGAATCCATCGTCAAGGAGGCAAAGGCCATACTCTGGTTCATGGATCATGGATCAAAGGCATTTGACTACGGGAACGATTTCAGGACGAGGGCCCAGGAAGGCGGCCTGAAAAACGCATTTGACATACCGGGATACGTTCCGGCTTACATAAGGGATCTTTTCGCCATAGGATCCGGACCCTTCAGGTGGCTTGCGCTTTCCGGTGATCCGAATGACATTTACAGGATAGACGATGCAATAATCGCGAATTTCAAGGAGGATGAACACCTCGTAAAGTGGATAAAGCTAGCGAAGGAAAGGGTGCACTTCCAGGGGCTTCCGGCGAGGATATGCTATGCAAGCTACGGCGAGCGCGAGAGGATCGGCCTGATGATAAATGACATGGTGAGAAAGGGCGAGGTATCAGCGCCTGTGGCTATAGGGAGGGATCATCACGATACTGGTTCCGTTGCATCCCCGTACAGGGAAACGGAAAAGATGAAGGACGGAAGCGATGCCATAGCTGACTGGCCTATACTGAACGCACTTCTCAACGCAATATCCGGCGCAACATGGGTTTCGGTCCATCATGGCGGAGGAACCGGTATTGGAAATGCCATACATGCCGGATTCGTTATAGTTGCAGACGGGACAAAGGATGCGGAAGAACGCATGAAACGCGTGCTAAATGCGGATCCAGGCATTGGAGTCATAAGGCATGCCGACGCAGGCTACGAATCATCGATCGGTATAATAAAAAATAAGCCTAAGTTCAGATCACCCTATATAAAATGACAGTAATAACGAATATAGGGCAGATAGTAACTGCCTCCGGCAAAGAACCGCTTTCCGGAAACAGCCAGGGAAACCTGGAGGTTATCGAGAACAGATCGATCATCATAAAGGACGGAAAAATATCTGAAATAACCGGGAAAGAGAACTTCCCCGGTGAAAAAATTATTGATGCTGATGGTGGAACCGTCATTCCCGGGCTTATAGACAGCCATACCCATATAGTATATTCAGGAACAAGGGAAGATGAATTTTACCTGAGATTGAAGAATGTAACCTATGAAGATCTTTTAAGGACCGGAAACGGGATATACAGAACGATAAGGAGCGTGGCCTCATCGGATGAGGACGAGATATTTGCACAGAGCATGGAACGCGTTATGGATGCAGTATCGACTGGAACAACAACAATGGAGATAAAAACGGGCTACGGCCTCACAAGGGATCAGGAGGAAAAACTTCTAAACGTTATATACAGCATAGGGAGCAAAGGAATCGTGGATACTGTACCAACGTATCTTCTTCACGTTGTGCCCGGGGGATACAATGAAAAGGAATACGTGAAATATTCTGAAGAGGTAATGGACAGCATCATTGAAAGGATAATGTTCATTGACATATTCTGCGATTCCGGGGCATTTTCTCCGGAATCTGCACTTGAAATATCCACGTACGCACAAAGAAAAGGCATCAGGATGAGAATGCATGCAAATGAAATAGCTAATATAGGATGCATAAAGGCATGCGCTAATAGAAGGTTATTCAGCGCAGATCATCTTATACATACCGATGATGAGGATCTTGAGATTTTAAAGGAAGGGAACAGCATTGCGGCTTTTCTGCCCTCGACGGTTTTCACGCTAGGTGAAAAATTCCCGGATATCAGGAAATTCATAAAAAAGGGTATTCCTGTAGTCATAGCTTCCGACGCATCCCCGCTGAATTATAATACGAATCTTTTCTTTTCAATTTACCTGGCAGTTGTTCATTCCGGGATATCCATAGAGGAGGCTATCAATTCAACTACCATCAATGCAGCCTATTCGCTTGGAATGTCTGAATTCAAGGGTACACTGGAAGAAGGGAAGATTGCCGACATTGCCATCCTGGACGTTGATAACTACAGGAAAATTCCCTATGAATACGGGAAAAATATAGTTTCAAAAACTATAAAAAACGGGAATGTTGTATTTGACCGCAAAAAATCATATGAAGTATAAAACTTCATACATAAGCTACCAGTGAAGCATAACCTACAACTGACCTGTAATCGCCATTGACATCGCCGGATGTGGAATGGTCCATCAGTTTTATCTTTCCTCCAAGCTTTTTTGTTATTATCATTAATGTTGCAATTGCTCCGTAGCCGCATGCAGATATATTTTCCTTTTCCAGTATCTCGTAGAATCCATCGGTATCGAGGGATGTTATCTTCGCTATGAGATCGAAATCCTTTTTCTCAACCGATTCCTTTTTCTCATAATGGGTGAAATCTGAGCTTGCAATTATAACGGCCTCTGAATTGTATGGCATTATCGCAGAGGCAACATCTTCGGCAATATATTCATCCTGGTAGCCGAGTATTAACGGGACGAAGGTAAAACCGCTTCCGAAAAGGTACTGGAGAAATGGTATCTGGACCTCTATTGAATGCTCCCGCTTGTGCGATTCCTCGTCTTCGACTATGTATTTCGATCCTTTCATAATCTTTTTTGCAAGTTCTGAATCTATATTCGCTTCCCCGAGCGGGGTCTTCCATGTCCCCTCGGGATAGATCGATGTAAACTCTGTAAACGGATTGTGGTTTGGTCCTATGATTATGAATTTTCTCAATGTACCGTTCTTTACAGCGGCATATGAATGCATCGCCGTCTTTCCTGAATAAATGTATCCCGCATGGGGAACTACCACGCCTATCAGCCTCTGTCCGGACGGTTCTTCGGTAACGTTGAATGACGAGATAAGCGATGACAGTTCTGTTGCATCATCGGGGTAGAAATAACCTGCCACAACCGGATTCCTGATCATCTCTGCTCGACCTCACCGTGTGGCTTTTTCTCGCCGAAAATAATAGCCTGGAACTTGCTGATCTTCACCTTCTTATATTTCCAGCAGCCCTCCCAGAGGCCGGCCTTTTCGCAGAGAGCTTCCAAAAATTCCCTTGGATCCATGTGGTTCTCTGTTGCAACCTGCGGAAGAAGGAGGCCACTTGCACCGTTATATACAGTAATAAGGCCGTCCCTGCCGATCTTTATGTAATCCGGGCGTTTCTCAGGATCGCACTCTATTTCAACAGGTTCGGTTAGTATTGATACCTCTACAGTAATCCTGTCAAGTTCATCAGCCTTAATCCTGTCAAATCTCGGATCCTCTGTAGCAGCATAAATCGCGCTCTTGACAACTCCGTCGCCCAAAGAATAATAAGGTTCAGGGAAACCGATGCAGCCCCTGAGTGACTTACCCGGATACGTTTCTAAAGTCGTGAAAACACCATGTTTATCTGAAAATAAACCGTCCGCTGGAGGGGTTATTATCCTATTCTCTTTTATGTATGTCTCAATGGCCATTCTTGCAGTTTCAACGGCCTTTTTTCCTGTATTAAAATCAATACTTAATTCTGTTTCATTCATGATGATATGATTCATATTAGGATTATAAATACGTTCCTCTTCTTAAGAATAAATTGACTATCGCAATGATGTAAACCGATTTTTTTGGTTTAATAAAAAATAGATGATTATGGAATTATATCTTTCTGTCCGGATAAGACTTTGTACGCAATCAGCTGTCCGTTTCTGAGTACCAGTGAATTATTAATGGCTTCTTCGTAAAGTATATAGAATGAAATGATATGATTATTGATAATGGAATAACTGTTTATTGTTTTTATAGTAACAGCATGATTATAGGAAAGTGATGTTAGCTCAGATTCGCTGTTTAATGTCCCCACAAAAAATCCTTTTCCTTCTACCACCGTGCTATTATAGCTGAATGTTGTGTAATATCCGCTATTACCGGATATATCATAACTCACAGATACGAATTCCCGAATTGTCCTGATCTGCGTTACGTTAAAGCCAATGCCAATAGATACAAGGTTTCTGGTATCATTAAAATAGAGTATCTCCGTTGATGTACCGTTTATCTGATAATATGCCTGCTTAATACTGGTTATCGTAATAAAGCCTGAAAACGAATTTCCGGAACCGTTGTAAATATCGTATGTTGTGGTTTGTGATTCCGTAATAGTATCGTTCACATAGAAATTCTCTATAATCGGTATCTCGAATCCATTGCTTGTCTGGATAGCTATATTTCCATTAGGATTGTACTCAGAAGAGTTTCCAAAAAAGGTATCTGCCTTCACATAGGTAGACGTAACTGTTTCGTTTGGAAGACTTGTTATACCGGTTGAGGTAAGCGTTTCCATTACTGTTTGAGAATCATTCAGGTAATTTGCACTGGATGGTATAGACAATGTTGTTTTAGTTGTAGGCGGGGTTTGCGTGTACATGTTCGAGAATGAAAAACTGCTTGAGAAGTAAACCGGCATAACCGGAGCGGCTGTAGTGTTTACCATGAAATTCAGTGCAGATCTTATCCAGAGATTTTCATCATCAATTACTTCGACTGTGATGTTCTGCTTTCCGTGCAGAAGAGAGAGATATGGTGTGAGAGATATCACGTGCGGGGGATACAGTTCAGCTCCTATGGCAAGAATGGGCTGCCAAAGGAAGAGATCTCCACCGCCCGTCTGTATGTTAGGATATGGCTGCACAGTGTCGACTAAAACACCGCCAATGAATATCCTGAACTCCCTGAATGGCGGTTCATTTGCATACCAAAATTCATCGTTTCCATTCTGCTGTTCATAAAAGTCAATATATGCCGATGTAACATTGCTAGGGAAAGTGACATTTGTTGTCCTGGATATATTGTACGGTATCAGCACATTTACCGGTGGATTCTCTGGCGTTGGAAATCCTATGTCTGTGAATGCAGGTATAATTGTGTTTGGATGCGGTGCTTCCTGCCCGATGTAGAAGGTAAACCATGTGCTAAGTCTGGATGCATATCCAGGATTGAATTGCGGGCTAAGCGATGTTACAGACGCGGGGCCCTGAAGTATGCTGTAATACTGTGTTACGGGCTCTGTGACTGAGGTGTTTTCAAGCTCAAGTGTGTTTCCAGCAAGAATCTGCGTATCGTTGACCTGGACGATAAAACTGTCATCGAATGGGTTTGATATATACTGATCAAAAAACGTTACGGTTATGCTGCTGTAAGACCCGTAGGGGAAAAATACGGAATTATTCACTATGGTTGATGTGGTGTTGTGAGATACATATGCTGCGTAGACAGGAACAACTACGATGGCATCCAGCGGGGCCGGAACCAGGGGCCCATTCTGGATCATGAGCAGATTGAGCGGTTCGTAATCCCCTCCAAACTCAATCTGGCCAGAATTATTGTAAGGGATAATGCCATTGAAATTGTCCCAGTAATTGCCTCCCTGATACCTGGAATTTACTATGCTTCCGGAAAGTTCGTAACCGTTTACCGTAACGGTGGCATTTGCCGGTTGAACCGAAACATTCCACCTGTTCAGGTACTGCGCAAACTCTCCTGTGTATATGCTGAAGCTCGGGCTAATCGCGGTTATTGACGTGTTGAAAATGTTGTTGTATATAAGATTCCCCGATGAGTAAACGGAGAGGGCAAGTGGTGCACCGTACAGGGTTATATTCGCCATTTCTGATGCATTGATATCGGGATTACTGTAATTCAGGAATGTGTTTCCCCAAACCGTAACCGAAGTACTTCCAAACATTAGGAGAGAACTGTCCATGGATTCGAATGTATTTGATGCTACGAGATCGTTGGACGAGTTCCATATTATGAGGTTAGCCACAGGAAATCCGGTCTGTTCAAATGAGTACCATCCGGATATTGTGCTCCCGTAAAGCGAAACGTGCTGCGTGTTATAAAGACCATATCCCATATAGTTGAATGAGGGCAATCCAAAAGCATTGAGGAAGGATGTAAGGTATGACGGATACTGTATCAATAGTGATGGCATATTATTCATATCCAGGTAAACATTGGTATTAACGAGCAATACACCTGTGAATACCGGAAATGCGAAGTCATTGAACTCTGCGAACAGCGGGCTGATGGATCCGATCTGATTGTTGTCCAAAATGTATGGGTTGTTCCTGCTTCCTGTACCACCCATCGAAATAGACTTTACTTGCTGATTGTCCATTGCTACGAGAGGGGTATAAACACCCGTTGCAGGATCATACGAGAGTCTGACTTTTGTGAAATGGTGATCTTGCAAACTGCGTAATGAAGATAGCACAAAAATCTGCGGTGCGTAGTTGCTCAGCAGTGCTTCAGCCATATACTGGCCGGCCGGAAGATCGAAACTATAAGTTCCCTGCAGGGAAAGGGGTGTCCAGGCAGCCGTCCGGTTTTTAAACTGGTTCCCGGGGCTGACGAACATGAATGCGTTCGACGGAGAAATAGACCCGGAGAATTGTTCCATCATCGTATCCGGAGGCGCGATACCCCACATACCATAGAGCAGTGAAGGCCCTGCAGTCAGCTGTGCTGTCTCAGCTTGGGTCCATGATACCGCTACTCCCTCGGATGTTTCACCCGTATCAGTTCCGAAATCAAACGCTGAAGGCACGTTAACGTACATGCTTGAAGGACCAGACGGGCCAGGAGGGATGTGTTGCAATCCTGGTGGCGCCGGACCAACAGGCATTTGCGAAGCTTCCGGGATATACTTGAGAGACATTGATCCTGCGATGCCGTATATTGAAGAAGTGCTTCCTCCGCCTGGCCCACCAATCATTAGCTCGGCGTCATTCAGTAGATAACCGGTTGGTGTTATCTGTGTCCCGCTGATCATATAATGGGGCATTGGTGCTGAGTACCCCTGAGGCATCCCGTAAGTGGAGTTGAACATAACTTCATCAAAACTGCCAGATATTGTTTTTCCCGCTGATTGAACGGTAAAGTTAAAAAAAGCGGTAGAATCTCCATTGATTACTGCAGCAGTCAGGTACACGCTGACCGTGAACGGATACTGCACGGTCAATTCTGGACCGATTGCGTAATAGTATATGGGTGAAACGACAAACCCATCGCCGTGAGCTATGGCATTAGGCGTCATGTCGAAAGCCGGGCTTGAAAAATTCCATACATTATCTATAAATTCCAGCGTATTGGTCCTGGCAGAATAAAATATGACGTTCTGGTTCCAGAATACATAGCTGGAATTCCCAAATAGAGTTACGTTGTTAAGAACTGCGTTAAGCTGTATGCTTACGCTTTGTGGACCGTCGTTCTGAAGATAAAATGCGTTAAGTTCATTCAATGATACTGTACCTTCAATGCCTGTTGTATTCAGGGTATATGGAATGACTGAACCGCCTGGCCCGGCTTTCAGCCCAAAATCTCCAATTCCCATTGGTGCAGGAGCAGCCGAGTACAGTGGTGATACATGACCGTTTGTATACGAATACATGCTGGCAGCGTTGAAGTTAGGAAGGTAGATATCTTTGTTGGGTACGCCGCGAGAATAGAGGGTTGAAAGATCATTTTGTTCTTGTGGTGCAGGTGGAACCTGCTGCCTGCCTGTTGAAATGGGTTGCACAGAAGATGCTGCAACTGATGGCGTGACGGAAATACCCTGTGCGTTGCTGGCCCCTGCTAAAACAAACAGGGAAGAAAAAACCATTATAGTTGCAACAAACAGGGCAATTATAAGTTTTTTCATAGATTTATACATGGATATTCTAAATAATATTTACAATAAACTATTTATACCTTTATGTAGCAATCATCTTTAATTTAGTTATTATATCTGGTTTTAATCTTAATTACGTGACTGGGCTTCCCTAATTTAAACTATAGGTATCATGTCCCTGGAGAAACCGACAATACTTTCAACATTCCTCGAATCAGCTGCAAAGTATTCTTTATCGTTTTTCTCCGCTGTCTTTTACATTTTTAAAAGATAGAAAAGAATCCCGTTGACTGAGAACTTACCAAGAAGTTTGTGATCTTTCAGTACCTTCAGTATCCTGAATCTTATTCGCAATGCAAGGAATAGGATGAAGAAGAGTCCTTTCGTTCTATCATCGTCCCTTAAATACGTCTTATCGGACTCAAGATAACCCTTCATGAAGATTATCTATTCAACCTCTTCCTTTGACTTATACTGATCGTAAATCTTAAAAGGATTTCGATTCAGGTCGGGTATGATTTCAAAAACACCGAGACGGTCCTTCTTATCATCAAAGTATTCCATTTCCCCTTTGAGGATGCGACATACCTAAGGATCGACGATTCCTCATCTGCCCTCATCACTGGATCCTAACATGTAGACGTGTCCCAGCCTTGATTTATTTCTTGCAGACTGTATTGGCCTGTTATGGCAAATGAATGCTGAATCGAATCTCACCTTATTCGGAACAGGGTTTGAATTCCTTCTCAACGGAAGGAGATAATGTGGCCTGATCCCTTTATAGATTATTAACTACCTTCTGAGTCCTTCAAA
>JAVRLU010000017.1:0-27432 GCA_031961165.1 Thermoplasmataceae archaeon
CAAAACAGGGCACATCTGCAAAGGCAGACGTGCCAAGAAGATATCTGGGGAAAAGGGTCTACGTCATAATCACAAACTCAAAGGGAGAGACTGACCCTGAATAGTGTCCCACAGTCAATAGTAACCGGAGAATTCAACATCATACTTCGGGATTGATACGCCGGTTCCATTTTCTACATGCCCTATTTCCTTTACTGGAATACGGTTGCGCATTAGGTTGAGAAAATCAACGCGATCGTCCTCATCCATTACGATGACAAATCCCGTGCCCATGTTGAATATCTCATACATCTGTGAATAGGACAGATTTCCCAGTTTCATGATCTGGTTGAATACATTCTGCGGTTCAACAGGATCGTCTATTACGTAGTGAAGATCCTTCATGCGCCCTATGTTCTTGAAGCCGCCGCCAGTTATATTGGCCATTCCCTTTATATTTATTATGCTCATTGCATCCAGCACTTCCCTGACGTATATTCTTGTCGGTTCAAGCAGTATTTCAGATGTTTTTTTACTTTCCCCCGGAAACTTGTCTTCCATCCCTATTTCGTTTTCCTTCAGTATTTTCCTGATCGTAGTGTACCCATTGGAATGAATGCCGCTGCTTCCAAGGCTGAATATTATGTCACCGTCCTTGATCTTCTCTCCATTCACTACCTGGCTCTTCTGTACTATCCCAAGGACCGCTGCGGATACATCTATATGATTCACAATGTCAGGGACAACTGCCGTCTCCCCCCCAACTATCGAGACATTTGCAATCTGCGCACCAACGTTGAACCCTATCCCAAGCTGCCTTGCTATATCATCGTCAAGATTTTTCATGGCCAGGTAATCGACAATTGCAATTGGTTCAGATCCAACTGTTATGGCATCGTTCACATTCATTGCAATGCAGTCTATCCCTATTGTGTCAAATTTATTGGCCTCTTCAGCAATAATTGTCTTTGTTCCCACGCCGTCATTATTAAAGCTTATGGCAAAGTTGCCCAGATCGATCAGAGATGTGAACCCTCCGAAGAAACCTATATTTTTGAAGTCGTCACGTTTGAACTTGATCTGCCTTAAGAAGGTGCTTACGAACTCCCCCTGCATTTTTCTGTTTATAATACCATCTTTGACTTCATGCATATAAAGGATATAGCATCATTAAATAATTTAGTTTTGATTTTGAACTCCAGGAATTTGGAAATAGTCGTTATCATTTTATAAATATGCAGAATCAAAGCACGTTTTTATAAGTAGAACGGATTTCATGCTATGAGCAAAGAAGATGCTTATGAGATAAGGAATCTTGCAATGCAGCATAACGAATTTTTTGCCAACAGCATCGGCCTGATTGCATCTGAAAACGTTATGAGCCCGATGGCAAGGGAAATCATGCTGAGTGATCTCGAATCCAGGTACGCTGAAGGGCTTCCGCATCACAGGTATTACCAGGGAAACTATTATGTTGACCTGATAGAGGATAAGACAAATGAACTGCTTGCGAAACTTTTTAAAACAAAACAGACGGACCCGCGCCCTGTTTCCGGAACGAATTCCAATTCAGCGGCTGTATACGCCCTTACAAAACCGGGAGACCTCATCGCCGTCCCGTCACTTTCAGGTGGTGGCCACATAAGCGCTGCAAAGTTTGGAATCGTCGGTTTCAGGGGCGTGAGGACTATCAGTTACCCTTACGATGAGGAAACTATGACTGTAGATCCGGATGCAGCATCTAAAATGATAATCAAGGAGAAGCCCAAAGTATGCCTCTTCGGGCAGTCGGTATTCATGTTTCCGGCACCTCTTAAGGAGATGAGCGATGCCTTCTCAGAAGTGGGATGTAAGGTATGGTATGATGGCGCCCATGTGCTTGGCCTTATAGCCGGCGGGAAATTCCAGGATCCGCTTAGGGAGGGGGCACAGCTTATAACAGGGAGTACCCATAAGACATTCCCGGGGCCCCAGCACGGAATAATTCTTGGAAATATGGAAGATGATGACTGGGATAATGTAAGGCATGCGGTTTTTCCAGGAGTATTAAGCAACCACCATCTCAGCGCCATGGCGGCACTGGGCATAACAGCAGCTGAAGAGCTGGAATTTGGGGAAAAATATGCATCGGCTATAATAGAAAACGCAAAGACACTCGCACAGGAGCTTTACTCGCTCGGCTTCAAAGTACTCGCAGAAAAGCGCGGATTTACGGAATCGCACACCATGGCTGTGGACGTTTCAGGCAACGGCGGCGGAAAATATGTTGCTGAAACCCTTGAAAGTGCTGGAATTGTCCTTAACAAGAATCTCCTTCCATGGGATGACAACAAAAAATCGCAGAATCCGAGCGGAATAAGAATCGGGACACAGGAAGTTACAAGGATAGGTATGGGAAAATCAGAGATGAAACAGATTGCCAATTTGATTTACAGGGCCATAATCAAGAAAGAAGATGTTAAAAAGATAAAGGAAGAAGTAAAGGAGATGAAAACCACTTTCCATACTGTGAAATACTGCTATGGAGAGATGGATGCATACAAATACATTAAGCTGTTCTGATATTATATATCGAGGTACAGCTCAATGGGGGCGTGATCGGATCCGGTCACGTTTTCCAGTATTTTTGAGGATTTTACGTTATTTCGAAGTTTTTCTGAAACTATAAAATAGTCTATTCTCCATCCTATGTTCTTCTCCCTTGCGTTGAACCTGTATGACCACCATGAGTAGTGTCCGCCGTCTGCTGTGAAGATCCTGAAGGTATCAATGAAACCGCTGTTCAGGAAATCGGTCATCCATTTCCTCTCTTTTTCCGTAAATCCCGCATTATTTACATTGTCCTTCGGCCTGGCTATATCTATTTCTTCGTGTGCAACATTGAAATCCCCGCAGATCACGACTGGCTTATTTTTTTCAAGTTCCTTCGCATAATTAAGAAATTTTTCATTGAAATCCATCTTAAAATCGAGTCTTGTCAGCCCGTGCTGGGAATTGGGAAAATATGCGTTCACAAAGTAAAATTTATCATATTCAAGCTGCAGTATCCTGCCCTCAGCATCCTCAAAGCCATTTGATAATGAAGCAGGTTTTTCCCTTGAAAGTGTCATTGTGCCACTGTATCCCTTTTTCTTTGCAGGATTCTGATAAACGTAGTATCCAAGATGGAAGATCTCCTCCGGGGTGCTTTTCTCATCCGTCTTTGTTTCCTGGAATGCTATGATATCGTAGTTTCCGTTCTTTAGTGTACCGATAATGCCATTTTTCACAGCTGCCCTGAGCCCATTTACGTTCCATGAAAGGAATTTATACATGCAAAATTAATGCCGGCACGTTTTATATTTTTTGTGCTTCGAATCTGAAAAAATTAAGCTTCAGAATTCCGGAATTTTAAATTTAATGTTAATGTGGCCTATTAAATAACAATAACTTTATGATTAAAATTAATATCAATAGGGTATGAAAATAGCAATAGTATCTGATGAAGAAAAGAATATAGCGCCGCTGGATCAGGGTTCAGAAATAATGATTTTTGACGATTCAACAGGGAAAACAGAAAGATATGAGAATCCGGGATTTGCAAATCCGAGAGGAGGAAAGGAGATCGCAATGAGCATTATACTGAAGCTCAAGCCGGATGCGATACTGGTTAAGGAGGGATCGCTCTGCCCCGGATCCTATGGCATGTCACTCGGGAAGCTGAAATATATACCTGTGGAAAGCGATAGCGTGGACGAGAATCTGAAAAATGTATCGGAACTCAAGAAAAGGGCTGAAGACAGCCTGACCGAAGATTTCTTCAGAGAATAAATACAAATTTTTTAATGTTTTTTTAACCCATAAACCTGGCGGCTTAGCTTTTCCCGGAACTTGAAAGCTGTACCTGTTTGAAAAATCCAACCGATCCTGCAAATAATCAGCAGAGGAAAAGGCTTTCTATGCATTGATTCTTATACAGGAATATGAAAATTCCGTTCTAATCATAGCCTGAAACCTTTGAAACAATATCTGCAATACGTATTGCCTCAGGCATTTTTCCCCTTACCGTATTGGATACTATCAATCGCAAGGCCTCCTTTAAATTTATTCCAGCATAATTTATATAAATTTTGTATTTTCCATTGTAAACCGGTACAGGATCCATTTTCCTCAGAACCCCTATTCCCTGAAGATCCTTCAGGTGGAGCTTAATGGCATTTTCCATGGAGGCGATGTCTGGTTCTCTTCCGGTTACGGATATTACAGGTATGCCTGTATCGTAATTCAACCTGTAAATATCACAGATATTGAACCCACCGAAGGTGATGCCGTTAAGAATTATTGCCCTTATATTGCTTTTAAACCGTGAATCTATCATTTCCAGTATCCTGAGGTTTACATCGTTGCCATCAACTTCTATACGGTTTTTTATTATGCCCTCTATGTAGCCATCAAGCCTCATTATCACGCCGATTATGAAAGAGTACCTGTCACCTTTGAAAAATGGCGTGTCATCTATCCCGAGAACACGTATTCCACCCTTGAAGATCCGGTTTTCCCCTGTCAATCAGATCCCTTTTCTTTCCACGAATTTCCTTGTTGAATACCTCACCTCGTGGCTTCTCGGAAATTCACGGTAAAATGCATCTTTTATTGTCTTTTCCATATTACTGTTTTCAAGCTCTATTTTTCTGTTTTCGTATCCAGTTTCGACGAGAAAAAAATGGTCATCTTCAGTCCTGATTATTTCCAGCCCCCTATCCTTCTTGAAAGTTTTGAGTTCCACCTCATATCCCGGCTTCAGTTTCCTGATCATCGCCATAGTTGTTCTCAGAATTCCACTGGAAGATACCATCGGCATATGGTAAAGATCATTTGATTAAAATACATTAATTTTTTTAAATTCTTCCCGTGCGGTTTTTTCATAATCTAGATATTCCCCTTTGTAATGCCGTAACATGGATAATCTTTATATCCCAATATACCAGGATGTTGTGGAGGCATCGAATTTTCTCAAGGGAAAGATAAACAGGACTCCTATGATAAAATCATCCAGCATAGGGAAGGAGTATTCTGCAGAAATATATTTCAAGCTTGAAAATTTTCAGAAAACGGGATCTTTCAAGGCAAGGGGAGCAATTTTCCGCATATCAAAGCTCACTGAAGCAGAAAAAAAGAAGGGAGTTGTTACCGCAAGTGCAGGAAATCATGCGCAGGGTGTGGCATACGCATCCATGGTTAACGGCATAGACGCAAAGATCGTGATGCCTGAATACACGGTTCCACAGAAAATTAACGCCGTGACAGGCTACGGGGCATCCATAGTCCTGAAGGGAAAGGATTACGATGAAGCCCACAAATATGCCGAAGAGATAGCGGAAACAGAAGGCAGAACTTTCATAGAGGCATTCAATGACAGATGGGTAATATCCGGGCAGGGGACAATAGCGCTTGAAATGCTGCAGGATGTCCCGGATCTTGACATTATTATTGTCCCTGTCGGTGGAGGCGGCTTGATTTCCGGTATTTCAATGGCCGCAAAGCACATCAAGAGCGATATAAAGATCATCGGGGTAGAATCAGAACTTTCAGATTCGATGCTGGAATCCATAAGGGAAAACCACATAGTTCCCCATACAAGCGGGGTAAGCATATGCGATGGTATTTCAGTCAAGTATCCTGGCGATCTCACATTTTCAATGGTAAAAAAATACGTTGATTCCATTGTTTCCGTTTCAGAAGAATCCGTTTCAAAGGCCGTATACAAGCTTTTCGAGAGAAAGAAGATCGTCGTGGAACCATCCGGCGCTGTTGGAATGGCTGCAATCATGGAGGGCAAAATAGACGTTAAGGGCAAAAAAATTGGAATAGTTGTATCCGGCGGAAACATAAACCCGCTCATGATGTCAAAGATAATATACAAGGAGCTTGAAAACAACGGGCAGCTTGTGAGGATAGAATGCACGATACCTGATCGCCCCGGAAACCTATACCAGATAGCGGAGGTTATTGCAAAAAATGCTGGCAATATATACAACGCAGCCGTCGATAACCTCAGCAAGAGCACACCCCCCGGCTTCCAGACAGTATCATTTGACGTAAGCATAAGAAATGAGGATCATCTTGATCGAATACTCCGTGCGCTCGAAAGGTCGGGTTTCAGATTCAAAGTTGCATGATATACGATTTTTTTGGCATCCATATAAACCTGTGCGATGGAATCTACCATCCATCAGATGATACTTTCATGATAATCGAAAATGTGAAATGTACAGGAAAATCAATAGAGATAGGCTGCGGTACAGGACTGGTTTCATTATATTTTAAAAGGAACGGCTGTAATATCGAATGCACGGATATCAACATGAAGGCCGTCGAATGCACACTGAAGAACGGTGAAGCCAACGGCCTGAAAATCAAGGCTTACCGGTCGGATCTTTTCGAAAACGTAGAGGGAAGATATGACACAATAATATTCAACCCGCCGTATCTGCCGGCTGAAAATGAGGATCCTGCATGGGACGGCGGAAAAACAGGCCTGGAAGTCTCCGAAAGGTTTATTGTGCAGGCGTATCCTTTTTTAAATAAAGGCGGGCACATCTATATGATACTCTCGGATCTTACCGACGTAAACGGCTTCATTTCCAGGCACGGAGAATACGTTTTCAGGGAGATTGCAAGGAATACATTCGATTTTGAGGCCATAATACTTTACAGCATTGAAAAGAGATGATATAAAGTAAAGGAAAATGCCTGTGATGATCATCATGCCAGCACGAAACGATCTTATATCCATTCGATCTTTTCAGTAGAAAATGAAAATAGACCGATTGTGATCGCTAGAAAAGGATAAAGAGTGAATTATGCCAACAATCGATGAAAGAATAAAGGAGATAGAAGACGAGATTAAAAAAACACAGTATAACAAGGCAACAGAGCATCATATAGGAATACTCAAGGCAAAAATAGCCAGGCTCCAGATAGAGTCCAAAGCCCATAAAAAAGGCGGCGGTTATGGTTTTTCTGTCGCAAAATCCGGTGACGCGACGGTTTCGCTGGTGGGTTTCCCAAATGTTGGGAAAAGCAGCCTGCTAAATGTACTCACAAACTCGGAAAGCGAGGTCGGGTCATTTGCTTTCACAACGCTGAGGGTGATTCCCGGAACACTGTTTTACAGGGGAGCCGAAATCCAGATACTCGATCTTCCCGGAATCATAGAAAACGCGTCATACGGCGCAGGAAGAGGAAGGGAGGTCTTGAGTTCCGTCAGGGCCTCAGACCTCATCGTTATAGTCACCGATCCGGATACCGGCGGCCTCGACAAAATAATTAGGGAGCTTTACAATGCAGGCATAGTTGTCAATAAAAAGAGAAAGAACGTGGAGCTGAAGAAAAGCCCTTCCGGAGGAATCAGGATACACAGGCCGAGGAATCTCCAGATAGATGAGGATTACATTAAGGAAATAGTGAAGGAATTCAAGGTGGCGAACTGTGATCTGTACATAAGGGAAAATGTAACTGTCGATGATATAATTGAAGCCCTGCAGGGGGGATACGTTTACATACCCGCGATCATAGTTGTTAACAAAATAGATACGGCAAGGGGAAGCATAAACACGGAAGAACTGAAAAAATACGGCCCGGTAATACTTGCATCCGCAAAGACAGGATACGGCATAGAGGACATAAAGGAGGGCATATTCAATTCACTGAACCTGATAAGGATATACATGAGGGACAAAAGCGGAAAAGTTGATACCGAAAAGCCGCTGATTCTCGTAAACGGGTCAAAAGTCCGGGAAGTATGCAGAAAGATAAACAGAAGCATGATTGACAGCTTCAGGTACGCTATAATATCGGGAAAAAACCGGCCCATAGGAGAGCAGCGGGTAGGGCTTGATTACACCCTTAAGGACGAGGACATAGTTACAATTATAAGCAGGAACTGAAGGAAAAAGAAGCAGGATAATAATTTTTCGCCATCAGTTTCAAAATTTCAAGTTAATTAATGCGGTATTTAATAACAATCAGAAATATAAATTTCCCTGGCCAATACGAAAAGAATTAAAAGAAAACTATTTAAGCAGATTGAAAATGATATAACTATGATACTTACCGTTTGCCCGTATTGTGGCACTGGATGCCAGATTATGGTCGATTTTAGCGGCAATAACATCAACGTCCACGGATATAACAGGTCACCCGTTAACGGTGGCAAATTATGCATAAAGGGATACCAGGGTCTTTCGTACTCAGCCTCGCAGATGAGGCTAAAAGATCCCATGATCAAAAGAAATGGAGAATTTGTCAAGGTTTCGTGGGAAGAGGCTTTCGATTTTATATCCGAGAAACTCCTTGATATAAGATCTAAATACGGCCCGGATGCTGTGGCCTTCCAGTCTTCAGCAAAATGCACAAATGAAGAAAACTACCTAATGCAGAAGATCGCGCGCCTCTTCGGCACAAACAACGTGGATCACTGTGCAAGAAGCTGCCACAGCTCAACAGTTGCCGGCCTGATACAGACTCTTGGAACCGCCGCCGGGACAGGGTCCATAAACAGCCTTCAGAAATCAAATACGTTCTTCATAATAGGATCGAATACAACGGAGCAGCACCCAATAATCGGATCAACAGTGATTCTTGAGAAGAAGAGGGGAAAGAAACTTATAGTTGCCGATCCAAGGAGGACAAAACTTGCTGAGATAGCCGATATATTCCTCCAGTTCAGGCCGGGATCGGACGTTGCCCTCCTGAACTCAATGCTCTTCGTCATCCTGAAGGAGGGCCTTTACGATGAGGAATTTATAAGGAACAGGACGGAGGGCTTTGAGGATCTCAAAAAGGAAATCGAGAAGTACCCGCCGGAGGTCACGGAACCAATAACTGGCCTAGATCCCGATCTGGTTGTCAGGGCGGCAAGGATGTATGCTGGCAATAAGCCATCCGCTATTCTTTACGGTATGGGAATAACACAGCATATACACGGTACGGAGAACGTTATAGATGTTTCAAACCTTGCCCTGGCCACGGGAAACATAGGAAAGGCCGGTTCAGGCATATTCCCGCTCAGGGGCCAGAACAACGTCCAGGGATCAAGCGATATGGGCGCGCTTGCGGAATTTTATCCGGGATACGTGCGCCCGGAATCCGATGGCGTCAAAAGATTCGAAACTTTATGGAATGCGAAACTCCCGAAGAAGACCGGGCTGATGCTTTCGGAAATGTTCGATGCAGCCGCAGAAGGGAGGGTGAAGGCCATATACCTTATGGGGGAAAATCCTGTTATAACCGAGGCAAACGTCTCGCAGGTGGAAAAGGGCATCTCTAATCTTGATCTTTTCATCGTCCAGGACATATTCATGACGGAAACTGCACGTCACGCAACCGTGGTACTTCCGGCTTCTACAGCACTTGAGAAGGATGGAACATTCACCAACACGGAGAGGAGGATACAGCGTGTTTTGCCGGTAAGGGATCCGCCGGGAAATGCCATGCAGGACTGGAAGATACTCAATGAGATCGGAATACGCACCGTTAATATGAAAAGGTACAGCGGCCCGGAAGAGATCTTCAGGGAGATAGGGGAGGCGATACCCAATTATTCAGGTGCATCATACTCGAATATTTATCCTGATGGGAAGCAGTGGCCTATAAATAAAGATCATCCGGATGGAACCGAGATACTTCATACTGAAAAATTCACCAGGGGTCTTGGAAAATTCATACCGGTCAGCTATAAAAATCCATCAGAATCCGCCAGCGAGGAGTACCCGTTTATTTTAACAACAGGCCGTAACTATTACCACTGGCATTCCGGTACGATGACGAGAAAGAGCGATATACTTGATAGCGAATCGCCAGAGCCATACGTGGAGATCAACAGCGAAGACGCAAAGAGGATGAAGATAAGGAACGGAAGCATTGTAACGGTGGAATCATCCCACGGTTCGATAAAGCTCAAGGCCAGGACAACGGACAAGATCCCGGGTGGCATAATATTCATACCGTTTCATTTCACCGAGGCCAGGGTGAATTACCTTGTGGGAGATAATCTCGATCCTTATTCAAAGATTCCGGAATTCAAGGTTGTTGCCGCGAAGGTGATAGCGTGATATACGATCTAAACGAGGATGATATGGAAACGCTTTTTAACCGCATATCCAGTGAATACGAAACGTTTGGAACTGTGAGTAAAGATGGTGATATAGTTTTCGGGCACGTATCCCATTTCTCTGACATAGTTTTCGGAAAGAGTACAAATTCGCCTAAAGAATTCCTGATACAGAGAAACGAGAACCTCCTCCAGATTCCAGGACATGAAAAAAAGGCTGTATTCGGCGTGATGAGCTGCGATCTTAAGGGTTTCTATATAATGGATCTGCAGATTCTGGGAAAAGATCCGTTTTATACAGCGAGAAGGGAAAATACGCTCTTCATCAACTTCATATGCACAGAGATGTGCCATGGCGGATTCTGCACGACCTTTGGCGGGCCAATGCTTGAAAATTACCAGATCCAGGTCCTGAAAGACGCTAATATTTACCATGTAATCGTCTCAGAGGAATATGATCGCTTCATGGATGGATTCAGAAGGGGGAAAGACGATGCTTTTATTTCATATAATTCTGATTTTGAAAAAAGATACAGGAAGCTCCCGATAGAGGGAATTGAAAAGAGGATGAAATGGTCCTCAGGCCTGTGGAAGGAGTTCTCGAACTACTGCATATCATGCGGCGCATGCAATTATTCATGCCCGACATGCTACTGCTTCGATATATACGATGAGGGCGATGAAAGAAAGAGGGAATGGGATTCATGCATCCTTGAGGGTTTTACTTCAACAGCGGCCGGTAACATCCGTCCGGAGCTTTCAGACAGGCTGAGGCAGAGGTTTTACCACAAATACAAATATTACAAGCTTGCAAGGGGCACATATCTATGCACCGGATGCAACAGGTGCGTGGATGATTGCCCTGTGGACATCGATATAAAGGAGGTGATAACCCATGATTACAGCAAAGAATGATTATTTGCCTAAAATGATCAAGCCATACAGGTCAAAGATGGAAACGGATGACACGGTTTCCCTGATCTTTCCTGAAAAGACTGATGGACATGCAGGCCAGTTCTACATGCTTTCAAGGCCTGGCAAGGGAGAAGCGCCAATATCGGTTGCATCCGGGCACTGCAATCCGCTGGAATTTTCCATAAAGGGAGTCGGATCATTTACAAGGGACATCGTGAACGACAGGACCAGCGATATAGGAATACGCGGGCCGTACGGAAACTCTTGGCCGTGGAAAGAGTACGAAAGCATCGTTGCAATAACCGGCGGAATAGGGATTCCGCCAATAAAATCCCTTATAGAGGAGATGGAAACACAGGGCAACATAGATAACCTGACCGTCCTTTACGGGGCAAGATCCCCGAAGGATATAGTCTATAAAAGCGAAATAGAGGTATGGAAAAATAGGTTCAACTTTTACCTGACCGTTGATCACGGCGATCAGGGATGGACAGGAAATGTTGGACTCGTTACAACGCTTGTTCCAAAGCTTAAGGGCCTCGAGAGATCTGCTGTTTTCCTTATAGGTCCGGCAATAATGATGAAGAATGCCGTAAAATCCGTCATAGATGCCGGCTTCAAGGAAGACAGGATATACCTTTCACTTGAACGGAGGATGGAATGCGGGATCGGGGTTTGCGGCCACTGTAACCTTGGAAAGCATTACGTATGTGAAGACGGCCCGGTATTCAATTACAGTGAGGTTAAGGAAGAACCGGAGCTGTTCCTGTGAAAATATGCAAATAATATTTTATTCTATTATGATGTAAAATAACCTCTAAGGATGCTGATCCGCAGGAAAGTAACGCTTGGTACGGCATAACCCGGTATATATGCTAGTAGACCCAGTGCTTGTAAGGAAAACCTTTATTAATAGCCAAAATTCGCATGGTATCTGTCGAAATCCGATATAGTGAGAATATATATCTGTATATTTTATATTGATTACCCTTTTGAGAATTTCAGGCATATCCTGGCAGAAAAATGTCAAATTCCATGTCAGATCAGGGATTAATCAGTGAAATGAACGATATGAAGGTAAGCAGCTTTCACATAAAGACCTGGCTGCTTTCAGGAATGGGTTTCTTCACGGATGCTTATGATCTTTTTATCATCGGCACCGTCATAAGTATTCTCCCGCTTGCGGGCTGGAACAGCCTTGGAACAGCATCCGTAGCATTGCTTTCATCCGTTTCACTCCTGTCGTCCGTCATAGGGGCGGTGCTTTTTGGAAGGCTTCTGGATATGGTGGGGAGAAAATCAATATATGGAATAGAACTCGTACTTCTCATAGCCGGTGCCATAGGAAGCGCCGTGTTCGTACCCGTAAACGGAGTTTCATACCTGCTGTTCTGGAGAACCATACTTGGTCTTGGCATAGGCGGTGATTATGCAACAAGCTCGACAATAATGACGGAATACTCGAATACAAAAAACAGGGGCCAGCTCGTGGGCATGGTATTCTCACTCCAGGGTGTTGGCCTTCTTGCAGGCCCGCTCATTGCCCTGCTGCTCTTCGATACAATAGGGAATATAGGCTACATATGGAGAATACTTTTCGCTATCGGCGCCATACCGGCCATCCTGGTCGTGTACGGAAGAAGAAAGCTTCCCGAAACTCCGAAATATTCACTTCGTGTAAGGGGAGATGCAAGCTCTGCGAAGAGGGACTGGGAACGTGTTTCAGGCAGCAGCAATGTCATACTTTCAGCTGAGGACCTTGAAATTGCGAAGATGAAATGGTACAATATCCTTACGGACAGGAGATTTGTGGTATCCCTTATCGGTACTGCCGGGGCATGGTTCCTCATGGACTGGGCCTTTTATGGAAATTCCATAATGTCACACCAGATGCTCTCCGTTATAGTCCCATCTGCTGTATCCGGCATAGCAGCAATAAAGATGACGACAGTGTATACTGCAATGATATTCGGTATAGCAGCATTTCCTGCCTACTGGATAGCAACGTTCACAGTCGACAGGATAGGAAGAAAGAAGATCCAGATCCTCGGTTTTGCAGTAATGGCCATTGCATACCTGATACTCGGTATGTTCCATTTCCTCATGTCAGCATCGTACGCGATCGATTTCCTGATTATATACGGACTTAGCTATTTCTTCATAGAATTTGGCCCGAACGTTACGACATTCATTTACGGGCCGGAAATGTACCCGACACCCATAAGGGGGCTTGGATCCGGCATTTCTTCTGCTGGCGGAAAGTCAGGCGCATTTGTCGGGACATTCCTGAACGTGATCGTTGATGCAGTTTTCGGAGAATCAGCCTTATTCATTATACTTGCCGCAATATCCGTGGCAGGATTAATATTAACAGCCATCTCCCTTCCTGAAACCAAGGGAAGGACACTTGAAGAGATATCTGGAGAAAAAAGGTACCTTGTTTCATCAAGAAGCAGCGCCAAAAAATAGGTATTTCAAATTTTCATGCCATGGGATAATGATAAATTGTAGTTTTTTATCATGTGGTAATGGAAGTTACGAAGAAATTAAGATTTTATGGCAGGGTCCAGGGTGTAAATTTCAGGTCAAATACACTGATCAAGGCCGTTGACATGGGCTTGAAGGGGTGGATAAAAAATATGCCAGACGGAACCGTCATGGCAGAATTCTCTGGGGAAGAAGCAGCCGTAAATGAATTAATAAGGTATTGTGTAAGTGAAATGCCATATGCAAATGTTACAAAATACGAAGAGACAAAAGAAGACTATAAAGAATTCAATGACTTTCATATAGAAAGATAAGTGGTTTATTTGGCAAAATTGATAATCGCCGAAAAAGCTGATGCAGGAAGGAGGATAGCTTACTTCCTGTCCGGTGGAAAAACAAAATCAAAAAGGTCCAAGGGCCTTAACTATACTGAATTCGGAGAGGGAAAGGAGAAAGTATACCTGATACCGTTGAGCGGTCACATAGTCGAGGCAGATTTCCCGCCGGAATACAAGGACTGGAAAACAACGGATCTTAATATTCTTATAGACGCTAAAATAGTAAAGAATGTTAAAAACAAGGTGCCATTTGAGACCCTTAAGGCGCTTTCCGGCGATGTTGATGAGATCATAGTTGCAACCGACTATGACCGTGAAGGCGAGCTTATAGGCGTGGAAGCCCTGGATATAATGAATGCCAGCAAGGATATGGTCAAAAGGGCGAAATTCAGTGCACTGACAGGAGAGGAAATAAAAAATGCTTTCGAAAAGACAATTGCAATGAACTATAATCTTGCAGATGCGGCTGATGCAAGGGAAAAAATAGACCTGATATGGGGTTCGGTTCTCACAAGGTTTTTTTCACTTGCAACCGGGCGGCTGGGAAAGTATTTCCTTTCGGTCGGGCGCGTGCAGACACCCACGCTTGCCCTCATAGTAGACAGGGAAAAGGAGATATCCGCATTCATACCGCAGAAATTCTGGGTCATTTCCGTAACATTCAGCAAGGGAAAAGATTTTGAAGCCACGTATGTCGATAAATTATTTGATGAAGAAAAGGCAAAGAAAATATTCTCTGAAATAGACGGAAAAAATGGCACCGTAAAAAAGTATGAGAAGACTGATGAGAAGATATGGAGGCCGAGGCCATTCAGCACGAACGATTTCCTAAGGGAAGCATCCAGGATTGGAGTCCTGCCTTCCAAGGCAATGGCTATAGCAGAATCATTGTACATGCGGGGCTATATCAGTTACCCGAGAACGGACAATACCGTTTATCCGCATTCAATCAACCTCAAGTCCGTGCTGAAAAAACTGAGGGGGAAAACTCCATACGATTCATTCATAGACGAAATACTTTCATTTGAACATATCCGGCCATCAAGGGGGAAGACTGAAACCACTGATCACCCTCCAATATACGCCGTTGACGTTCCTAAAGAAGATCTTAAGGGCGATTACAGGAAGGTATACGATCTGATACTGAGAAGGTTCCTGTCAACCCTTTACAGGGATGGGGAAAAAACTGTGCAGAAGGCGGAGATAGATATCAGCGGGTATGCATTCACCGCTTCAGGTTCAAGGATAACTGACATGGGCTGGCTTTCGATATACGGATACTCTGGAAAAAACGAAGAACTGCCGGAACTTGTTGAGAACGAGGAACTGAAGGGAAAGGCATGGAACATGTCGGAGGACCAGACCAGGCCCCCGGCCAGGTACGATATGGCGTCGCTTCTCAAGAAAATGGAGGACCTGAATCTCGGGACGAAAAGCACTCGTCACGAAATAATTGCGAAACTTTCCGAAAGGGGTTTCGTGGAGGGTAATCCTGTTAAACCCACAAATCTTGGCATCTCCTTCATAGACGCAGTTAAGTCGCAGAATTCAATGATCGCCGAACCGGCCATGACTGCCGAACTCGAGATGGATATGGATAAGATCGAAAAGAACGAAATGAAGGAGGATGAGGTCGTATCGAAATCAAGGCAGATGCTGCATACAATACTTCTCAATTTTGAAGCCAGCAGGGAAGACATCAGGAATATAATAATAAACGGGGCGAATAGGGGTGAAGTCATAGGAAAATGCCCTTTTGACGGAAAAAATTTGCTTCTGGTAAAGGATCGTTATACGAACATAATACGCTGCGAAAATGAGGCATGCAGGATAAATTTCAGGATAAACAAGTACGGTATGATTCAGCTGACCGACAGGGCATGCCCTGTATGCGGGCTCCCAATGATCAAGATAATAAGAAAGGGGCAATCCCCGGAGATAAAGTGCATAAACCCAGAATGTTCATACAACAAGGATAAGAATGACATAGGTGAATGCCCATCGGACGGCGGGAGACTCGTAATAAGGCAGTCAAAGTACGGCAAGCGGTTCCTGGGATGCAGCAATTATCCGGACTGCAAGGTCACCTATCCGCTGCCACAGAGCGGAACAGTTGTACCGGCCGGAGAAAAATGCCAGTATTGCGGCGCTCCTATCCTTATAATCAGGAAAAAAGGGAAAAAATGGAAATTCTGCCCTAAAATAGATTGTGAGTACAACAAGAGGAAAAAAAATGAGAGCAAAAGCTGAAATAGCCTCAATGCTTATTTTTGTATTCGCCAGCCTTGTTGCGATATTCCTTGCACTGGTAATGGTACAGTCGGAACCCTCGCTAAAGAGCAAAAGCTCCACATACGGCATAGGGTACATCCTTGTCTATATAGTTGTTGCAATACTTTTTTCATTTTTAATGATATACCTTGCAAACAGGAAGAAACTTCATATTTTTAAATTCGTATACGCCTTCATAGTTTCATATGTAATATTCTACGTAATGCTAATGGTTTCATCGCTTTTCATATACAATATATATGGAATATTTGCCGTTTCAATTTTTGTTTCCGTACTTTATTTTTATCTGCTGCTTTTCAGGAATGAATGGTATATAACTGACAGTGCCGGCTTTTTCCTTGTTGTCGGTATATCCTCAATATGGGGGTTTACATTTGGTGTATGGGCAGCGGTTATCTTCCTCGTAATTTTTGCAGTATACGACTATATAGCGGTCTACAAGACAAAGCACATGGTGAGCCTTGCAAGAATAGCGGTGGATGAAGAGATGCCAATGCTTTTTGTCATACCCGAAAGCGGCGGTTTTAAAATGAAAAATGTAACATTTGAAAACAGGGGCGAAGGAAATGTGCTTATGCTCGGGTTCGGTGACATAGCCCTGCCGAGCATACTCGTTGTATCATCTGCGCTCTTCGATGTCTCCCATATACTCTACTTCACGCTTTTTCCACTGTTAGGGGCGATCGCCGGCATGTCGGTGCTGTATTTCACCCACGTCAACAGGCCTGCGCCGGGCCTGCCGTACATAAATACCGGGACAGTCGCCGGATTCTTCCTGGCCTTCATCATTTTCAAAATAATATTATGACCGATCGGATAGGATCGTTTATTTGAGTTTTATTATTAGTATACCGGCCAGAACAAGATTTATGATGGAATTTGATACGAAAAAAATCCACGGGTATCTTATAATTTCAGAGAAAATCGTAGATACTATTTCCGTGACGCCAATTATGAATCCGGATATGAGGAACGTAACTATGAAGGCCAGCTGTCCGCCAAAGGAATAAAAGTTCACGGTATCGGCACCGGGAGGGATTTTAGAATACAACCTTTCCATGTTGAAGATGAGTGTAATGCAGAATGATAGAATGAGATTGAAAGCGATGAACAGGTAATCATATGCATCTATCCTTATCCTGATGCTCATCACAGGCAGTATAAAAGCTATTATAATGATAAAAATAAATATCGGGGCTATGCTCTTGAATCTTATAATTTTTCCACGATCCAGTGGAATGGACCTGAGAACTGTTATCCCGTTGCCTTCAACAACAAGGAATATCAGGGCGTAAAATGACGAGGAAACTATCACGAGCGTTGAAAGCATATAATAGAGGAATACAGGATCGACAAACGGGTTCCTTGAATAGAGCAGATCAGACATTATCGTGGGAAATATGAAGAATACCGGCATAAGGAGAAGCATCAGGTTCTGGGATTTTCTTGTTGAAATTTTCACATCCTTTATGAAGAAGGCTAAAGAATCCCTTATTGATCTGACATGATTTATAAAGTTCGAAGACTTCAGCATGTCTATGGTCCTGTTTTCTGCAAGCCTCCTGAACACGATCCTGTTAACCCTGATGAATGCGAAAAATACAATTGCTGTATAAAGTACCGCTATTACAAGGGAGAGGAATATCCTGCTTCCTGTATTGGAAAAGAACATGGACTTGCTTATGTTCAGTATGGGGATTATAAAACCATACGGGTATCCGAAATCCGGTATCAGTGCGTTGAGATACCTTGAATTGTAAAGAATAAGTTCAAAAACCACGAAAATTAAGATTATAAGCACTATCCTGGCAACATTCCTGAGTGTGCTGATCCATCTTCCATGGTTACCTGACATTTTTGATCCGAAGTATATGAACAGGAAAGAACCCGTGGTATATCCCAGCAGAAGTGAGAATACGGACCATACAGATCCGATGACTACTATATAAGCAGAATGAAGCACGAAGGAAGCTACAAATATTGCAGGGATAACGGCAAAAAGGGAGGAGGAACCTGAATATATAAACCATGAGAGGCCTATCACATTTTCCGGAAGATCAATGGGCAGGATCCTCATCGGATCAAAAAGATGATTATTGTTCACTGATGAAAAAAATATCAGTGAATTCGATATGTTTATGAACAAAACATACACGAAGAGCAGAAGAACAATGTTTGACAGCGTCTCATAGTTTCTTGAAAGCAGGGCCGGGTAAATCAGTATTAAGGAAAAGATAAGGAAGGAGATGATCGTAATAGCATAGGACATATTCACATAATTCATGATAAAGCGATCCTTGTTTTTTATGTGCGTTATCCTGTCCTGGAAGCTGCTTGAGTTTTTCAGGGCCAGGTAACGCTCCTCAATAACAAGCCGCCTGGCCAGAAAATAGGTGTCCCTAATCTTCAAAGTTATCCCTTAGTGTTTTCACTATGCCTGAAATATCCCCGGAATCAGTAAGTTTGAGGAAGATATCCTCAAGGTTCTCATTTTTCGTCCTGTTTTCGTTCTTGATTTCATCCATGGTTCCGCTGGCAACGATTCTCCCCCTGTAGAGGATGGCCACGGAATCGCAGAGACTTTCAGCGATTTCCATTATATGCGTCGAGAAAACAACGATCTTTCCGCCGGATTTCATGTTGATCATGAGATCCTTGAAGATTCTGGCCGATCTGGGATCCAGGCCGTTCATGCCTTCATCAACTATCAGAATTTTCGGATCGTGGAGCAATGCCGATATTATCGCAACCTTTTGCCTTGTGCCGAACGATAATGATCCGATAAACTCATCCATATGGCCTGATATTTCAAATGCTTCTGCAAGAATCTCTGATCTTTTTTTGAGTGTTTCGCTTTCCATATTCCTTATCGATCCTATAAATGAAAAAAACTCAGCAGGAGTCAGGGATTCATAAAGCATCGGTGTTTCAGGTATATAGCCAATTATCTTTTTTAGCCTTTCCGCTTCCTTCTTCGGATCAAGATCGCAGACAGAAACCGATCCGGAACTGGCATCAAGAAGCGAAACCAGAATTTTCATGAGCGTAGTCTTCCCGGATCCGTTCGGGCCAAGTATTCCATAAATAGAACCGGAGTTGACATGAAGGGAAACACCATTCAGTGCCGGGGTTTCACCATAATACTTGATAACGTTGTCTATATTTATTTCACAGGGCATGCAATCTGCATTCTCAATTCTTAAATATAAGTTTTATTGATAAGCGAAGCATGAAATTTTAATGTATGTGAATACGGCTTATGATCCGGATTCAGCGATCAGAACCGTAGTGTCCATAATTATGGAACGGTTGATTGATACATATAGATATACACCTTCCGTCGATACAATCGATAATTGAATATTTCCGCCTCCTTCATCGCCCTCCTTAAAGGACCGAGATGTGCAGGAATATGTGGAACAGCAATCCGACAGTAAATGTTATGGCTGAGGCCATAAGCGCTAGCAGTGATGCGCGGATAGCCATTTTCAGCATTCCAACATTGATCGAAAGCGCTATTGTTGCATTTGAAATCCCCTGGACTATGAATACTATGATGATTGACAATACGAGTGCATAGTACCTGCTGAGGAAAATGAAGGGAATTATCGGGAACGCTGCCCCGAGTATATAAGAAAGGCCAACATTTATCGCGGAGGTCTTTGATTCGCTCTTCACATCATCCACGTATTTGCTGTCCACGGTTTTTCTCCTGAAAAGGCTCTCTTTATATTCTTCCCGGAGCTTGTATTCGCTTTCGGATTTCTTTGAAAGATAGGCGCCAATGCTCATGCTTATTGTTCCGCTTATGCCAACTACAAGGCCGCCAAGCGCAATGTCCAGGTTATCTGTTATTATGGATGTAAGCCCTGCAAGTGCGGCAAGGACCTCAACGAGTCCGTCGCTCATTCCATATATTATATCCCTGTTCCTTTCGACTGTGTCCATTGTTTTTTCCATGCTCTTCTCAAATATTTCCTCGTGTTCCATCTCCTCTTCAAGAATTCCTGAAAGGTTCTTTCTGAAATCAGGGCTAAGATCTGGCCTTTCAAGGTACTCAGAATATACCTTTACGGTTTCTATTTCGCCATGCTCAAGCAGGCGAACGGTCAAGAAATTCCCGATCAGCCGCCTTATCAGCAGAAGAAACCATACTTTCAACCTGCGGTAATGGAGTGTATACTTTATACCGTGGTTATCCATCTGTTCTCTCCAGAAAGACGCATGCCGATCCTCGATAGCCGATAATTTAACGAGGTTGTTCTTAAGTTCCGGATCATCAATTCTTTTTGACAGCATGCGGTAAAATGTCTTATCCGTGAGCTCATCCACATAAAATTTCCTCCAGTTGTCCGGATCGGCTTCCATATCTGAATATCGATACGCTGCTTTTATATTTTGCTTATACGATTTTCGTACCAGGTATACGATTATCATTCGACAAAATATATATTTTTGTAGCTAATATTGCAAATATGATACAGGAGACTTTAAATGGAATTAAAATTAAAGTAACACCGCCGGGACCTGAAGCAAAGAGGATAATAGACCTGAACGACAGGTATCTTGCCAGAACCACACAGTCACTTCCAGTTGTTGGAAAGGAAGGAAAGGGCGTATATGTAGAGGATGTTGACGGAAACGTATTCCTGGACTTCGCCAGTGGAATAAGCGTTACAAACATGGGGCATGTAAACCCTTACATAACGCAGAAAGTCGAGGAACAGCTGCAAAAACTATGGCATTTTCCAGGAACAGATTTTTATACGGAGCTGCAGGTTGAAGCTGCCAAGGCGCTTGTCGAAGTTACACCCGGGAAGTTCGGGAAGAGGGTTTTCTTTGCGAACAGCGGAACTGAAAGCGTGGAAGCCGCCATAAAGATAGCAAAGGCCTATACAAAAAGGGAGAGATTCATAGGCTTTATCGGTGCCTTTCATGGAAGAACGCAGGGATCCCTGAGTTTTACCGCATCTAAAACAATACATCACAAGGGATTTTTCCCATCCATGCCTGGCGTAGAGCACGTGCCATATCCTAACCCATACAGAAACCCCTTCGGGATTGATGGATACGATGATCCTGATGAGCTTGTAAACAGGACAATAGGCTACATCGAGGACTACCTCCTGAAAACGTATGTTCCCCCTGAGGATGTTGCAGGCGTACTGGTCGAACCGATACAGGGAGAAGGCGGCTATATAGTTCCACCGATGAATTTCCTCAAGGAGCTCAGGAAACTTGTTGACAGGTATAACATACCCCTACTGGTTGATGAGGTACAGAGCGGTTTCGGAAGGACAGGGCGCTTCTTTGCATCAGAGCATTTTGGAATCGAACCAGATGTCATGACTCTTGCAAAATCAATCGCTTCCGGCATACCCATGGGCGCCGCTGTAATGAATGAAAAGATGAACTTCCCGGAGAGCGGGTTGCATTCAAACACCTTTGGAGGAAACCTGATAGCATCTGCCGCATGCGTTGCCACAGTGGAAGAAATGAAGAGGGAGAAGGCCGTCGAAAACGCAGACAAGCAGGGCAAATACATGAAGAAGAGGCTTGAGGAGCTTAAGGAAAAATATGATGCAATCGGCGACGTAAGAGGGCTTGGACTTATGCTTGCCATTGATTTCGTAAAGGACAGGAAAACAAAGGAACCGAATCCAAAGCTCAGGAACGATGTGATAATGAACTCGTTCAGGAACGGAGTGATCCTTCTCTCCACAGGGTCCAGCGCAATAAGGATAATCCCGCCGCTGATAATCACTGAGAAACAGGTGGACGAAGGGATAGAAGTTATGGACAAAGCAATAAAAATGTCCCTTTAATTTTTTATATTTTATTATTAACAAATCTTATAAATTCGAGAAGGGGCAGTCCATTTTCCCATTTTAAAAGGAAATTGTTTTCCCTGGTTTCTCCTATTTTCGGAATCAGGTCATATATAATCCTGAGGCGACCCTTTGGGTTTCCGGGAACTGAAAAGAGCCTCCATGGATCACCGTTAACATTTTTCAGCCTGTACGCATAGGTAAGCACCAGGCCCGAGGCATCGCATAGCTTTTTCAGGCGCTCTGCCTGTTCCTGCCTTTTTCCGGAACTTTCAGTGAAGATTATGGATGGCTTTACGGAGGACTTAACCTCTATAACGAGGGAAAAGTCATGCCTTATTGCAATAAGATCTGCCCCCAATGAACCTGCAGCCCTCACCACATAGAATGGGTTTTCATAGAGAGTTCCGATGATGTTTTCATCATCGCCTATCTTTTTTTTGAACTTTTCTATTGTGCTTTTTTTACCGGACAAAATATCGCGAAGCTCTCTCTCGTATATGCTGCCATCCATGGGACATGGATTACTTGGATATATTTAGTTATTCGAATTTGATTGGGGCAATGGCATCATGATCCTGCGAAAACTTCCGGTTTTATTCCTATTTTTATTCTCCACCTGGCAGAATCATCCAGCATGCGATTCTACGGAAAAATATTTCACCTGAAATCCGGCGGCATTGAAAATGCGTATTTTTGATTGGATAAAGCTTTATATCATCCGTTTATAGTGTCAGTTGCAGGCCATGAAGATAAAAAGCGGCATAGAAAACTGTACTCTTTTTTCTTTCATGGCCGGATCTGCTGTTTACTGCAGTCATGGTGATGGTTATTTCAGTTTCAGACAATTTGCCGGAAGAACAAAAATCGGGATACAGGTGGGTGATGGCAGCAGTCTCCGGCCTTTTGATGACCACCAGCTTTATTTCGCTGACATCATTCAGCATACTTTCAAAATCAATAGCTGAAACTTTCAACCTGGGTGTTGATTCTGTTACAGTACTGGGGATCGATTCTTTTTCCATAGGGCTTTTTGTGGCTTTTTTTCTCGGCCACGGAGGTATTTTCGATACGAGGCTTAAAACGGGCGTCCTGGTTGCACAGGTGTTTCTCATTGTCCCGCAGTTCCTGATACCGGTTTCGTACAACCTTTACATTCTAACAGCGCTTCGTTTCTTTCAGGGCCTCATGATAATGATGCTGGCACTTTTTTCAATACAGTTATCGGGATGGTTCAGGCCTTCGGAAAGGGCAAAATCTCTGGCCTTCACCCTCGGTGCGATCATGCTTGGAAGCGCGGCTGGAGGATTTCTTTCCGGAATTTTAAGTTCTGTCAGCTGGCAGGAGGCCTATTATATTACCGGAATGATTATGATCGCAGGGGCAGCCGTTTATTTCATTTTTGCAAGAGATGCACCGGCACAGGAAAAACTCCTGATCAGTGAACATGGAAAGAAGCATCCCAGCGCATGGAAAAATCCAATGACGTGGATGATGGGTGTTATCCAGATCCCCCTCGCATGGACCCTCTTCAGCGTCGGGGGGTTTCTTCCAAGTTATTCAAGGCATCTCGGGTACAGTGCCGCCCTCACCGATTATCTGATCATGGCATGGGGGCTGTCAGGATTCATCGCAGCCTTTATCGGTTCCATCATTGGCGACAGGTTTGCAAAAGGAAAGAATTCAAGCAGGGAAATACTCTATGCCCGTTTAAAAGTCATGACTCTTGCGGATATACTGATGGGCATAGGCGCCCTGTTAATGCTTCTTACCGGCAGTTTTTCCTACTATATGCTTCTATTTGCAGCAATAATCAATGCTTTTTTGATGATGTTTCCCCCAAATTACTGGGCCCTGCCGGGAAACGTGTTTCCAGTTATGCTTATAGAATCAGGCACCTTCGGGATGGGACTGATATCCAACTCTGCGGATGCAATCGGGCCCCTGGTATCGTCCGTTCTCTCATCAAGATGGTATGCTGTTTTTGGCATTATGGTAATAATGTCAGTAATAGGCATTGCAACAAATATAATTCTTTCAAGGATGAAGGTGAAATTGCCTGAAGGATATTAGCGTGACTGTATAACTAAAAGGTTATGCGCAATTCATGGCTGGCCAACCAGGCATGGCCGGGTCCTGTTGGGTTCTATCCCCACGATATAATCTAGGATCATTCTTTCGCAGTATTCCGAAATTCTCTTTTGTTTTTACTGCTGATCTTTAAATATGATAATTGGCATTAAAGACCTTTGGTCTGGAAGTGTTCAGATTTTATTTCCCGCTTTTAAGCATGTGCCCAACAGGCTTTATGATCTCCACCGGAATCATATGCCATTAAAGATGGCTGAGAAAAACCGTAAAAGGAAAAACGATAGGTATGATGAAAAAATGTCCGGATAAAAAGATTTTAATATGTAAATTCTGCGGGCATATTATAGAAAAAGATTATATAACTGAATGACGTATGTCAGACATATGGGAGATATAACGGATCTGTTATCAAAGGTTTCGATTGACGATATATCGGAAGACTTCTGGGACGAAGAGCCGAAAAAAATACTTCCTGAAGATGAGGAAATAGAGAGAGTTTACAAAAACCTGAGCGTCAGGATAAAGATAATAGGCTGTGGCGGTGGTGGCACAAACACTGTTAACAGGCTTTCAGCGGATGGGTTGAAAGGCCCTGATCTCATTGCAGTTAATACGGATGCCAGCCACCTTATGTCAGTGAAGTGCAACCACAAACTGCTGATAGGAAAGCGTATAACAAAGGGTCTTGGCACGGGCGCCGATCCAAAGATGGGCGAAGAGGCGGCCGTTGAGGATATCGTAAATATAAAAAAGATGGTTCAAAAAACGGATATAACATTCATCACATGTGGACTCGGAGGGGGAACAGGAACCGGATCTTCTCCTGTAATTGCCAGATGTGCGAAAGAAGCAGGATCAATAGTGATAAGCATAGTTACTCTCCCCTTTGAGGCGGAGGGTCCGATAAGGATGGAAAATGCCATGGTTGGCCTTGAAAAGCTTGCGGAATATTCAGACACGCTCATAGCCATACCCAACCAGAAACTGATAAGTGAAGTCCCTAATGCGGAGATGCAGGTTGCGTTCTCTTATGCAGACAGGATCCTGGCTGACACTATAAAATCAGTAACAGAGATAGTTACGAAGACGGGCGTCATAAACATTGACTATGCAGATATAAAATCCGTGATGGGCAGCGGTGGAGTTGCAATGATAGGCATCGGAACATCGAAGAAAGGTGAGGACAGGATCCTGTCAGCGCTTGAGGAGGCGATGAAGCCAAAGCTGATAGATGTTGACGTAAGCACTGCAAAGGAGTGCATAATAAAGATGGTGGGGGGCCCTGACATAACAATAAGTGAAGCGGGAAAGGCAATGGCTGAGATAAAGAAAAGAATAAACCCGAAAGCGAGGATAATATGGGGTCTATCCATAGACAAGGGGATGGATCACGATGTAAAAATACTGCTACTGCTTACAGGAGTCAGCTCCAATTACCTGCTCAAGGATATAGAATCCGCAAGGAAGCTTGCAGCCATGCTTGGCGGGCCAGGAAATTCTGCGATAGATATTGTATCATAAGAATTACACTTTTATCATTATACGTATTTTATTATCAGGTAGTGTCGAATTTCAGTTTGAACCACTTTATTTAGTAAAGCAAGTCCTGTTCGGTAAATTATCTTTACATCAGCAATGGATAGATGCATTCTGGCATTGATCTCAATAATGCTATCCCGCTTGTTAGAATACAGGGCCACAGAAAACCATAAAAATGAATGAAATAAAGTATCGGCCTATTTATTGATGGATTCGCAATCGTATAGCTCTATCTGATCCATAAAAATAAGTCTTAAGAGATCATCATTTCATGATTAAAATAGCGGTCATTCTTATGATCGGTCATCCTGAGATCCCTCGATTATTTTCAGAAATAGAATACGCATGGATAAGCAATATATATTAGATGGGAACCGCACCTGTATGATTAACGGGGTGTTTTTTCGTGCAACTGCACAAGCACATGGAGTCCAGGTTATCACTGCAGGTGAAAGCGCCTATGGAAGTATTCAATCCTGTGCTTCGCATGATTTGTTATGCAATAATCATTTCCAGCATAGCGTTCTAAGGCATAGCCGTATAATACCAGCTATTTCCTTTGGTGTACCACTAATCCTTTTTCCGTTACATTCGTATTGCCCTTTCAAGGAAGCATGCCCGATATTCTTAGAAGAGAAAGAAAAGGAATTACGAACGCGGAGATTTGTGATCTGATACATGTTGTTGCACTGCCTGAAACATAACAGATAACGAGATAAATCCAGGAAAGTAGCTATTAAGCATGAGATATTGACTCGAAATCTTTGCGAAACTCAAGTATAAACCGAAAGTACCGTTTCGAAAATACGCTTCTTGAATTCGAAAAGCTGAACATGATCGATGATAGTGTAATGAAAGTGCTGTAAAATTGAAGAGGTCCTGCACTATTCAGATTTAAAGAGATGAGAAAAATGCGGGACCAATTGGATATTGTAAAGGAGGTTATAAGCACTTACCTAAAGGATAACAACGAAGGAAAGAAACAGCTGGTTGAATGGTTCCTTAACAGTGTTATGGAAGAGGAGGCCAGGATACAGGTATCAGCAGATCGATATGAGAGAACTGATGGGAGAAGGGCCCACAGGAACGGATACAGGAACAGGACCATAGCTACAGAGAATGGAGTACTGGAACTGAAAAAGCCACAGATAAGGGAATTTCCATTCGAGACAAAGGTATTCGAGAAGTATTCCAGGGTGGATAAAGCCATGGATTCGATAATCATCGAATCGTACCTACAGGGTGTGTCCACAAGGAATGTGAAGAATGTAATAAAAAAATTAGGAATAGAGAATGTATCGGCATCGTACGTTTCAAAGCTTTCATCTGAACTGGATGAGAAGGTGAGGATGTTCCTTGAGAGGCCCATACAAGATCCGATGAAGTTCCTTTACATCGATGCAACCTATTTCAAGGTACGTGAAGACGGTAAGTACAGTAACAAGGCCCTATACGTCTGCATAGGAATCAATCCTGAGGGGAGAAGGGAGATACTTTCTGCGAGACTTTACGATTCGGAAACTGAAGTTGAATGGGAATCATTCTTCGATGATCTGAAGGAGAGGGGATTGAAGGGTGTTGAGTTAGTGGTTTCTGACGGCCATAAGGGTATAATGGAATCTGTAACAAGATCCTTCATTGGTTCGTCATGGCAGTACTGCCATGTCCATTTCATGAGAAATCTCATGAAACTCATACCGAAGAAGAAACAGTCATCCGTGATGCAGATCGTTAAACAGGCCCTGGAGAACGAATCATTGATATCGATGGCACAGGATCGCCTTGTAGAGGAGGGCCCCGATAGGGCATCGGAAATGTTCGAAAGATATTATCGATCATTATACAATTACAATGCCTTCGGGGAATCGAA
>JAVRLU010000018.1:0-26268 GCA_031961165.1 Thermoplasmataceae archaeon
CACGTATCTTTCGGTTATCATGCCTGCAAACATAACATCCCAGAGGAACAGTGAACTCATGAAGAAGATAGGTTCCTCAGATCTGTACAGAAAGTTCGCAGGTGCACTGATCAAGAAACTTGATCCGGGATCATCCCTGATGTATGATATAACATCGATACCATCTTATTCAAAGGATCCGGTATTCGAGTATGGCCATCCCAAGGATCATCCCGACCTGGAGCAGGTAAACTTCTCCATGGTCATGGAGAAGAACCGCATAATACCGCTTTACTATGAAATGTACCCTGGAAGCATACCCGATGTTGTAACACTGAAAAGGACAGTTGATTACATATCGCCAATGATCAGGGATGTTGAGATAGTTCTCGATAGGGGTTTCTTTTCCATAGAGAACCTTAACATCATATCAAAAATGCATTACATAATAGCTGCATCACTTTCAAGGAAGGAGATCAAATCGGTATTTTCCAGGGCATCGAGATCCGTCGACAGGGCTGATAATGTCATAATATACGAGGGGAATCCACTATTCTGCCAGAAAGTCTCATTCAGCATTCAGGGTACCGAATACACAGGATACTTCTACCATGATCCAAGGAGGGAATCCGATGAGCGATCGGATCTCCACAAGAGGATAAGGGTCATGAGGGATCGGATAGAGAGCCTGAATATCAGGAAGGGGATCGCAAAGACAATTGAGGATATCCTTGGCACGTATTCAAGGTACATATCGTACAGCATCATTGACGGGAAGATTGTCACAGAAGCGAAGGACAATGCAATATCTGCATCCGAGAACAGGATGGGTCGTTTCCTTCTTGTCTACAATGGCGAGTATTCCCCATCCGAATGTTTGTCCATATACAGGCAGAGGGATGCAATAGAGAAGGCATTCCGTGCAATGAAGACGGATCTTGATATATTTCCCCTGAGGGATCACAGTGAATCCACTGTCAGGGGTACCCTGTTCATATTCTTCATATCGCTAATAATAAGATCGGCACTCCTTAGGGGAATGCAGTCATCGCATCTCATCGAGAAGTATTCCGTTGAAACCATGATCCTGGAGCTTGAGAAGCTGCACATGATAGAGGATCAGAACGGAGAGTACATGGAAGTTGAGAGAACAAGGAAACAGAAGGATATTCTAGAGGCTCTGGATAAAATATCGTGGTGGTAAAAGGAGGGAGATTAGGTTTTATCCTATTTTTCAATGATTGTTTTTAGTTTATCATTTTCGAGGATCTGAACTGGATATTGAAGCCAGTATTCCTGCTTTTTATAAGCATCGAATGGAACCGGCAATTGCAATTCTCACGAACAGTAAATTGCCTTAGATAGCATTCACCGATTAACTTTTTAAAAATCAGGATCCTGCAGGAATGAAAGATCATCCCTGGATTTTCGCATTAATTATATGTCATGACAGTTTTCCATTAGATGAAAAGTATTTTTTATGGCCAAGCATAAGTTTCCCGAAGAAATATATGAATGCCGAAAGGGAAATGCCTATGGCAAATATTATGCCCCACATGTTAACAGGAAAATCCATATACTTATAGAGGAGGGCTGTACCCAGTATGGGCGCGGCCGGTGTGATCAGGCCGTTCATGAGCTGGAAAGTGCCATAATACTGCCCGCGCTTCTCTGGAGGCGCAAGTTTTCCTACAATATTCATGGATACCGGCGATATTATATTCTCGCCTATTGTTATGATTATAACATCTATTATCAGAAAAGCGAAACTTGAAAAGAATGCAAGGGCAAAGAATGAAACAGAATATATGAATCCGCCAAGCGCCACCTGAGTCATATCTCCAAGACGTTTTATGATCCTTATTACCGGGATCTGCAAAAAGAGGACGACTAAACCGTTCACGGAGTAGAGCACGCCGATCATTCCGTTTCCCACATGATCGACCATGGACCAGAAAAGCGTGAGGGTTGTACCCCACTGCCCGCTTACGAAAAATACAAGAGAAATGAGAAGGCATGTGAATATGAAAAGCCTATCCTTCCATGGAATTTCAAAGCCGGTGCCCGTATATTTTCCTGCCGGTTTTGTCTCAGACATGTATGCGAGGTAAATTATGAACTCCACAAATGCAGCTACCGCAGTGAAAAGAAATATGTAGCTGTAATTAAGCTCCGAAAGGAAACCGCCAAGTGCAGGGCCTATGGAAAAGCCAAGATTGCCGGCCATGCGAAGTATTCCAAAGGCATCCATCCTTTCAGCATCATTTGAAACATCTGTTATTATAACGTTGTCCGCTATCCCCTGAATTGCAGTTAAAGGTTCGATTATGATGAATTCCAGGTATATGTAAATGACATCAAGCCCTCCCGAAATTGAGAAATACGTTATCAAGAATATAAATGCAAGAACAAGAGGCATTACACTTGAAACTTTGCGCCTCCCTATCTTATCGATGAGATTTCCGCCGTACACAGAAACAGGAAGAGATATCATAGCAGTTATAAAAAACAGTATTCCTGTATAGTAAACAGGTATATGCCGTATTAAAGAAAGATAGACAGGGATGAATATCCATATCTGTGATCTAGCCAGAACACGTATAAACTGTGCTGAAGAGACCACAAGGATGGGCTTCTTTTTCAATGTCAGAAATATGCTGGATGAGGTGATGCCCAAGAGTATACCGGACGGTTATCATCTGTGGAATTAAAAAGCTATACATTCACGTTAAAACTGAATCGCATCATATCTTATAGTTCCTGTATTTTATATAAAGCGAAATATCGTACGAAAGTTTCACCGCCCCTGAAAATATGAAGACAAGCGGAGGATATACCGAGAGGAAGTAACCTGCAAGCCCGGGCCCGGGTATCTGGAGGCCATTTCTCACGGATGAAAATATTGAATTGCTCTTTATCCTGTAATCCGGGTTTATTATTGAATTGACAAGGCTGTCCCGTGCAGGCACGTCCATCTGGCTTGTAGTCTGCCTCAGGAAGAGGAAAATCTCGCTTATTGCAAGCGAATGGATCACGGGCACAAGCATCAGGAATACATTGCTTATCCCGTGGGTGTAAACCATTGTCCTTATAAGACCTATCTTTCCCGAGATCATGCTTGAAATTATGACAGAAACTGCAGTTATGGCATTTACGAATATGAAAATCAGCCCGGCGGTGCTCAGTGAGATAGAATATATGTCCTTGAACCATAACGATATTATTGATGATGTTACAAGCCCGCCTCCAAGTGCATCCACTGAAAAAAGGACAGACAGGACGCTTACATGCCTCTTCGTTTCGGCATCAAGATCCTTAGCTTTGACCGTCCTGTTCTGCGGGAACTTCAGGGGAAGGTAAAGCACAAGCTGTATCACTGAGAGAATCAGTATTAAAAGGAATATCATGCGAAAATTGTCTCCCCTGAAGAGAAACAGAAAGGCTGACGCTATCATTCCGGCACCGTAGGAAAGGAAATTGTATATGGAAAATGCCATGTTCTTTGATTTCTGATCCGTTTCATATATGCCTATGGCATACTGCTCTATGGGCTGGTTTGGCGTGAGGTCCCTGCCTGCAAGCGTTATTCCACCTATGACCAGTGATATTATGAACACTGAATACGAATAGAAAACAAAATCTATGGCTATGGCGAATACGAATATGGCCGAATAAATGATTATCTTGCGACTGTTTTTCATCCCTATGAATGAAAACATGTAGATGAAAGCAGTGGAAACGGCCATGCTCAGGAGTATCACAAGGGCGATATCTAACGGCGATATGTAAAGCGAAAGATAGAACGGAGTCAGTATGGCAAGCGCTGAGAGATTGAAAGAACGCAGTGATTTTGTAAATGACAGTATTACGCTCCTTCTATCCATAATCAATGTTCCATATGGTCTATGAACCAGTACCTGCTCTCAGCATCGGAGAGGATGACGGTATTCGGGGTAACTTCAGTCATGTCAATATTATCAAGTATTTCCTTGTGCATCTTTTCCCATGTGCTGGATTCAATATCGGGAAATATGGAAACAAGAAGCCGGTGCTTGGCCCTGTAAAGGGAATCAGTCACCTCTGAATTGACCGTTTCGGGGCTTTTCCAGTATGATTGAAGGTATGAATCGACAGTTGTGTTCATAAGATCCATTATATTTTTCTTTATTACGAATTCAGGGTACTTTGAGTTCTCGCTTATGTAGTCATCATAAATCTTCTGGTATTTTTCCTGGTTCACACCCCTGAAGGAAAGCTTTTCTCCAAGTGTCACATCGGCAAGCATAAGTTTTATCTCCTGCCCGTAATTTCCTGTTTCAATATCACTGTGCGTCAGATAAGTAACGTATATTTTAGTTGGATTGAATGATGATATGTAATTCACCATTACCTTGCAGTCATAACCTTTGATCTTTTCATGCATTTTTCCTATGGAAGCTATAAAGATCATAATACCTTAAAACGCTGTACTATTTTTAACTTTTCTGAATCGGTATTCCTGTTTTACAGTCATATCTATATCCTGTTCATAAGATACTTGCCAGCCTGAAAGCCCTTTGATGGTATTTCTTCTGCAATAACAGGTAATACGTGCAATTCGATAGGCTTAAAAACGTTATGACGTTACTTGTCACATGAATTCTACCATCAAAAATATAGAAATAATCGAGATGGGTGAGAAATCCAGAGAAACTTCGTCTCCATGGAGTTCAACCATACTTCTCGTGAAACTGACCAGTGCTGACGGCCTTGTGGGATACGGGGAAGCACCCACGACACTGATGACGCTTCCCGTATATGAGAGCATGAAGGAGGTCGCACGCATATTCAACGGCCGTGATTTCTTTGATGTCGAGAAAAACGTTTTTGATTTTTACAGGAACTCATTCTACCTTCCTGTTTCAATGGAGGCTACTTCCGCACTCAGCGCATTTGAAATAGCCTCATGGGACCTTATAGGGAAATCACTTGGCACTCCCGTATACAAGCTGATCGGTGGAAAGGTCAATGACAGCATAAGGGCATACGCAAACGGATGGTACGACGCATGCGTTACTCCCGAAGATTTTGTTGAAAAGGCAAAGAATGTGAGGAAAATGGGATTTACTGCTGTTAAATTCGATCCGTTCGGTGACAACTATGACAGCATATCAAACGGCGGGATAGAGAATGCCAGGAATATACTTAAGGCGCTTAGGGATGAATTCGGGGATTCCCTTGATCTTTTAATAGAGTACCACGGGAGGTTTTCAAAGCTGGCAGCAATAAAGGCCGGCATGGCACTCGAGGAATACCATCCATTCTTCTACGAGGAGCCCCTTCACCCGGATCTTGATCATGATCTTTTCGATCTCAAGAGTTATTTCAGGGTTCCAATTGCTCTTGGAGAGAGGGTCCTGAACAAGAAAATATTCTCGAGGTTCATATCGCAGAAGCTCGTTGATATAATACAGCCAGACATAACGAACTCTGGCGGAATACTTGAGGGCAAAAAGATAGCTGCAATCGCTGACGGCTTCGGAATACCCGTGGCATTCCACAATGCCTTCGGGCCCATACAGACAGCCGCAACCCTGAACGTTGACTATACGCTGACGAATTTCCTGATCCAGGAGAGCTTTGAGATGTTCTGGCCCGACTGGAAAAAGAACCTGCTGTCTTCAGGCTACAAGCTGGAAAACGGTTATTTCAAATTAACTGGCGATCCGGGAATAGGAAAAGTCAACGAGAAGATAGTTGATGGATACAAGGTATCCGGCATGGAGCCATTTTCGGATACCGAACCGCCATGGGTTGTATCCGGTACATTCAAAAAGAACCTATAAAAATAATTTTTATACCAGTAATTACTATTTTTTATATGCCGTCATTTTCCAGCAGGGAATATCCTGCTTCAGGGGGAATCATGCAATCCCCAGGCGATAAGATACCGACAGGAATAGAGAGAATGGATGAACTTATGTATGGAGGTTACAGCAGGGGAGACAATATACTCGTATACGGTGGCATTTATTCCCAGAAAAAAAATTATATCTACAATTTCATAGCAGCTTCAATAAAGAGGGATACGCACGTTCTTATACTCGCCCTTGACACCCCTGTCGATGACATCATAGATGAAATAAGGAAGCGGGATAATGATATCGAACAGCATATGCGCATGCTTCACATCATTGACGGCTTTTCCAGGAAATACCAGGAAAAAATGCCAGAAAATGTTATTCCGCTTGAGGATTCGTATAACTTCAGCCGGATCATAAAAACCATATCCGGCATCTCCGCGCAATACCATCCCTGTGCCTTTGTAATGCTTTCCGCAACGCAGTATATTATGAACGGAAAGGATGAATCTATAAAATTCATGCATCAGTTATGCTATATGAGAAGAAACGAGGATTCCGTCTCGATCTATGTGCTTGATGATTTTGTGGGTGAAAAAGCCGTTTCAGAACTCGGATATGCAATGGACGTATCCATAAGATTCATGGATCGCGGCGATGATGATTATCTCAGGGTTTCCACGCTGAGGGATGTAAGGACGAGGGACGAGGTCAAGATATACAGGAACGGGGCCTCTTTTTATCTTGGTTCGTTCAACGTTGAGAAGATTAAATAGCTATTATTTAGTACTTAATATTACATATAATTTTATATCTTATAAATATAGGGTATTATGGCAAGACTTGTGTTGCATGACAGAAATGTACCGTATGCGGTAAAGGTCGGCGACAAAGAGGTGCATATATGCGGATGCGGGCTCTCATCGCACAAACCGTTCTGCGACGGGACCCACAGGATCACGCAGGATGAAGGATCGAAAATATTCATATACGATGCCGAAAAAAAGAGGGTGGAGTTTCATTCGTTCTACGATAATGAATGATCACTCAGCTTGCCCGTCTTTCATCATTGATCAGCAAGAAAGGTTATCATCACCGTGATCGCTTCAGAATGAAAAAGATTAAAATCTATTTTTCGATTCCATGAATTTAGCTTTTTATAATATATCGCTTATATTTATTTTTTCATCTTCCGTTACAGGTCTCATATCCTTAAAACACGCTTTCCTTTTATGATAAAGTTTCCATTCAGCACGATATTTATGGCATCGACAATGGCTGAATGCTCGATTGCATGTATCTTTTCTTCGAGCGATTCGGCGTCTTCATGATCGGATATCTCAACAATCCTTTGCAGTATTATCGGGCCGGCATCGACATCCTCAGTAACAAAATGGACGGTGCAGCCAGAATATTTTGCACCGCTCTCAAGAACGGCCATGTGCACGCGTTCTCCGTAATATCCCGGCCCGCCAAAACATGGGAGGAGCGCGGGATGCAGGTTTATTATCCTCATCGGGAATCTTTTAACAATTTCACTTCCAATTATGCTGAGAAAGCCGGTAAGCACAATAAGGTCTGGATTTTTTCCTTCTATTTCTTTTAGAATCCTGGACTGGAAGTCCCGCCCTCTTTTTATAACGGAATAGCTTATTCCGGACCTTTCTGCTCTCATGGTTGCGGGTGCGTCTCTGTCGCAGATAACATGCGATATATTCGCGTTTATCTTACCGGCTGCTATGGCGTCAATTATGGCCTGAAGCGTCGTCCCGTTTCCTGAGGCCAGAACAACGATGTTATTCATGCAATTAAAAATGTTAACTGGATATTTTTATTTATGCTATTGCAGTTTCGTTTCGATAGAGAAAAATTTTGCTGAATGCGAACGTATTAAATTTAAGTTTGCATGCATGGAGATGAAACGGATAAATTTATGAGATCGTATAAAATCTGTTTATGCGATTCTTTCATAACTGGAAGGCATGGATAAAAAATTAGATAAAGAGATATGGAATATAAAACAAACAGGGGATAGATAAACAAATGATAGAAATATGGACGGAAAAATACAGGCCGAACAGTCTTTCGGAGGTTTACGGCGAGGACGAGAATATAAAAAAGCTCCAGTCATTCGTCAAGAAGCATGAACTTCCACACCTTCTGTTCGCGGGATCTGTCGGTACGGGAAAAACATCTACGGCCATAGCGTTAGCGATAGAACTCTTCGGCGATTCGTGGAAGGATAATTTCATTGAAATGAACGCTTCAAACGAAAACGGAATCGACGTCATCAGGAACAAGGTAAAGGATATTGCCAGAATGAGGCCGTCAAATCCGTATGGTTTCAAAATACTCTTCCTGGATGAGGCAGATCAGCTTACAAGTGAAGCCCAGGCAGCAATGAGGAGAACCATGGAAATGTATTCCGAAACGACAAGGTTCATATTTGCCTGCAATTATTCATCAAAGATAATTCCCCCTATACAGTCAAGGACCGTCGTTTTCAGGTTCAGGCCGATACCTGCCGAATTTATAAAGAAAAAACTGACCGAAATAGCCAAGAAGGAGGGTTTTTCTGTCGATGACGAATCGCTCAGCGCCATGGTTGAAATTTCCGGCGGAGATATGAGAAAGGCCATAAATGTCTTCCAGGCAGTATGCACTTCAGGCGAGATCTCACCGAAAAGGATATACGAAATAGTCGGGGCTGCAACACCAGAAAATATAAACCAGCTCATATCCAGGGCTATAAACGGCCTGTTCGACGAAGCACGGGAAATTGAGGACAAAATGCTTGTTGAGGACGGGCTTTCAGGAATAGACATTATAAGGAGCATGCATTCGATAGTCAGAAGCAGCATAATTTCACCAAAGCAGAAGATAGAAATAATAAAGGCCATAGCGGAGGCGGAATTCCGCATTGTAGAGGGATCAAACGACAGGATACAGCTTGATGCCCTTATTGCTAATCTTTCAAAGATAGGTTCTGAGATCAATTAAAAATCAAATATGCTCTTCTGCACATTCTTTTTTCCATCTTTCATGGCGATTTCTTCATTCTTTTCCGACCTGAAATTTTCTATATTCCTTTTCATCTCCTTTTCCCTGGCGATGCTTCTGAAATAATAAGCCATATCCCTTGAGTTTTCATAAATCAATATGTAAACTTCACCGTTGCGTGTCCTCCCCGTACGGCCACGCCTCTGTATATTCCTGATTTCCGATGGTATTGCTTCGTAAAATATCACGACATCAGTATCCGGTATGTCAAGGCCCTCCTCTGCTATGCTTGTCGCTATAAGGACATTGTATTTGCCGGCCTTGAAATCTTCTATTATTTTCCTCTGGTCTTCCTGAGATAGACCAGGATCGGATAAGCGATCTGACTGTCCTATGAACCTTACTGCCCTAATTTTATCGGATCTTTTTGACAGGTAATTTAAAAGGATATCTGAAGTTTTCCTGAAATGCGTGAATACTATTATCCTGTCGGTTGAAGAAAGTTTCTGTTCGCATATATCCAGGATCTTTTTCATCTTCGGGTTTTCCAGGCCCATTCCAGAGGCCTTTTCAAACGCGGATTTCATCTCCCCGTATTCCTGGTAGGATCTCAAAACGCTCATCGCCCTCCTTACACCGCTATCTTCCGATCCTTCCATTTCCATGAGATAATCGAATGCTATTTCCAAGCCCTGTGTTTCAAGGTATTCCAGAACATAATCGATCCTTATTGCTGCGGTAACGTAACGTACGAATGAAAAAAGGGAACGGTTTTCCTTTGCGTTTTGAATGAGGTTTTGAAGGGCCTGGGCCATTTCCTTCCTGGATCTCCCGGTCCTGATGCCGTTTTGATTCAGGTATTCAGATATCTTCCTTTCAATATCCATAATATATTTCTTTATTGTTTCCACGTACTGAGGTTCTGGAATTTTGATAACTCTTATGTCTATGTCCTTAACATATTTCTTAACATCCTCGTCCTTCTCGCTTTTTATTATGACGTTTTCTATCCCAAGATTCTTCGTAATTTCCTCGAATTTTTCATTATTTCCACCCGGGCTTGCAGTCAGGCCTATTATTAATTTTCTTTTATACTGCAAAAATTCCCTTGCTATATCGACGTATGCGTAGTTCCCAATTGCGCGGTGCGCTTCATCGAATACTAGAAGATCGAAATTGGCTATATCAATTATACCGCTTCTGTAATCATTGAATACGACTTGCGGAGTAGAAACAAAAACCTTGCCAGTTACCCAGTCCAGTTCACGATCCTGGCTGTCCATTTCACCGGTAAATGCCTTAATGGTTTTATCATCGAGCGATAGAACCGATTTAAGAGTTTCGTAATGCTGCATTATAAGTGGCTTGGTTGGAGCCATGAAGATACTTTTTTTTCCGCTTTTTAGAAAATCCTCAATTATCATTGCAGCAATTACCGTTTTCCCCAATCCCGTTGGCAGCACAATGAGTGTGTTCCTGTTTATTGAATTTTTATATACGTTGATCTGATATTCCCTGGGCTCTATATTCACAGATAAACGATTAATATAGAGTATAAATACTAAGCGAAAGGGCCGGTAGATCAGTGGTAGATCGCCTGCTTCGCAAGCAGGAGGCCTCGGGTTCAAATCCCGACCGGTCCATTTCAACCTGTCTTAATAGTTCGAGGTCCATATCCGTAAAAACATCAAAATGTTCATATAGAGTATAGAGGGAGCATCCGTTGCTTATACCACAGCATATGCGTAATTCTTGCGCTGTAAATTTTATCTTTCCAAATGAAACAACTACACGGAACTGCAATATTTATTTCGATCGGTGAATATATAAATTCTTCTTCTTTAACATTGGTATTTTATATGACAGCACAGCAGCTGCAGCAATTAAGTTTAAAGCAACTAAAATAAGAACTATATCTTTCGGCCCTATGGAAATGATTGAACCTATGCTCAGGCCAATGGACATTGCAACAGTGCCCTGCAGTGTCCTAAGAGCAGATCCTACAATCCTGTTTTCTCCACCAAGGCTATTCATGGTGTAGGATGTGTTTGACGTAGTTGCAATACCTGACGCGATTCCAAGGAGAATTTCTGCTATAATCGAGCTTATAAATATAGAAATAGAAAGCAACGCCATAGCCAGAAATCCAAGCATTGGCACAAGTTTTCTACCAAATCTATCAGAGGCTTTCCCTCCAGCTAGTGAAAATAACGTGAAGGACAACGGAAACAGGAGTATAAGGAGACCATATTGGAGTGAATTGTATCCAAGATATGCATAAAGAAAAACGAGATAAGCAGCAAAGCTGTTTCTCGTTATGGAATGAAGGAAACCACTTATACTTGACTTTACGTATTCTCTTGGCAAACGCACCCTGGAACTCATTATCAGTCCGGTAACCACGATGGCTATACCTGCCCAGACGTTTAATGAAAGTATAACAATACCGGAGAGTGCAAGACTCGGTCCAAGTGCACCGCGTCCCATTGATGAATCCCTCTTTATATCCCTACTCTTTATAACGAAAGCAAGACAAGCCAATGCTAGCAGTGAAGAAACAATAAAAAGCACTTTCCAGTCAAATAGAGCGACAAAACCACCTATTGGCAAACCGATTACATATCCCAAGCTCACTATGGTATGATTTGCCCCTATGGCACTGCCTCTTCTTGCATCATCACCAATGCTTGAAGCATACGCAAGGGACGTTGGCAAAACCATGGACGCACCGACAGCCTGTATAATTCTGAAAAACTCGATTTCCATGAAACCGGAACTGAAGAAAATTAGGAATCCACCTGTCGCCAGCAGTGCACCTCCTAGGATCATGCCAAGTTTAAGACCAATCCTTCCAAAAATCATGGCAAATGGAACAAATAGAGCTGCCTCAATTGCTACGTAAATTGTAACCAGTAAAGAAGCTTGAAAATGAGAGATGCCAAAATAGGCGGAAATTACCGGATCAGCAACCAATATCATTGTTGCTTCAAATGTGGAAATGAATCCAAGAAGAGATGCTACAATTATGTCTTTGCTGTTCATTCCAGGGCCTTGATGAATAAAACTCACTGTAATTGTCTAATAACATCTAGCATATTGTAATAAGCTCTTTCCTCTTTTATAAGATCGCTATTGAACAATATTAGGACGTCCACGCCTTCATATTCAATTTTCTTGGGTTCGACAACCTTATTGTGCCCGTATCTTTGGCCTTGGAATGCACCTTTACCATTCCATTCCCCGAATCCTGTCCGGCCATTCCATGCGGTTCTTATCAACTTAAATTCAAAATCAGTAATAGAGTTCCATAATCCTTTAAGATAAAGTTCGAATTGCTTTTTTCCTCTTATAATCCTTGGTTCTTCTCCTTGGTGTTTGTAAACCATATTCTCTGGATATAATTCTAAAAGTTCTTCAAATTTGTGATCATTCCACCCTTCCATAAATTTTCCTTCGAAAATTTTTTGATCAAAGGCCATCTAGCTTACAATTAACAATTGTATTAAGAGCTATCCCTATGATTATCTCCAAAATAGCATTCCCCAATCACATCTCATTTTATTTTCTATTTCAGCTTAAATGAATGGGAGGATCTTTCCTTGTCGCGGGGTGTGCGATAGAGTATTCGCTTAAAACTTTAATGAAATCTAGTCGGAGTTATTCCTAGGAGATTGAAAATATTGAGAATACCCATGATTCTAGCATCCCATATATCTGGTAGGGTGTATTCGAATATGCTATGAAAACCATCAATGAAATAAGTAACCCAGATCTCGTTTTCAGGAAACTCCTTTGGTATGCCCGTCATAGAGTCAAACCAGAACTTACATTATATGTTTTACTTCATAAGGAATTTGATTTAAAAATTTGAAGGAATTAATTCTTCTTGTCTTTGAATATCTCACTGGCTCTCTTCTGCTCTCAATAAAATGAGTGATACAAGGAAAGCTAAGCCCCCGTATAGGAATGTATCTGCAAGGATGGTAGTGTTATTTCGCAATAGTGTGCCTATTACAAGCACTATCAGAGAGGCTACAAACAGAAACGTTCCAGCGGTCATAATCCTGTTTACTGGATGAAATTTTACCATATCATTGCCTCCTAAATTTCTTCACAAAATCTAGCATCTGCTCTTCTTTCCAAGTGTGTTTTCCAACGTATCGATAGAAACCTTCATCGTCCAGTTCCCCATTTATGTACTTTTGAGCGGCCTCATTGAGAAGGCGGAAATGCTTGCTGGAACCGAAGGGCTTCTTTATGAATATGTTTCTATACTCAACAGTCTTTCCGTCAGGAGATTTTGTTGCTCCAGGAAGACCTGATAGAATATCGTGATCGGACTTCCATGTCCTTGTTCCCTGTATCCTGGTCTGCCTTATGGCCCTCATGAATCCTCCCGTTCCAAATATTCCGATAACCGGGTTCACTCCATAATCGCGGGCTTTGAACGCCCCATAAAGAAACATAGAAAGACCTATGCCAAAGGGTATGAAGAATCCCAGAAATGAACCCCAGAAGCTATATATCAAAGGCTTGGGGTATCTAAGAGCAAGCACAGTATCAACAACCATTATCGCAATCCCCAGTGAAATGTAGACAATTCTGTATTTCATCTGATTACCTCCTTATGTGGCACACTTATTCTTGTTATTTTCCTACCCTTTTTTCAAAACAATTACTGCAAGTCATATATTATGAATAAAATAATTGAATTTAAGTATTCCTAATATATTTGATAACACTTTAAAATTTTCTTGTTTACCAGATTCAGGAGCTCAAATAAGTTTACGTAATTTTATGACTAATATTACCCATTTGCATATATTTTCATAGATATATAGCGTATCTATAAAACGCCATTTTCATTATAGCCTTTCCGTTTGGCAGAAACCCCTTCTTTGCAGTAAATTTAAAACATCAGGATCATTTCTTCTCATCTTTCATATTTATGCCACTCTTTGAAATCGATAGTGCGATAAAATGGGCGCTGTTTCCTATCACATATGCCGCATCAAAAATATAGAAGTAGTCTGTGATGTCTTTTAAGTTGAAAGCTAATATATTTATGACAACAACCACGAAAGAAACTATTATAACTAAAGGATGTGATATGTATATATTTTCATTCTAATCTTTATCCTTTCTTACTTAGGCCTATTTGCTTTCTTCTTTTAAGTCTCTTATAAATAAATAAAACACCTATTGCAGCTAAAGCGAATGATGTGATTTGATAAGCTATTGAATTGCTATGTATAAATACAATAAAGTAGTAAATGCCAGTTAGGCCTAAAATTATAAGAAGTATTGAGAATAAAATTGGCATAATATAATAAATTGAATTGCTTTTAGAAGCCATAGGTATATTCACCGCCCCCTAATATCAATACGTTCGCTTGAATATTTGTTACCCCTATTTTCTTTTTTCGCTTCTATTCTCTTATTCTGGTCAATATTGATTTTATTTGTATCAAGCCCCACTCTGAAAACAGACATTAACTTCCCTAACGAGCTTATTTCCTTTACTTTCCTTATTATCATATTTTCATCATGACGTCATTATATATATATATATTCCGTTCTTTAAATATTAGAATGGCATTTTCATTATAGCCTTTCCGTTTGGGAGGACAGCCTGAAACACGTATCCTGCGTTGAGAAATTTCTCTATATCGTTAACCGGAATAACTCTTTGCTTCGATCCATTACTTGACATTGCCCCTGCAACTTTGTCCCTTAACAGCTTCTGGAAATCCTCGTTTGAAATCGATTCAAGGTCAATTTTGGCTATTTCCTCCTCCTTATAGCCTACTGCGATTAGCAGTTGCTTCTGAAGGTATAGTTTTGCGTTGTCCTCAGATATCTCCTGTGTGGTTTCAAGGTATTTTAAGGCCTTTGAATAGGATTCCCTCATATCTTCAATCACATCTGGTTGTAGCCTTTTGTTGGTGCTGTATCTTGCTTCTATGTCGCCCTTATGACCCATGATGAACTGCCTCCAAGGATGCGATATCAAGCCTTTGGATTCCGCTATATCTAATCCAGTTGAGAAATAAGCCCTTAATATATATGGCCTCATCTTTAGGCCTGCCATTTTGATTGCTTCCCTTATATCTCTCGTCACTAATACTGTTCTTAAGAAATCGTTCTTCTTTATACCTCTAGGATCGAAATTCAATAATTTGAATCGTAACATAATTCCTCGCCATTCTTCCTTCTCTCATCAAGGTAATCCTTAATGTATATAGCTCCCTCCTTCCCTATGAATGTGAAATACTGATTTCTTGCCTTGCTCAATCTTTGCTTTATCACAACCATCGCAGGCATATTATCAAAGGTTATCTCATTGGATATATGCATGCCCTTTTTCTCCTAATCTTAATCCTTCAGTGCCGTCATAATTGCCCAAGCTTTCAGGCCTCAATCCTGAAAAGGCCATTAATGATATTGCAACCCTTGCCCTTGAAGTGCCTTTTCTCAATATTCTTGCAAGTTCATCATTGCTTGGGACTCTTTCATTAACGATGGTGGGATTTTCGTTTTCTCCTTTAATGTTAACGGTTAACTGTAAACTGATATCGTTAAACTTCAGCCATGATAGTAATACCTTTTTGAACCTCACTATATAATAACAGGCTTTGCCCTCCTTCTCAAGATTCCTCACGAAATCAATGAACTTGTATCTGAATCCCTTTTCGTCAAGCCTTGCTTTTTTAAGATTTCATCTGGGTTTGTATTATTAGGAACGCAATATTATCCTGGTGTCCTCAAATAGACTGATGCGGTTATTATTGATTTTGCGCTAAGATTTTCATACATCTTTTAATATTCTCGTTCAGAAGAAGATCGTTATACTTTGGTTTCATAGTCATAAATAAAGAATGCATTCTCGCATAAAAGTATCCGATTAATAAATTGAGTGGGCCCGACCGGATTTGAACCGGTGATCTTCGCCGTGTGAGGGCGACGTCGTAACCACTGGACCACGAGCCCTGAAAACAGAATAGGCACCGATGATAAAATCTTTTCTTTGTTAATTTAATTTGTCTACATTCAGTTTCTTATAGAATAAGCCCGGAGGTATGAATTGAAGCATTATCGTGCATTATAGTGGGTGAAGGAAATTTAAGAATACCTGCAATTTATAATGATTATTATCTCAGTGATGGCTTCAAAGAAGAAATCATAACTTAAACTATGAACCGAGGTGATCTATATATCTCAGAAATGAGTGGTTTTAACCGATAATATCAGTCACTTCGGTGATACGATTGAGTATGATTGAATTTGAAGTTTATATCGATTTTAAATGCTCTTCACCGAATTCTGAGCAGCAATTTTATGGTGAATTATTCTGAGTATCCTCAAAAACTGCGTGAAAATAAAAAATTATAATAAAAAGATGATCGGTACAAACAATATCTTTTAAACAGCTACATGATCAGCTCTATATATAATAAATTCTATTATATATGTATTGTAGGTTTATATTTATTATATACATTAAGATTATTTAACTACGGTTTATAAGAGTCCAGAAAATATGACAGAAAACGAAAACGATCTCGAAAGAATCAACCGTGCACTTAATGGTGCAAAGGGAAGATTCCATCTGAAGACCATGCTGATATCCGGGCTGGGATTTTTTACCGATGCGTATGACCTTTTCATAATAGGCATAGTGCTTGGCCTTCTGCCCCTAGCGGGATGGACCACTGTAACGACGTTTTACAAAGGTTTGATAGGTTCTACAGCCCTGATTGCAGCAGTAATAGGAGCTATTATATTCGGCAGGCTTCTTGATTATCTGGGAAGAAAGAGAATCTATGGTATAGAACTGGCTATACTTATAATTGGCGCACTTGGAAGTGCATTTCTGACCCCGTACAATAACGTGGTCGTTCTTATAATCTGGAGATTTATCCTGGGTATAGGTATAGGCGGAGATTATGCAACAAGTTCGACAATAATGACGGAATACTCGAATACAAAGAGCAGGGGCCGCATGGTTGGCTCGGTATTCTCAATGCAGGCATTCGGTCTTGTGGCCGGGCCGCTGGTTGCCCTCGCCTTCATGCTCAATTCAGTCAGCCCGTCGATAACATGGAAGGCTCTTCTTGCAATCGGAGCAATCCCTGCAATGGGTGTGATATACTTCAGGATGAAAATGCCTGAAACTCCAAGGTTCACCGCCGGTGCAAAGGGAGAGGCTAAGAAGGCCGCAGAAGATCTTAAGAGCTATGCAGGCATAGATGTAAACGTAACATCCTCGCAGAAGAATGTAGTGAAGGCCCCATGGACAGTCCTCTTCACTGACAGAACTTTTCTGCTCACCCTGATCGGGACCATGGGCACATGGTTCCTCATGGACTGGGCCTTCTACGGTAATTCCATTATGTCATCAACGATACTTTCCACGCTTGTCCCGTCATCGGTCAAGGGCTTGGCCGCACTGATAAAATCCACAGAATACAGCGCGCTTATATTCTCAGTTGCTGCTTTTCCGGGATACTGGATAGCAACATTTACGCTTGACAGAATAGGAAGAAAACCGATACAGCTCACTGGATTTGCCATTATGGCGCTTTCATACGGAATAATCGCCATAGCATACCATACACTTGCAGCAAACATAGCAATGTTCCTTGCAATATACGGTGTCAGCTACTTCTTTGTGATGTTCGGTCCTAATGTAACAACATTTGTCTACCCGCCAGAGGTGTTTCCTGTCACAACAAGAGGTCTTGGGGCAGGAATGTCAGCAGCCGGTGGAAAGACAGGTGCATTCATAGGGACATTTGCGGATGCAATAATTCTCGGTACAAATGCAGCAGCGCACCTTCCAATACTGTTCACAATCCTTGGCATATTTGCAGTGGCTGGATTCTTCATGACTCTGATATTGCTTCCAGAAACAAAGAGGAAAGACCTTGAAGAAACAGCAGGAGAAACCAGGTATACAAGCAAGGTCTAAAACTAAATTTTTTGAGATATAATTGACATATTTTTATTAAATTTTTAAATGTACTATTTTATTCAGTTAAATTTCAAGATTCATCACCGATCTAAGGTAATAATCATATCTGCAGGCAGCCATGATGAAAATATTATATTCGTGCTTTTCAATATGCGCAGTATCATAACAAAATACATAAATAAAAAACATATAGCATATATATGCCTGAAAGGCAGCTCACGTTATTTGAGGTCGAATCACAAGAATTTTGCAGGTTCTGCGATATAGTATCGGGAAAAAGCAAAGCCCATATAGTATACTCCGATTCTTATGTTATCGCATTCCTTGACCACAAACCGCTTTTTAAAGGGCACTGCCTTGTCGTACCAAAAAAGCATTATGAAAGCTTCTATGATATTGATAAGGTGACACTTGAAAAACTCTTCGAAGCCGTCCAGATGATATCAGGGGCTGTGCAGGCAGCCACGGGATCCGACGGGACTTTCATAGCTTTAAACAATATTGTGAGCCAGAGTGTGCCGCATGTGCACGTGCATGTAGTCCCAAGGAAATTTAAGGATGGCCTCAAGGGTTTCTTCTGGCCAAGGACACATTATGAAAGCGATGAGGAAGCCGAAGAATACGCAAGGAAGATCCGTTCTCTCCTGGCCTTCAGGAACAGCTGATTTTCACCTCGGAGCATCAAGTGCAAATATCATGTACGAATAAGAAATCATAGATACCACGAAAAATACAGACATTGAAAACGAAAATGAATTATTCGTGAAATCCCCGAACATGAATTCGAGCCCCGATATGCCAGCTGCAAGTATAGATACGGATGATATGACTGAAAGTATAACCGGAGACCATTTTCTTGAGGCTATGGAAACGAAGAGTATTGCGGCAGATATTATGCCTATCAGGATTCCGATCATTATATGGGCCATAAGTCCGGGAACGGTGATCATGGCCTTCATAACGTAAAATCCAGATGAAGGATAGACTGCAAATTCATTCATCCACATTCCAAGAATGAATTGAATCCCGAGAAGAAATACCTCTAGGAGTATGAGGACACTAATGGGTCGGAACCTTCTGTAGATCAATGGAGTCCTGTTCAATGCATGTGTGCAAACACAGACTGCATAAAAATTTATCGCAGATTGTAAAACATAACAGTCAAGGCAATTTTTAATACTGAAGGTGAATCCGGGCAGTAATGCGCAACCCTTACCCGATGTTCATCGCAAGTTCCGCATTCTTCTTCAGTTACTTCGGAAGGCTATCATGGAGCATCCTGTCATTATATGCACCTTTCCATGTAACGGTTGCGGAGGAGGCCTATGTCTTCTCCCTTTTTTTCATAGGATACATCATAGTGCAGATTCCCTCCGGCATGATATCTGACCGTATTTCGGGCGGATTCGTTATTTTCGTTTCACTGTCAGGCCTTGCAGTTGCGACGTTTCTTTCAGGTTACGCACATAACATAAACGAGGAGTACATTGCAAGCATTCTCATGGGATTGACTGCAGGATGGGTCTACCCGGCATCCATAAATGTAATGCATGCCTATTACAGGGAAAACATAAGCGTTTATATAGGCTATTACAGCATAGCCTGGCCGCTGGCAATAGTCATGGCCGGATTTCTCCTTCCGTTTGTTGCAAAGACGTATGGATGGGAATGGGGATACTACATATCAGCTATAGGATCTGCTGTCCTGGCAGTAGCTTCAATACCGCTGAGAAAGCGCAGATCTGATCACAGCATGATCAATTATTCACTTTTCAGGAACAGGAACATAATACTGATATCAACAGGTGGTTTCATCTTCTTCCTGTCTTACTGGTCTCTCACTCTCTACGCCTACAAATACTTTGTCTCAACAGGTATAAACGGCTATACAGCAGGGATAATATACTCGTCGATGGCCATTGCCGGATTATTTTCAACGGTGATTTCCGGATACCTGATGAAGCGCATCGGATTGAAAAACACTGTCGTAATTTCCCTTGCGATTTACGGTTCTCTCATGTTGCCCTTTTCCCTCCTTCATGGGGCAGAAATATTCCTGATAGATGCGCTTTTCATGGGATTCTTCAGGTTCATAATAACCCCGGGAAATTCGTCATTGATAACGGCAATAGGGAAGGAAGATGCTGGAAGCGCTTCCGGCATAGCAAATCTTTTCTGGCAGGCCAGCGGCATCGCCGGACCGGTGTTCTCTTCTGCCATAATACACTTAGCAGGATTCAGGTATCTCTGGATCATACTTTTTGCAGCTGTTCTCCTCTCATCAGCATTCTATATACTAATAAAATTATAATGTATAAAAATGGTATTTTATTCCATGCAGCAGCTCATCATGCTTATGTCCCGAAGGAAAGACTGCGCGGTTATCTTTATGGATTCCGAAACGGTCGGAAATACATGCGGCATATCTACAATATCCTTGTACGAAAGGCCGTTCCTGATTGCATAGGCACCCTCAACGATTATTTCTGCAGCATAAGGCGACAGCACTTCCATCCCAAGTATCTTCCCGCTTTCATCCTCCGCTATTATCTTCACAAGGCCGTCAGTTCTTCCAAGTATTCTGGCCTTGGGAACGTCCTTTATCTCGAGAAGCCTGGACACGTACGGAACGCCGGCCGACCTGCACATGCCTTCATTCATGCCGACTGATGCAAATTGTGGTTCCGTGAATACTGCCCGCGGTATCTCATTCATATTGATCTTCCTTTTCGCATGATCGTATATATTTTGAGCAGCTATTACACCCTCGCGTGCGGCCAGCGTTTCGAGCATGTATCTCTGGTCAACGACATCCCCGGCAGCGTATATCCTCGGATTCGATGTCCGGAGATCTTCACCGGTTCTTATGCCTTTCCGTGAATATTCAACTCCTGCATTTTCAAGTGAAAGCGTTTCTACATTCGGTATTCTTCCTGTTGAAATGAAAATCAGATCCGAACGAATCTCATGTCTTCCGAGATCATCGGTAAAACTTATTACGTTTTTACCATCGGTTTTCCTGACAGAATCAATAGATGCCCCGAGCGTTACTTCTATACCATGATCCCTGAAGATTTCAGCGATTCTTCCCGAGAACTCTGAATCGATTCCAGCCATTACTTCCCTTGTTTTTTCTATTATCGTTACCCTTGAACCGAAGTTCGAGAATGCCTGGCCTATTTCCAGGCCTATTGCACCGGCACCTATGATTGCCATTGTATCCGGAACCGCGTTTATGTTCCATATGTTCTCGTTTGTGTAAAAAGGAACTTCATTCAGGCCGTCGATATCGGGTATGTATGCCCTCGATCCGGTGGCTATCAGGAAATTGTATGCCCTTATTTCTTGCACGTTTTCCCCGTCACGTATCTCCAGCGTTTCGCTATCCCTGAAAGAGGCTTTTCCATCAATGACATCGATGTTCTTGTATCTCCTTATAACATCGTAGTACTTCGTTTTCCTTTCCTTATTCACCGCATCCCTCAGCGATTCCATGAATGCCCTGAAGTCCACATTAGCTTCACCTTTTATCCCGCTGTACCTTGGATGGCGGATCTCCTTAACGGAATTCGATCCTTCTATGAGAATTTTGGATGGAACGCATCCGACATTAACGCATGTGCCCCCAAGAAAACCGTATCCGATCATCGCTATCGATGCCTGCCCGCCAGTTATCTCTGAAGCCTTTATCGCAGCCGAGAAACCGGCAGCTCCCCGCCCTATTATGGCAAGATCATAGTATTCGCTCATCTTCAACATCCCTCAGCTGGGCCCTGTACCTTGTTTCCGTGAATACCGGAATCGTTTCCAGGTCTTCCGGTTTTACCCTTTCCGTATCTATAATAACGGTTGCATATCCAGCCGGAAAATCTACCTTTGCGGATTTAACGCCATCCACGCTTTTTAAACCTTTCTCGACGGTTACTCTGCAGTCATCGCATGTCATTCCATATATCCTTAGCTTTACCCTTTTCTCTTCCATATTATGCGATCCTGCGATTATATATATACGGTTAAGTAAAAAAATTGTTACTTGTATGTTTTTGATCTTAAAATTTTGTGGAAAAATGACATTAACGAATGTCAGGATAGTGCAAAAAAATTTGAACGTTGCCATAATCAATGGGCATTGAATACCGGCAAAAAGTTTCACATAAGGCACATAATGTTCCTAACGCTATTTATCATCATCGTTGCGATAAGTTTCGACAGGAATTTCTTTGTTCTTGCCCCGCCATATGCGGTTACTGCTTATCTCGTGACCATGGATCCGAAGGGAAAGTATTCGAAGACAGAAAATATAGCATTATCGTATATACTCGTCATATTCACTACGGAAGTCCTGCATTTTTTTCTAGGTTTTTCCTATATACCGCTCATAATTAATGTCAGCGTTGTTTCAATATTCATTTCATACACAAAATATGCCCATCCGCCTGTACTGGCCCTAACAATATTTTCCTATATAGTGCACAGTACGATTCCATTCGTTATCGCGTCAGTTTCCGTTCTTGCAATAATATTAATTTTCAGGCTTATACTGGATATTTTTGAAAAAAAGGGTCTGATATGAAACGGCTAGGCCGCCACTATAGGCACTATTGTGAATGTTACTATGAACATGACCAGCGACACGATTCCTATGGCAATGTCAGTTCTGGAAATCTTTGAGTAATCGTTAAGCGCCGGCGGGTGCACAAGACCTGTAAATATCACGAATATTGCTATTATCCACCACCCGGTATAGAAGAATCCTATCACGAAGAGGAACGCGAGAAATACGTAGGACATTACATTTGCGCGGCTTCCAAGGACTCCCCTGAGGATGTGGCTGCCATCCAGCTGGCCTGCCGGTATAAGGTTCATTGCAGTTGCAAACATCCCTACCCAGACGGCGAACACCATTGGAAATATCGGGCCAGTGAAATGCGTCTGAAGCCCGAGTATATGGTAAATGAGCGGAAAGGTGACCCTGAACGGGATGTAGTAAGGGGGTATCGGCTTGAATGTCCTCTGGAAGTAGTCCGCAACGAACAGGAGCGGAAGCGCCGTTATGAAGCCGGCAATAGGGCCAGCTGCCCCTATCTCGGCCATGGCCTTCCTGTTCGGGAGAGGGTCCCTGAGTGATATGAATGCACCAAATGTGCCTATTCCTAGGGGAAAAGGTATGAAAAAGGGAAGCGAAGCTTTCACATGGTGTTTCCTTGCCACCAGGAAGTGGGCGCTCTCGTGTATTCCCAGTATGAGCAGGAGGGGCGCGGAAAAGAATACAAAACCATAAAGCCAGAGCCTCAGTGTGTAATTGGCACCCATGGGGACAAAATTCCTGGAATAAACTGAACCGACGTACATTGTCGAGATGATTGTTGCAACCAGAAGTACTGCATTTACAATATTTCCCATGTAACGCGTTTTTGGCCTTCTTGTTACCTGTATGAAATTTTCCCCATCCCTCGATAGAAACGGAATGTATCCCTTATCTATCAGTTCCTTCCTTATCTCATCAAAGGCTCCGTCAACGTCCGGATTATCGCTATCAAAGAAATAGAATTTTATTGAAACTGGATTCACAACAACATCGTATACTTTTAACTTTGATCGGACCACGTTTACTACGTATTCAAGATCTTCACTCTGAACTTTCACCGTCTGATCCATTTTATTATCCTTCTCTGCAGTTTTTATATCAATCTATTCCCCCGAAGTAACGAAAGACATTCACGTTTCGTGCCATCTGACCCTGAGGGGAATTATTCGCCAGCCTCTGATCGGATTTTCATTGAAAGCTACACCACTTTATCTCAATCCGAGGCCCATGGCAAGGCAAATTATGGTCTCACGTCGTCGTAGCCATTCATTGATCGTGGTACTAATCAATGAGACAAATCCCATATTGAATTTTTATTTAACTACTTTTACATCCGTTAATGAAATGACGTATCTTCAGCACAGGTTAGTATCATAATATACATTTGCCATTATTTTCATGGATCGATATTTGAAAAAGATCCCAGATAGAATATTATTGCAAAAATTATATAAAGCACTTTGATCTGGAGAACTGTTTCATATGCCCTGCATTGAGATGCAAAATATAGTAAAAATGTATGGCCAGAAGAGGGCTCTCGACAATCTTTCGTTTACCGTAGAATGCGGTGAGAGCATGGCCCTTATAGGCCCGAACGGCGCCGGTAAAAGCACGACACTTAAGATCCTTTCCGGGCTCCTGGAAGCAGACAGTGGCACGGCATCGGTTATGAACGAAAACCCATCAACAATGGAGGCAAAGCGCATAATCGGATACTTGCCTGAGGATGCAACGCCGTATATGACGCTCACCGTAAGGGAAAACCTTGAGTATATTGCTGCACTGAGAAACGTTCAGGATATCAAGGAGAAGGTCGATTTTATCCTTGATTTCATGAACCTTAAGGAATACTCACTGGCCAAGGTAAGCGCGCTTTCCAGGGGAAACAGGCAGAAACTGTCCCTTTCCCTTGCAATAATTCACGATCCGAAGGTTCTCCTTCTCGATGAGCCGCTGAATTACCTTGACATACCTGCACAGGAAAGCGTTATAAAATATTTCAAGAACATGAAGGCCACATTCCTTGTTTCCACGCACATAATGTCAATTGCTGAAAGGTTTACCAGCAGGGTCATGATAATAAACCATGGCAGGAAGATATGGGAAGGGGATATTTCAGAATTAAAGGAAAAAAGCAGGGAAGGCGATGAAAGCATAGAAAGCGTCATTACCAGGATAATGGGTGGAACCGGTGAACCTTAAGCTGGTTAAATTCGTCATAAGGACAAGATTCACAACGGGGATACTTGTCTTTTACCTCCTGATCGCGGCCTTCCTGATATTCTATCTTTTTCTTTCGTCGGGTGTGGCAAGGCCAGTTCCAGCATTCTACAAGGAAATGGTATATTTCCTCTCGTTTTTTTCATTATTTGCTTATCTTTCTTCAGGCTTCATGATAAAAAAATCTGATACCGATTTTCTTTTCGAAATACCGTTGAAAAAGAACGATATTGCCCTTTCGTTTTATCTGGCATCCGCCATGACATCAACATTTTCCATGCTTTTTCTCGGGTTTTTCCTTCCGGTTGTTGAATACAAATATTATGTGTTTGCTGGTCTCGCCGATCTTGCCATGGTAACGTTAATCGCACTCGACCTTGGCCTTCTGCTTAAAAAATACAGGACTGCATACCGCATCATTGTTCTTGCCCTTCTTATATTATGGTATTCCCTTCCGGCTTTCACAGGAATCTACATATCCCCGACGGGATCGTTTACCGGGCACCTGCTGGTTGGAACGATAATAGACCTTGCCCTGTTTGTGCCGTTAACAGTTATAAACATAAAAAACATAGGAAATATGCCCCTGAAATATGCATCATACTTTAAATCATTAAATGCAGATGTTAAAAACAATAAAAGTTTCTCGGGATATTCGCCAATCAGGGCAATATACGAATTAAACCTTAAAATTGCAGGTTCCACCGGCATGATTAGATATGGATCGAATACAAGGGCATATTCATCACGAAGCAGTACGTCCAGACTTGCCGGGATATTTTCACTGATCGCACTTGTATACGGGATAGTGATTTACCTTATTCCAAGGAGTTTATATGTATTTGTGATCCCGTATTATGCCATATACGCAGTATTCATATTGCCGATGACCAGAAGCTACGGTGTCATCTCCTCAGAGAGGCTGTGGCTGGCATTTATGTCACTGCCTGCTGAAACTTACATGCTGCACATGTCCCTTTCAAAGGCGCTATCCATAATGCTAACCCTTATTCCGCTTTTCGTTGCAAACATGGTTTTATATTTCGTTACAGGCAACTTTTATTTGCTGATCCTTGCCTTATATACTCTTCTTGTTGCACCGGCAATGTCAATAATCTCTATTTACATCTCCGGAGTAATAAATGTGCATCAGATAACGGATCTTAACGATATCCCTTCCGGCTACAGATCCTCGGGATACGGGTTTCTGGGAAGCATCATTCTTCTTGCATTCTTCGGTGTTGGTGTCGCATTCATATATCTCGGTGATCTTTTCGTTTTTCTTATCGCGGCTATGTGGATCATATCCCTTACATTTGTACTGAGCAAATCGATAAACAGAAGCCTCCTGAAAAGACTCGTCAACAAGAATTTTGTCTGATTTTAATGATGTAATTCCGGTATATTTCTGTGATAATGTTTATGCTGTAATTTATATAAAAATATATATAATAAACGAAATCACATTTGAAAAAATTTCCTTTCATAGACGTCCGGCTATTGCCATATTATCTTTGTTTTAATTTCCCCGGTTTTCTTCCTAGATAGGATATCATTGTTATGTTCAATATCACCGGCATTTATAGTACCGGTTATGAATGACTGGAATGGATGGAATTCATTTGAATATCCTTTATTCACGTAATATAAATACGTGATCAAAAAAT
>JAVRLU010000019.1:0-22106 GCA_031961165.1 Thermoplasmataceae archaeon
AAATAAATATAATTATATATTTATCTTACTTCAGGTTTTTAAGATGCTCTTTTTGTAGTCGATGTTTATACCGCGTGTTTCCACGCCCTTCATGTACCATACAAGTGATGCCATGCCTCCTACCGCCCATAGGATTACATTAAATGCCAGGTACTGGCCCAGGGTGAAGGTCGATGTTTCGTATATGGATATTATATATGCTATTATGGGAAAAACTCTGACCAGTCCTATTGCTGTGGACCTGTAATTTGTCCTGAAAAGTTCAGGTTCAAGGGTTGTCCTCGTAGCCCATGCGAATTCTGAAAATGCCATGTTCAGCAATAGAAGGGGTATGAATATGTAAACATTATCAATATATTTTATGAGCAGCAGTATTACCACCATCACTGCGGTACCGCCCCAGAATGAGAAAAGAGCCAGCCTCTTCCGGCCCCATTCAACCATGAAGATAGCTATGAATCCTGCTATGGAGGCTCCCAGGGATGCATAAAATATTATCTCGCTAACAAAGAAAGAGTTGCTTGAAAAATAGAACGGCCCTATTATATATGCCATGAGGCCGAATGTCAGGTACTGTGAAACACCGATTATTCCAAGGAATACAAGTGAAAAATAGAAATTTGGCTGCTTGACGACTATGCCATCGTCGCTGATATCGAGTTTCTTCTTTTCCATATCAGCTTCATGGATCTTTCCCTTTGCGTTCAGCCATCTAAAAGATTCCGGAACAGTCATCCTTGTAAAAACGGCCAGAGCGATGGCAACGAGCGCCATGAAGATGAAATATGTCTTCTGTACTGAAAGGGATGATGAATAGAAATACAGAAATATAAATGCTATGGCCGCGGTTCCGATATTGCTCATATTCGGCACCAGTACGAGGTATTTGCCCCGTTCCTTTGCGGTCATATCTTCAGAAATCAGCGACAGTGTTGTAACTTCTTCACCTCCAACGCCTATTTCTGAGAGGGCTATGCCAAGAATCAGCGGATAAAGGGAATACGAGAAAAATATAACTATCAGCCCGACAACGTATAGAATGATTGTTGACATATAGATTATTTTTCTTCCAATCCTGTCTGAAAGGATACCCATCACATTATTCCCGATCAGGAGAAAAACCGATGGAAGAAACAGAAAAACGGCTTTTATTCTTACCGGGAGAATCGATATGAACGGCCATGAGGTCGCCAGGGGGGCTATTGTAGCTATAACCCCCCATATGAACATCCCTGCAGATGATGATATCAGAAGCCCCTTTCTATACCTGTTGCCCTTGTTAAAATGATCTTTTACTCCCTTAGTCTCAAAACCACTATCTTCCTTATTTTCGGATTCCTTTTCACTTCGCATTGTTGATCCCTCCGCCGGTATTGCCCGGATCAGGTTCAAAGGGTCGATTCCTTGAGAATCCTCTCAGCCCGTAAAGAGCTCCCCCCACAGCATATACATTATCGCATATGCTGAACCTTCAGTAATTCATGATTTTTAATTCCTATATAAACATGTTCAGAATCAAATTATGCCATCATCCATTCTAATTTAAATTCATTAAAAGCTATTACCTTTTCCTGAAAAATGATAATTTATTACAATGAAAAAAGAAGCATCATACGCCAGGCTTATTCGTGTACTGTGTCGCATATGCTTGTCTTCATCTTTTTTAGCAGGTTTAGCAGATCATCCATCTCCTTTTCGTCCAGTTCCTTAAGACTCCTTCTGACAAATTCGTAATGAAGATCCTTCGCTTTTGCAAAGATTTCCCTTCCATGGTCCGTTATCATTATGTTGATTATTCTCCTGTCCCCTTCCTGCCTGTTTCTTAATACTAGGCCGTTTCCTTCCATCTTGTCGATGATGCCGGTGATCCACCCGGGTGTTACGTTTATAAGATTTGCAAGCGTGTTCATAGACTGTGGACCTCCCTGTATAAGATGCCTCATAACAGTAAATTCCGTTGTTGTTATATCCATCTTTGACAGGTTCTTGCCAGTTTCCTTATACCATATTTTCCATATATTCACGAAATTTCTCCATATCTGTACCGATCGATCCACTTCCTCCTCATCCATTTCTGTTTTCACCTGTAAATTTTCTTTAAGTTTTCGGCCACTGCCTTATCATGAACCGGGATTTTTATCTGATCGCCATCTTCTGAATGCTTAACCGCATCCGGGTTAATATATCTTTTACCTCTCAGCGCCGATAATATCGCTGCAATTGCAGAGAGGGCAGCACCAACATAGAATGATACGGAAAGCGAGAACATAAAGGCACCCGCAAGCGCATGCGGGAACCATGTTTTTGTATCCATTGCCGCAAGCGATGATCTGCTAATTGTGGACAGGAGTCCTGGAGGCAGTTCAGATATCATTGTTTTAACAGGATCATATCCTAGAAACGCCGCAAAAAGAGCTGATGTTGGCGGAAGTTTTATCATGTACGGAATAAGCGTGTTTGCGCCGACACTTGAAAGCGCAGCACTCAGAGAAGAAGGCAACCTGGTTGACAGGACCTCGAGCACCACGGTGAAAAATATACCCATGGAAACCGTCATGCCCGCGTTCTGAAGCGTGGCCCTCATTCCGCTGGATATGCCCCTTACCTCCGGGGGAACTGAATTCATTATTGAACTTGTGTTGGGTGCTGCAAACATTCCGTTCCCTATCCCCATTGTAAAGATCAGGATCGCAAACGGCAGGTACGAAAAGTCATATGGAAGCAGCGAAAGAAGTATGAAAACCAGCGCAACAATTGACATTCCAAGAGTCGATAAGAGTCTTGCCCCATACCGATCGGATAGTGTCCCGCTAATAGGTCCCATAACCATGAAGCCCGCCGTCATGGGAATCATGTATACGCCTGCCCAGAAGGGGACCGATGCATATGAATAGCCATGTATCGGGAGCCATATACCCTGGAGCAGTATTATGAGCATGAACATAACGCCGCCCCTGGCTATCGCGCTTGCCAGTGCTGAAAAATTGCCGAATGCAAATGCCCTTATTTTGAAGAGGGAAAGATTGAACATTGGCTGGGCCACGTGAAGTTCTATAATCGGGAATGCCACAAGCAGGGCAAGACCTGAAACAAATGCCATTATGACGTATGGATTGCCCCAGCCCATAACGCTTGTCCCGTAAGGCATCAAACCGTAAGTCACAGCGATAAGGATCAGGGTAAGAGCAGCAGCGAATATGGCGTTGCCCGGGATGTCTATCTTCTGCCTCTTTACCGTACCGGTTTCACGGAGTTTGAGGAAGCTCCAGACTGTCCCGAATAGACCGATCGGTACGCTGACAAGGAAAACGTATCTCCAGTTAATTACGGAGAGGACGCCTCCCAGAATCAGCCCGAGGAATGATCCGGAAAGCCCCAGAACCTGATTTATTCCGAGGGCTTTTCCCCTTTCGGTATGGGGGAAAGAATCGGTGATTATCGCGGTGCTATTGGAAAACAGGAAGGCGGCCCCGACCCCCTGGACAATACGGAAGGATATGAGCTCTATTGCCGCAGTGTTTCCAGTGCCCGGCGTAAAATAGAGCATAAGGGACCCTGCTGTAAAAATAGCAAAACCGTAGTTAAAAAGTCTCACCCTGCCGAAGATGTCAGAAAGCCTTCCGAATGTAACAAGAAGCGTTGCGGTAACTATGTTGTAACCCATGAGTATCCAGAGAAGATAGGCAAAGGAACCGGGCGCCAGGGGATTTATGTCTATTCCCCTGAATATGGCCGGCAGTGAAATCATGAGGATCGTGCTGTTAATGGATGCCATAAGCACACCAATACTGGTGTTTGACAGTGCTATCCACTTGTACTGCACCATAGTTGCCAGTATCGATTGTATATATAAAAATTTTATACATTAATAGTTTATGTATGTGTATATTTATGATGTTGTTCGATCGTTGAACATTTCTCATATTTTATATAGATTTGATATATTTATTCAAAGCCAGATTTTTATGATGGAACGGTAACTGGGTTTCCTGATGTATGCGGGATTCCGGAATTTATACTCTTTTTGAGCCTCAGTGAATTAAGCACAACTGTTGTTGAGCTCATCCCCATGGCCAGCGCAGCAAGCATAGGAAGCACGGAATAAACAGATACCGTGAATACAGGTACCAGCACACCGGCTGCGACAGGTATGAGTATACTGTTGTATATTATTGCCCAGAATATGTTCTGCCTGACTTTTCTCATTGTTTTTTCCGAGATAAGACGCAGATCGTATACATTCATAAGATCATCATTCATCAGTATCACGTCGCCAGCGGATTTTGATATATCTGATCCTGATGACATCGCTATCCCTGCATCTGCTGTTTCAAGTGCTATACTGTCGTTAATTCCGTCACCCACGAATATTACATATTCACCGTCTTCCTGGTATTTTTTTATTATGTCCGCCTTTCCTTTTGGATCTATATTCGTCCTTATATCATCTATTCCCATCCCGGATACGATATCAACAGCATCCTTTGATGGATCACCGGATACAACGGATACCTTTATGCCGAGGCCTTTCAGATAGCTTATAACCTCCCTGGCATCCGGCCTGAGTTTATATTCAAATGTTATGGTTCCCTCCTCCTTTCCATCTATTTTTACACTGACGGAAAGCTGTTTTCCCGGTATTTTGCCTATTTCAACCGTATGTCCTGAAACTACGCCTGAAATGCCGTAACCTGGCATCTCCCTTACGTTATCCGCGGTGACTAAAGGGATTCCTCTTCCTTCAACGTACTTAATGATTGATTTTGCCACAGGATGGCTGGATAATTTTTCTACGGAAGCCGCTAACGATAAGACGGAATCGGTGCAGTCCGTATTTGAAATTACAGGAAGATTCTCCGTAAGCGTGCCTGACTTGTCAAATACTATACGGTTTGCCCTTGCGATCCTGTCAAGGGCCCCCGTATTCTTTATAACTATGCCGCGCCTGGAGGATTCCTCCGATGATATGAGAAGGGTGATTGGCCCGGCAAGGCCTATAGCACACGGGCATGCGATGACAACAACCGAGACAAATGCAAGTATTGCTATTTCTACGAAGTCCGGGTATCCAATATATTTCAGGTAGAAGTACCAGAAGAGGAAAGAAGCCGCCGCAACGGATATTACAACGGGAATGAAATACGATGAGAACGTGTCGGCAATCTTCTGCACCTTTGTTCTGCCCGATGATGCCATCACGATCAGATCGTGTATCTGCATTACCGTCGTATCATGCCCTGTTTTAAGTACATTGATAACAAGTTCCCCATTGAGGTTTTTTGTGCCTGAAGTTACCGGTAATCCCTTTTCCTTCAGCACGGGATTCTGCTCCCCCGTGATCATCGATTCATCAACATCCGCGCTCCCTGAAATCACAGTGCCATCAAAAGGTATTACTTCTCCCGGCTTTATTACCGATATTTCGCCAGGCTTTATATCTGATACCTTTACATCGATGATCTTACCATCTTTCATAATGTGCGCCGTTTCGGGTATTATTGACATCAATTTTTCTGCAGCCTCGTTTGCCCTTCTCTTTGTCATGCTTTCAATATAGCTTCCCGTTAATATTAAGGATATGATGAAGACCGAGGCGTCATAGTATACATTTGAATGCGGTATGACTCCTGGAAAAATAGTAACGAAGAGGGAAAAGAAGAACGCCGTGAGTGTTCCTATCGTTATAAGAAGGTCCATATTTCCGGACCGGTTCTTCAGTGAATGGTATGCCCCGCTGTAAAATCCGAGGCCGGAATAGAACATCACCGGAAGCGAAAGAAAAAGAAGAACGTAATCCCGGAATGCAAATGACATGTATTCGATGATAACTATTGGGATTGAAAAACTCCATCCAACAAGCAATTTTCTTTTGAGTTTCCTGCCTTCCATCTCAGGCTCCTTAAATTTATCCATGCAGGTTTTTGAACAAAAGTAGTATCTCTGTCCGTCCTTGTCCATAAACAGGTCCGACGTTTCAGGAACATACATGCCGCATACAGGGTCTGTTGGCATGAGGAAAGCATAATAAGACCGTAGTTAAGGCTTTACCGTGCAAAATGCACCAGACATGTTTATAAATCCCCCATATATCTGTATTTATGAAAGACGTGATATGCGGAATGAAGGTTGACAAAAAGAGCCCTTATAAAAGCGTATACAAGAATGAAGAATATTATTTCTGCAGTCAGCACTGCAAAGAGGAATTCGACAAAAATCCATTAAAATACGTAAGATAGGGAGAATCAATTCTTAGTTGAAATTTTCTCATTTTTGCCTGCGATAGAATGATCATGAAATGGGTTTACAGCATTATTTTTTGCGTGAATACACTGAACCATTGATCTGATCCCTTTAATATTGGACACTTTTTCCGACTTCAAATGAGACATTCTATTTCGAAATCTTTTTTCTCCGTACTGTCTCTCAATTGATTTCATTGACATTTGCAGATATTCCCGCCATTTCCCATTTATTAGCAACAAACGTTTTTCCAGCAAGGTGGATCCAATGATACATATGGCCTCCAGGCATTTCAATAGCTATTCATGAACTATAAAACACGTGATCTTCTACGGGGAGAAGCGGCTCTACAATTTGGATGCACCACAGGAACGAGTTCACTGGAGCTAGGATATAACTGAAAATGATGTGTGCAGAAGCCTCATGGGTGATATGATTCTCTCATAAGACGAGATCGGATCTGTGTTTTCCAGAAACAGATCCGGAAAGCAAATAATGTTTATCGTTGGTTAAAGGGAATTTGGACGCCATGCTCATATCGTTCCTAGGTTCTCATGCTTTGCCCCTTGCACTGGAATGACTATAAAAAATTACCATGACAGCTAATGTAATCACCTCACACACAAGTATCCCACCCGTAAGATTTGTGCTGATTTCTGAATTCAGTACACCGCCAGCTATCACCAAATATCCACTCCAGATCAGGATATTAATTATCGAAGAAACTGAAAGTATCGAGTAAATCAAAATAAAAAGCCACCTATTTCTGATCATTTTGTTTCGCTTTCTAGACATATTCACCAATCCTCAAAACCCTCCAGGGACGGGACTATAGGAAATCCAAGGACCAGGAGGGTACCCGAAGAACACTGCCGCATAGTTTGCAGGATCCGCAACATATATTCCTTGATAGCCTCCCATCCAATCTATGAGATAAAGTATCGCATCCCACACCATCATCGACCAGAATAACAATCAGCGCTGATACAGTGCCTCGAGCAACCAGCTATGCTATCGGTATCTCTTTAACACTTACAGCTTCAAGGAATTCCTTGATTGAATCCTTCCCGGATGGAGATAAGATTTCTCAAGCCTACACATTTCCTGTTCGATGTCTTTATTCATTTCATATAAAAATGCATTCATGGTATTATAAATAAGAAGTTGAATTTAAATATATATGGTCATTTCGAATGAATTTTCAAATGCTCCGGTCGGGATTTGGACCCGAGTCGTCGGCTCGAAAGGCCGGAATGCTTGTCCGGACTACACCACCGGAGCGACGTTCCTGAATTATGAACATTATATTTAATTTTTCTACTTGGTACAGTATAGAATTTTAATTCCATTATGAAATTACAATGCAATATTAAAATGAAAAATGATCATTTCAACGGAAATTGAAAGCCGAGAATCAGCTTTTCCGTTTGCAAAAATAGGCCGTATACGATGAACGATCTGGAGGTAATAACCTTAACGGTATGTTTTCAGTTCCGCCTGATCAAAAATTATAACGGCCATTTATCAACGATGCGTGATTAAAAAGCGATCTATATGGCGTCCTCAATTGGATATCTAAGGATTCCGGCATATCCCCCTATCTTGGATATTGTGATGCCCGGATCATCTCTTACGCTTATTATGTGAACTTCGGTTGAAAAGAACTTCGCCGTCTCAAGAAGCTTTTTTGCACGTTCTGACCTGAACTCATTTTCAGATATTATGAGATTCTTAAGACTGCCAATTTCTAAAGCCTTCTTTACCTGATCATAGCCATATACAGCCATGTTCCTTGAAAGGTTTTTCAGGAAATCATCCACTATGCGCTTGTCCTTCCCCAGCCTTGCATTCTTAAGGATTTCACCCGCCTGCTGCGTTCCCAGGAACTCGTATACCGCACCTTCATCGGAACGGTTTGAAGCAAAATTAAATATGCTGCTGAAACCGCGGTCCTTCAGGTATTTATAAAGGCGATCCCTCACGAAGCCCGGGCCCAGTATAATAATCGTATGATCGAGAGCCTTCAGGGCTTTTTCAATCTCACTGAAATAATCTTTTTCTGAATAGTTTGATTCAGCATATTTTCCGCTCTTTCCGGATTTCACACTTCCCATGGGCTTGATTCCGTAGGAAAAGAGGGAGAAGAGGTTTGCTTCCTCGTCATCAACCGTTACGAATGAATATATTTCCGAATACTCATCACTTGTGCTTTCCTCAAGCATCTTCAATGACTGATCATCCCATTTCTTGAAAATATCAACTTCGTCGTCCTCCCCGACCATGAATGAATGGTGCGAACCGATAACATCCTCAGGCCCCTGGACAACGGTTCCGAGCACCTTCAGGGAATTGTCAAAATTATGGAATTCGACACTTTCAACGTTTATTACGAGATACATGGGGATCCTTTCTTTTTCCTTTGATCTCTGCATGTCATCCGTACCCTCGTATCTCCTCAGCGTCATTGATCCGAATCGGTCACCTGTTTCCAGGATGTTTTTGAGGTACCAGAGATCATCGGTTGACTGAATCTTGATCCTGATCCTCCCTGTTCTATCATCGCGATCAAGTACCCTCATGCATGTTTCACCCTCTGGTAATTCTGGAATACCTTCAATTTTTCCAGTATTTTAGTGTACTGCGATCCGTCCCAGTAAATCTTTCCACACGATGTGCAAATGTATATGTGCCTATTTTTCCTGATGTATGGCGGAAGTTTCTGCATATCACCATCATAATCCTTAAGGATTCCGTTGCATACGGGACACCTGCTGAATGCATTTTTCATATTGAAAGTGAAGTGATCAAGGAAATCATAAATCTGGCCAGACACGTCCTGACGCCGCTCAAATATGGAAAGAGGATATCTGACATATACCTCATAGTCCCGTGTTATTATTATCCTGTTCTGTTCTCTGCTCATTTTTATTATCATGCTATCGTCAAGCATGCCTTCAGGAAAAAAGATGTCGTATCCCATCAGTCTGAGCCATTTTGCCAATTTTCCAAGCATCTGGTCCACAGTGAACTTAAATTCACCATCTCTTGATGAGTTCATTGCCCACACCGACAAGGTCAAGGATCCTGGATGCGACAAAATTGACCATATCATCAACTGTTTTCGGGTTTGTATAGAAACCCGGAGAAGCTGGGGCAATTATCACCCCAGCGCGGGACAGTTTTAACATGTTGTCCAGATCTATCTGGCTCAGTGGCATTTCCCTTGGAACGATGATGAGCCTGCGGCCTTCCTTGATCGTCACCGCGGCTGCCCTCGTTATCAACGTATCTGAAATGCCGGATGCGATCTTTGACATCGTTGTGATTGAGCATGGAATTATTACCATTGAATCGAAAATAAAGCTGCCTGAACTTATTGGCGCGGTGAAATCATTATCCTCGTAGAAATGCTTTCCCAGTTTTTTCAGGTCATCCGGTTTTAGTCCGCCTTCAAATTCCATTACCTTCTTAGCGTTCTCTGAAATTACCAGAAAGGTTTCCTCCCTGCCAAGATTTTCAAGAAATTTTATGGCATATGGTATCCCGGAAGCTCCCGTAATACCGACGATTATTTTCATGTATGGTAATTATTTTTTCCTATTAAAGACGTAGTAGAGCACGAATATCGAACCGAACAGTACAACTATTCCGGCTATGCCGTAATAATCAACTGTATGATTGACCAGCGGCTTGCTGAAAGAAAATCCAGGATATGCCCCCGCATCAAGTGCCTGTATGTTCGAATATCCGGGTATCTGTGAGGGCTTATTTTCTATCTTTATGAAGGCCTTGGTCATATTAGCTACGCTTGGAAAACCTATACCTGAAAGGGCAACAATTAACTCCATTCCAAATGGATTCAAACCCGTGTAGGAAAGATCAAACACTATGAGATCCTGGGAATCAACGTTTGTCCAGTTATAGGTAACGTAAGATTTATTGTCAATTACGTCTGTAAAGAAATTGTTCCATTCCGGATTGCTCATTGTGTAATGCGTGCCATCAAAATAATAGGTCGTTGCGGGAAGTGAAGATGGCGGCGGACTTAGGACAGGCTGCGATATGCCAGACGAAGTCAGGAATATGACAACGATGGATAATGCCAGCATTGCTGATAAAACGTGTTTCATTCTGGAAGATGAATGAAAATATAAGATAAATATTTTTACTTTTCAAATCCTTCGCATGATTCGATTCAGGATTTTCGGCCGTTGGAATTAATTGGTATCAGTAACAAGATTCCGGTAGTGAACGAAGACGTATTTTAATCGGACCCTTTTACATTTTACTCCTGACCAGGTAAAGATTGCCGTCCGGGTCCTCCCTTATAGTTGCTGATCCGGTATTCACCAGCCTCCGGATTTCCCTCATGATGGATCTTCCTGAAAACCTCTTTTTCTTCGCGGCCTTGACAATCTTCCTGATGCTTTCCTCCTCTGTTTCCGAGATGTATGACCTTAAATAATCAATGTCCCTGTTTCTTGTTGCGACGTAAAGAATTCCGGGGATCAATGCAATAAACGATACGTATGGAAGATTTCCATAGTAATAAATAACTCTTTTATCCATCATTGTAACGTTCCCGCTGATCACTTCAACAGAAATTTCATTTTTTCCGTACTTCAGATCGAAATCTCTTCCCGTTTTGCCGGTATATCTATGTCCGTCAAAATCCCAGATTTCCGTCATGTTTTTCCATTTTATACCATTGATGTTCAGGGAAGCGATCAGGGATCCCCCGGAAACTGTACTGTACAGGCTTATTCCAAATAACTGCGGATAATACGAGACGTTTATAACCGCAGTGCCGCTTTTATTGAAGTTTCCGTATATATTCTTTCCTGACACATATACTGTGTAAAGGCCGTTTGCACTGAAATTCACTTCTGCTGACCTGCCTGTAAAGTTAAACTCCCTTTCGTCAACATGCAGCGTTTCGTTCATCAGATCACCGGGAGAAACCCAAAGAACCAGCTTATCTGTGAGGTTAAGCATATATGATGAAACGTTAAAGCTTATAACAGGACGTGATCTGGATGAGTGCACCGTGAGATTGAAAATTCCATAATTCATCGATTCTGTATAATTGTAAAAAAGAAAGGTGAAATTTCCGTATCCGCTAAGGCTCAGCGCACTTGAATTCTGGAGAACACCGTTTAGAACGTACCCTGTGGAATTGAACGGGATCCTTATGGATGTTGAGTTGGTGTAAATAGTGAAATTTTCTGATGTGGGAACAGTGTTGTTCACGGTGAAATTGTAGTACGTTTTATTGAAAGTGCCGCTCATGGATGTTGCAGTGATAACTATACTGTATGTTCCGTTTATATTGAATAGACCGCTCATATTCGTAAGTTTCAGCCTGCCACCGCCTAAGGAGGAATACACCGTCGTTGACTTATTTTCAGGGTTTATGATCCTCGCGCTAAGCAAAGCTGTTATATTGCTGTTTATTGACAGGATAATTGTGTTATTCATGGAATCCCCGTAAAATGAATAATAATGCAGATTCCTGAATACCGTCATAATCCCGGGTTTATATGTTATTACGGTAAAATTCGCCTCATAGAGAAAAACGGAGATGCCGTGCGATATTCCGGAAACTTCCATGGTATATTTACCATTTCCGATCGATGATTCAAATGATCCGTTGCAGAGAAAACTTACGCTGGCGTTTCCGGTTATGTTGACGGCATAGTTGCTGAATGACGGATCGCTGAAGTTGAAGTATATCATGCTGTTATTGAAAAATTCATTGTTTTTGACGGATGAAACAAAGGCGCTGGTATTCGCTGTTACCGTGTGAAATACAAAAAACCGTGAGAAATTTAAGCCGTATCTGTCCGTAAAATTAACGTAAACGCATGTGCAGCTCGTATCCTTAAAATAAACTGGAATGCTGATATTGCCGCTTGAAATATAATTATAATTTTCATAGGAAACGTTCAGCGTCCGTATGCCGGCAGGATCCGTTACGTTTATCGATATAACCGTACCGTTTTTTATGTAGCTGTTATTGGCAATGCTTATAGCAAATAATGGGTTGTAATCATCGATAAAAATTGTCTCTGAGATGTTATAGCCGTAGCCGGCAATATTTTCAGCAGATATATTAAGCACGGAACTTCCGTTTCCTGCCTCATACGTGTTGAAAATGAATGATGTATTATCGTTAAGGAACTCTTTAAAATCCCCGTCGGAAACATACAAACGAAACGAGACGTTTGAATTCACTGAGGTGTTTATGAGTTCATTTCCTCTCAGCGTTTCGTAATTCTTTATGGAAACGCTTATCCTGTTACCCGAATAGATCGATGTATTATGATAGAACAGGGAAAGCTGCCTTCCTGAAACGTCAAAAAGGTAGTTCTGGCTGATAATAAAATAATTTCCGGAAATGTTCAGGTTTCCGCTGTAAATTGATCCATTGTAAAGAAACGAGGTTCGGTTAGCAACGGCATTTCCATTCGAAACCGCGTCCCTGATCGGTATCAGCAGTGATGAATTCATACTGGCTGCGAATACATTGAAGTATCCGTTGTACAGAAACGGTTCTGAAGGCACCGAATAACCTTCTATTCCCGTTACGTTGAAAGTTGAGATTCCGTAAGGAATACAGGTAACGGATTCAGAATTGGCGCTTAATTTTATGATCCTGAAGCCTCTTGCCGAATTATTATAGAAATAGAATTCATCGGTTTTTCCGGCCTGAATGGCAAATATACGGCCCTGGCCGCCATAATTGTAAAATTTTATTGTTTCATTTAAATTTATTATTGAGGATTTATTGTACAGGTAAATGCCACCTGATGATACTATAATATTCATCTGGCCTTCAGGGGAATAATTATAATATACGGATGCTGATTTTAAATCCGAAAGGTTGGTCCGTACAACAACCGATGATCCGTTATAGAAATATGAATAAAGGAAACCTCCATAAATGAATGAAGAATTGAATTCCGAATTCTGTTCGTAGATAAACCATGAGGTTTCGTTCTTATAATTATAAACGCTTATTCCGTGATCGCTTGTGAAAATGATGGAATTCAGGCTTCTGTCAGGTTCTGGAATGCCCCCAATGCCCGGCGGGAGTATAAATGTGACTTCATCATACTTTATTTCCGAATAGGAGGGCATAAAGACCCGATGTGACATTGAAATATTATAAATTGAGAGGTTAACGGCTTCAGATCCTATCATCATCTCGAGATTTTCCCCGCCCGATATTATCGGAATCTCAAGGGGGAGGCCGGCAACGCTATTGCTCAGCTGAATCATGATTTCGTTATCTTCATATGTAAACGACATCTCGTAAGTTCTTCCCGTAAATGTTTCAGGACCTATCGCCCTCTCTTCCGAGGGGTAAATCTCCGTGAGGTTTTCGGCCTCAAGGAAACGTATTTCAGCCAGCTTGATTCCTCCGGAGAGAAAGACGATCTTATTGTTCTCATATCCTCCAGCATTATTTTCCGAGTACGTTATGTTCATGACTATTGTGCTGTTTTCGGCTCCGGTGAAATTCATGCATAGAAACGTATCATTTCCCTTTTCACCATTATCTATGGCATTACTGTTCACAGAAAAAACGTTCAGTGCATTGGAACCGTTGATGTCCTGAACGGATATTTTGGTTTCGTCTGAAGGGTTATAAACGCTAAAACTCACCCACGTCGTATTGATCGGGAATGCCCCTGAACTCATGTTCTCAAAATTGTACTCAAATTTTTCTTTACCGCCTGCGGGCAAATTCTGGCCATGTGATACATTAGCAAAATTAACCGTTAACGTAAATAGTATAATTAATGTAATAATTGTAATTAATTTATCTTTCATATTTCATGTAATTATTATAATAAATTAAATTTTTTGGCGGAGGCCTGAAAGAAGGAGAGTCCCTATTAACCGTGCGGTATCGGACATAATGAAAGACTTTAGAAAATAATACATACATATACATCAAAAAACAGGCCAGTTTCGTTATATTTAACTATTCCGGATAAATAGGTTTATAAGATGCAAATCACTTTATGTTCTGGATGATAAAAGTAGGAATTAACGGATACGGTACCATAGGGAGGAGGGTTGCTTTTGCAGTCATGCAGCAACCGGACATGGTTGTTTCAGGAATCGTGAAAACAAAACCGGATTACATATCCGAAATTGCGTCTTCCACATACAAAATATTTGTTCCGGACAGGTCATACATCGATGCGTTTGACAGGGCTGGAATAAAGGTGAGCGGAACGGTGGAAGATCTTACAGGCGATTCGGATGTTATCGTCGATGCCACACCTGAGGGCCAGGGGGAAAAGAATAAGGGCATTTATGTTAAAGCTGGAAAAAAAGCCGTATTTGAGGGAGGCGAAGATGCATCTATCGCGGATGCAAGCTTCAACGCTTATTCAGATTATAATAATGCGATAGGCAAGAATTATGTAAGGGTCGTATCATGCAATACTACCGCAATGGCCCGGACGCTGTTTCCACTGAAGGAAAAATTCGGGATAAGATCTGTTTCTGCAACTCTCATAAGGAGGGCAACAGACCAGAACGACAGCAAGAAGGGGCCGATAAATGCAGTGGAGCCGAGCATAAAGATACCTTCACACCATGCACCTGACCTGAAGACCGTCATGCCGGGCCTTGATGTCAGTACAGTGGCTGTAAAGGTTCCAACAACGCTAATGCACGTTCACGTTATTGATGCTGAAATAAACAATGAACCAAGCAGGGACGATATTATAAGCGCATGGGATGGTTATAACAGGATAATAGGCATCAACAGCAACAACGGCATCGTTTCCACCGCCCAGGTGATGGATCTTGCAAGAGAAATTGGAAGGGATCGATCCGATCTGTACGAAATCGCCGTATGGATCGGAAGTGTAACCGTTGATGGAAAGCACGTTCGTTATATCCAGGCGGTACACCAGGAAAGTGATGTAATACCGGAAAACATTGATGCCATACGCGCTATGTTTGAATTAAGCGATAGGGATAAATCGATAGAGATTACAGATAGAAGTTTGAAAATAACAAAGAGGTTATTCTGATGGAAAACAATAAGGAACAGAACAAGGAGAAGAAGATAGATATTGAGGACCTGCCTGGAGTCGGTGAAGCCACCGCCGAAAAACTGCGTGAAAACGGTTATGACGACGTCATGTCCATAGCGGTTGCATCCCCGAAGGATCTCTCGGACGTGACCGGTATTGGCGAGGGTGCCGCGGCAAAGATAATAGCAGCTGCGAGAAAATCCGCTGATATAGGCAATTTCGAGACAGGCGAAGAAATACTTGAAAGGAGGAAAAGCATACAGAAGCTGTCCACGGGAAGCAAGAACCTTGATGACCTTATAGGCGGAGGACTTGAAACCCAGGCAATCACCGAATTCTTTGGGGAATTTGGATCCGGGAAAACGCAAATTATGCACCAGCTGGCTGTAAACTGCACAATGCCGAAGGAGAAGGGCGGCTTTGACAGCGATGTCCTGATGATCGACACTGAAAACACATTCAGGCCGGAAAGGATTATACAGATGGCCAAGAACAAGGACCTTGATCCGGATGAGACCCTTAAACGGATACATGTGGCAAGGGCGTATAATTCCCACCACCAGATTCTACTGGCTGAAAAGGCCCAGGATACGGCCAAGGAATTCGACATAAAGCTCCTGATAGTGGATTCGCTCACAGCCCATTTCAGGTCGGAATACGTCGGAAGGGGATCCCTTGCAGAGAGGCAGCAGCTCCTGAACAAGCATATGCACGACCTTCTCCGCTTTGGAACCATATACAATGCCATCATAGCAGTTACGAATCAGGTCTCGGCCAGGCCGGATGTTTTCTTCGGAGACCCGACCGCGCCCATAGGCGGCAATATAGTAGGGCATACCGCAACGTTCCGGATATACCTCAGGAAGAGCAAGGGAGGCAAGAGGATTGCACGCCTTATAGATTCCCCGTATCTGCCTGAGGGTGAGACAGTCATACAGATAAGCGAAGAGGGCATCGGGGACGGGACATAAATATATTAATATTATTTATAAAAAACCATATATTTTGTGGAATTTGCATTTTTCGGATATTTTAATAAGGACGGACTGATCGTTTTAAATCGGATCTACATCATTTTTAAGAATTTTTCATCGGGTTGCCCGAAGAGAATGATATGAAACATATCGCATTTTCATGACATAGAAAATATTTTAAGTATGAGTCTCGTATATTACTAAAGAAATGTGGTCATATATATACAGGAAATTTTCAAAGAATCCGTCACAGATGAAGGTTGTAAAACACCTTATGTCGACCGGCATCAGGATCGTGAAGAGTTCCGATACTGAACCTCTACTCTTCTGCAATGATATAGAGATCAAGCCAAATACGCTTGCCAGGGCATGTAACGTGGATCGGAGGGTTGTCATGACTGTTCTTGAAAAAATAACAGGTGATAAGAACATCTATGACTTTTTCTCGGAACTGAAGTGCATAGCCGATCTTTCACGGTCGAGTATAAGGATGGGTTACGGTGTTATAGAGATATCACCGGAATCCGCAGATAAACCGGGGATAGTGGCCGGCGTATCCGCAATCATATCAAGGAGCGGCATAAGTATCAGGCAGGTTATAGTTGACGATCCGGAGCTTGTGGAAGATCCAAGGGCCATCATCGTTACGGACAGGAAGATACCTCCGGAACTGCTCACGGACCTGAAGAACGTTGAAGGCGTCAGGGCAATAACCCTGCTTTGATGCCCGATAAAGGAATTTTGTTTTAATTTTATGCATTATATGCACAGAATCTCCACATTAAGGCTGGAATGAGATGAACTCCTTCAGCTTCCCCATGTAAAGTATGTCAAGAATCTTTTCGATCTTCTCCTTCAAGCCGCTGGAAGACCTGTCGGTGACGTTTACATGGCCAACTTTCCTGCGCTTTCTCACTTCATCCTTTCCATACCAGTATATCTGCGTTTCTTCCAGGGAGAGAATGCTGTTTTTTTCCGCTTCACTGAGCCTTTTTCCCAGTATGTTTATTGATCCTGATGGCCTGTAAAGGACCGGCCTTGAAATATTCAATCCTGATATCGCCCTTATATGCTCCTCGAACTGCGATATGGAGGATCCCATCAGTGTATGGTGACCTGAATTATGCACCCTGGGCGCATATTCGTTCACTATTGCCTTCCCGTTTCGAATGTAAAATTCCACGCCCATAACCCCGGCATAATCAAGTTTTTCCATTATCTTCCCCGTTATTTCTGTCATGCCGTAATCGTCTATCGGCGCACGGTTGTATATGAATATGGCCTCAGAATTGTAATTGAACGATGGATCGTGGAATCTTATCGATCCATCAAGATTCCTGGATGCTATTACCGAAGCTTCAAAATCATAGTCTATGAATTTCTCCACAACAAATTTCTGGCCCGGCATCTCCTCAACACTGCCGTTATCATAAAGAACCTGGCCCTTGCCGTCGTATCCGCCATATGCAAGCTTTATCATGGCCTTTCCATAATCCTTTGCGTATCTTTTAGCCTCCTCAAAGGATCCTGCGATCCTGAAATCGGCAACTGGTATTCCGGCCGAAGAGAGGAAATTCTTTTCCAGCTCCCTGTCCTTTTTTAATTGCACGGATTTTAGCGAAGGCCTGAGTTTCCTGACCGATTCGGCATATTCAAGCGCCTTTTCATTCACATGCTCGAACTCGAATGTAACGATATCGCATTTATCAACAAAATTCCGGTATTCATCGTTTTCATAATATCCATCGGAGATAGCAGATGCCGGGCCGAAGCCGTTTGAATTCAAAACATAATATTTGTTTCCAAGCTTCCTGCCCTCATTGATCATCATGTACCCGAGCTGGCCGCTTCCTATTATCCCTATATTCATAAAAACGAATATGGAGTTTTCCTTAAAAAACTTATCAAAAAAATAAAAATATTAAAAATTCAGGCGTATGCCATGATTATTGAATAGGCGGTCTTTGCGGCCACAAATGCAATTATGATTATTATCAGTACCCTCACGTTTCTCGAGTTGAAGCGGTGCATGAGAACCGAACCGGTTACTCCGCCGAGAATGCCACCGAAGAGAACAACGACCCAGAGCATGTAATTGATGCCGCGCAGTATTGCCAGGTAGGAAAGGAAACCGCTCATGGAGCTGAAAAGGGCTATGTAAGCGGATGTTCCGGCAATCTTCTTGAAATCACTTTCCATGAATGTAAGGACAGGCAGTATTATCATTCCGCCGCCGACCCCCAGAAGACCGCCAAGAAATCCCGCTATGGCGCCTATTGCAATTCCGATCAGTACCGCATTTATGCTCTTCAGTTCAGCGCTTCTCTTTTTCCTCTTCGCAGATGTAATGAGATTGTAAAGTGTGTATAGCAGGAAGATAACAAATATTATCAGCAGTATGTGCTTCGGTGTATGCACGCCTACTATGGCCCCTACCGGTGCCATGGCAACTGCAGGTATAAGAAACGTGGTTCCCGTCTTCCACATTATGAATTTGTGCTTCCCGTTATTGACGGATGCGCTTGAAAGCGAGAAAACGTTTAGGAGCAGTCCGGCCGCCGCAGCTATCGAGAACGGTATCCCCAGCGAATAATAGATGGGTATCAGGGTATTCGCCGCGCCAACGCCTGATATTGCGAAAAGGGCTGAAAGAATCCACGTCAAAAATAAAATTAATGTGTAGAAGAATGATTCTATCATATCCGTCACGATTCAATTTCGATGGGATCATTTCCTGTAATAGTCCTGCCTGCAGTAGTACTTGCCACCGGCTACCTTTATATCAGCTTCATACGTGTATTCACCGCACACCGAGCATTTTACCTTCATTCCGTTCTTCCTCTTCGGAGAATATTCAAAATTATCGATCATCCTGTATTCGAATATTTCCTCATTGGAAAGCGATGCCATCCATTCAAGCACAGGGTCTATGGCTTCTGACGGTATCTGTGACGGTTCATAGCCATTCTTTCTGTATTCAAAGAATTTTGACGCTTTCTTTGCCAGATCGTCCATGAATTCATTCCTGACATGAACCCTCACTGCGCCCTTTCCCGGCTTGAAGAGAATGAGGGCTAGCTTTCCATTGCCCGTGAGGGAAAATAGGCCTTTCCCGTAGGTGCATCCAGTTGATGACTGTGCGCCGTCGTTAAAGCATCCGTTCATGTCCTCTTCCCCCATCTCAGAGAAGAGGAATGTTGTATGATCCTTTTCCTTCTCAAGCCCGAGCAGATCCAGTGCATATTTTCCTGCCCTGTAACCCATAGGCATGTACGGGCACTTGTGCCCGTGAAACTCAAAGGCCCACGACGGTATTCCATATAATTCGTCTTCCATCATTGTTTTTTCACCGGTTGGAAATCAAATTTGAATATTTATATCTGTCTATATGATATGTAAACTTATGGCATGAACAAATGCTAAAATACTTCTTCGATATATAAATGATATGATTAAAGACCCGAGATGCAAGACAATTTCCCTTTCGCCTTACGAACCTGACGATTTCGAGAAGGAAGCGGAAATATACGAAGCAATTGGATCAAAGATCAGGCTTTCAGTGCTTTACCTCATGAGGAAGTATGGCGAGGTATGCACATGCGGACTCATTCCGGCGCTTAACCTGTCGCAACCGACTATAACGTCACACCTCAATAAGCTGTACAGGACAGGGATAATAAATAAGAAGGGAGTTGAAAAATTCACCTTTTACACCATCAGCGACGGGTATAGGGATATCGTTTACAGAGCCCTTGATGATGCGGCAGGAAAGAAAAAAGCATAAAACTGTAAAACGCGTTTTTTTATTCATGCAGCTTTTCATTGAGGACACGGTTCTTTTCAGATTCCATGAAATTCGCAAGTTTAGCTGCCATATCCGCATATTTAACGGAAAGTATCCTGATCGCTAACAGTCCAGCATTTTTTGAATTCCCTATTGCCACCGTCGCCACAGGCACACCTGATGGCATCTGCACTATCGATAGCAGTGAATCAAGGCCGTTAAGGTATCTCGAAGGTACCGGAACACCGATCACCGGAAGGTCCGTCATGGCAGCAACCATTCCAGGAAGATGGGCTGCACCGCCTGCTCCCGCTATGATTACTTCGTATCCGTTTTTCCTTGCATTCCTTGCGTATTCATACATGCGGTCAGGTGTCCTGTGGGCCGAGACAATGCTGTAGTCCACATCAACGCCAAAGTCCCTTAAAACATCGACAGCTCCCTTCATGATCTCAAAATCACTGCTGCTACCCATTATTACTCCTACTTTAGGCATGATCATGGATATGCTTACCGTATAAATATGATGCTTCTTCGAACGCTCGAATCATGTTATCCCGTCGAGGCTATTTACTGTCCTGTACGATGCTTTCCTTATCCTGTTCATGATTGCAAGGCCGATCCCCTTCTCCTGAAACGGAAGTATCAGGCCGTATTCCTTGCTGGAATCGTCAAGCTTCATGAACGCTGAAAAAAGATTCGAAGCGATCACGTATGGCGAGGATTCCGGCCCGAGATTGATGTATTCTCCCCTTACAAACTTCTCTGTATCATCCGTGCAGAGTGCGACGAAATTATCCGGCAGGTTTTCGACCATTTTAATGAACGATTCCATGGAATCTGCCAAATAAAGCTTTTTCCTGGGCGAGTAGTGCCTGTACTTCATTCCCGGCGTTATGGCAACCTTCGATTCCGCATATCCCCTTGCAACGTCTCCAACGTTTATCTTGCCGAAGAACGCCTCTAAATCCTCGACACTGTATGAACCCGGCCTTAGCAGATCCACTGGATCCACTGTTAGATTCAGTATCGTGCTCTCTATCCCGTAATTCGTCCTTCCTGCGTCTATGATCACGTCAACCCTTCCGGCCAGGAACCTTATTGCATCTTTCGAATCTGTTATGCTCGGCATTGTCGATATATTGGCGCTCGGTGCTGCAATCGGCCCGGCGCCATCAATCAGGGCCTTTGCTATATTATCGTCCGGCATCCTGATGGCGACGGTATCGAGGCCGGCTGTAACGATGTCAGGTATCCCCACGGCTTTCCTAACGACCACTGTCAGCGGACCGGGCCAGAGTGATCGCAATTTCGCAATATGGGATTCGCTGACATTCATCGATAAAGAGAGAAATTCCTCCATTGAGGCTATATGGACTATAAGGGGGTTGTCCGCCGGCCTGTTCTTCGCCTCAAATATCTTTCTGCAGGCTCCGGGATCCGATGCCAGCGCCCCGAGTCCGTAAACAGTTTCAGTGGGAAAGACGACAGTTTTTCCGTCCCTCAGTGCATCAACCGCCTCACCTATATCCGAACGATCAATGTTTTCCCTGTTTATCCTGAGAATCTTCGTCATTGATATCGAACATTGTATAAGGATATAAAACAATTATCGAGAATGATAGATATTATCTATCTTTACAAATATGTGCTTTGCTGATTATCTTTTTATAATCCCGTGCAATGGATCATTATGGCTTTTGAAATAAACGAGTATAAGATAAGGCTGGACTTCGACCTTAAGAACTTTACGTACCGTGGAGACGAAACAATAAGTGTGAAGGGATCGAAAGAGGATATTTCCCTTGATGCGGTGGGAATGGAAATAGAATCCGTTTCTGTGAATGAAAAAAATGCCAGATTCAGGCACGATGGAAAGGTGCTTAAAATAGAGGAAAGGATCGATGAAAACTCCAGCATTGAAATTAAGTTCCATGCAAAGGTAAGCGACACCCTTATGGGGCTTTACCTGTCAAGCACAAAGGAAGGGAAGATGATCACCACGCAGTTCGAATCGACCGGCGCAAGGCAGGCATTTCCCTGCGTTGA
>JAVRLU010000020.1:0-21063 GCA_031961165.1 Thermoplasmataceae archaeon
GGGCTGGTGAAAGACGACATAGTCATAATCTTTAGGCTCGGTTTCCATCTTTTCCATCATCAGCTTTGAAGCGCCTATAATGTGCCGGAAATAGGCCGGCTCACCTGTGAACCTTTCGCCATGGCTTGGATATGACTGGCCTTCCCTCCTCCAGAAATCAGGAGTGTCAGAACCTACGGAAAGCGTGGAATTTATGTCTGCAATCACGTTATCCTTTCCTATTATGAACGCTGTCCCTCCGGCCGATGCACTGTACTCAAGGGCATCGCCAGGAGCCCCCTGGGATGTGTCAGATCCTATCGCAAGCCCGTATTTTATCATTCCAGAATCAACCATTGCCTTCACATTCTGCATCCCGGCCGTACCTGCCTTGCAGGCAAACTCATAATCAGCTGCAAAGAGGCTGAAATCAACGCCGAGTGCTGATCCAACGATGGTTGCTGTTGGCTTGACGGCGTACGGGTGGGATTCTGATCCAACGTAGATCGCGCCTATATCTTTCGGGCTGATTGCCTTTCTCTTCAATGCATTTCTGGCCGCTTCAACCGAAATTGTAGCAACATCCTCATCCGGTGCGGGTACCGATTTGCTTAAAATGTAGATACCGTTTTTTATATTCTCCGGGTTTTCCCCCCAGACACGCGCTATTTCATCCGGCTTTATCCTGTATTTTGGAATATAGGAGCCGTAAGTCACTATACCTGACATAAAGAAAAGAATGCGTGGATGTATTTAAAAATTAGTGAAGTATGATTAGGCGATCGCCGATTTTTTTCATGATAATGCCCGATTATTCAAGGTTCAGCTTATCATGCGCAGGCAATCCGGCTGAATGGGATTTGCCGGGCAATGCAATATCATCCCGGAACCCATTTAAAGCATATTAACGGAACCCTGCCTTTTTAAAAAGTATCAGGATCGGGACCTGAATGCGTTTCCGGATCCATGCTTTTTGATCCCTCACCTGCGGAAATGCTGCCATTACCAGGGGAAATCCTGTTCCATGTAAAGCCGGATAATGGTTGTGGTCGTTTGCCTGCAAATTCTTGCATCGCAATTTGCCGTATACACGTTAGCCCGCTTCCAAAATTCAGGCATGCATTCGCAGTCCAGTTGCTAAAATGGTAGTTTTTGCCACAGGCATGGTTTATCGATTTTACCGGGGGTTCAGATAAATTCTTCGTGATCCAGCGCCGATTGCCAGAATCTCTGTTCATATTTCAGGCTTATGTAAAAATAATCCTTCAGGTATTCCGGATCTCCGGCATAAGATTCAAGGGCCTCAAGTATCACATTGACTCTCTCCATGTACTCGTTTGATGCATAAAAATCGGCCCAGTATGCGAAATACCTGTTGCTGGACTTTGCCACGTATTTCCCTATATATGAATAGCCCCACATGCAGGGAATCCATGAGGCAAGAAATTCCGGCCAGCCAAGATTCGAAGCATAGTAAAGATGCCGGGTGTATTCATACGTTGTGAACGTCATCCTGCCTTTTCCATCTATTCCAAGCTCCTTTTCCAGATACGTATGGGCCTCCATACCACGATCCCGCCCGGAAAAAACAGCGTTTACAACGTTAACGGCTACTGCCTGCGGCATCCTTGAAGCAGATCTGAGCACCGATTGAAGCATCTCGGAAACATACAGCGAATCCTGTATAAGGTAGAATTTAAAATCATCCATCTGAAGAGATCCATCCTTCATTTCCTGTATAAATTCGTGGTTTATATAGCGGTTCCACTCAGCTATACTGGCATCCCTCAAATATTCAGCAATCATTTTTTAAAAATAACATCATCGATGATTAATCTTTCTAAGAAATCCCATGACTGGAAGCATAGATTGGAATAAGCCACCCGGGATCCATGCAACGCCATTTCGCTTTATTCAATAATTGTTATACAAAAATTATTAATATTAAATATTCACGTTCAAAAATACGGTGCAGCTTTATACCACGCATAATATTCATAGAGAAGGATACAGACCAGATTTCTTTCCCGAACGTTATTCATGCAAAGATTTACAGAATTTTACATATCTATATATAAACAGGATGATTTTTTATGCACAATGATTATAATATATTCATTTTAATTTGTTTTGAACTTTTTTAAAATATCTTATAAGTGGATAAAAAAAAATTTAAATAAAGATTATTGATAATTCATTATGTCGTTTATAGTCAATTTTGACAGATTCCTGTTTGCATGGACTATAGCATCGCATATTATACTCGTAACGATGAGTATATCGACCATAGTCCTGATAAGCATAGCGGAATATATCGGGATACGCTACAAGGACAAATACTATGATCTGCTGGCCAGGCGACTGACAAAGATATTTGTCATATTCTTTGCTGTTGGTACGGCAAGCGGTATAGTTATGGCCGCGGAGCTTGTTATTCTGTTCCCAAGATTTTTCAGCGTTGTAGCCGCCGTGGCCATGGTACCGTTTTACCTTGAAATATTCGCCTTTTTCACAGAGACCATATTCCTTGTAATATACGTCTATTACTGGGATGCCTTCCAGAACAGGATAACGCACTGGATTCTAACATTCTTCATAGGAGCCGGAACACTCGGATCCGCTGTGTTCATAGTTATGGAGAACGCATGGATGAACACTCCTAACGGCTTTAATATAGGTGTTTATGAATCCACCGGCGCGATTACGGATGTGAATCCGTGGGCTGCATTGAATACACCGTCATTCCTGGCTGAAATTGCCCATGTCGTTCCGGCAATACTTCTTGCCGGTACACTCCTGATAGGCGGATATTTCGCTTACAGGTATCTCAGGTCAAAGGAACCCGATGACAGGACGTTTTACCGCAAGGCACTGAGGATCACAACACCGTTATCAATGATATTCGTGATACTTGCCGGAATATCCGGATCGCTTGCGGCAACAAACGTCATGACGTTTCAGCCCTTAAAATACTCAATGCTTGAACTCAACTACATTGGCGGACATGGATATATGCCTGAGAAGCTGTTCGGAACCATAATTAACGGGAAGATTGTCGGATCTATAACAATACCGAATCTCCAGAGCCTGCTTGCCGGTAATGGAAATGCTGCGTTCGCGGTACCAAAGGGGCTTTCATATTACCCTGTAAGCGACTGGCCCCCGCTCATGGTTCATGATGCTTTTGACACGATGGTAACACTGGGGCTTCTTCTTGGTCTCTATCTCTTCATATATCTAATAATGTGGATCATAAAGAAGGATCCGTTCTCAAACAAATATATGAATATAATATATCCAATCGCTGGAATTGTCGCCCTTATTACAATGGAGGACGGGTGGATAGTTGATGAGGTTGGCCGCCAGCCGTACATAATATACAACGTTATGTACGTGTATCAGGGTGCAAACCTCACGACTTCGATGATTGCTCCGGGGATCGCAATAATAATATTCTACGCTCTTCTGCTTCCATTCACGTTCTACTTTGCATCAAGGGTGTTTAAACGCGAGTCCGTATCAAAAGAGATCGGTTCAGCGAGTTCGGCTGGAAAGGAGGTAAATTTCTAAGGTGATGAACATGAACGGAGTATTCGGACTTTTCTTTTTTATAACAGCTATATTTCTTGCCCTTCTTATGGCGGAGACCATGGGAGCTCTCCTGATTATTTTTTCATGGAAGAAAAGCAGTAAAAACGTATTGCCCTTTGTGATACCAATATGGGAAGTAACCGGGACATTTCTGGCATTCTGGGTGGTGGCGGCCGATTTTTCATTTCCAAATGTCATCGTCCCTGCCGCATACATTTACGCAGTTCCGCTTTTGCTTCTTCTCATTGCATTCGTGGCAAGGAATGCATTCATCGTTTACGGTGAATATATAAAGAAAGGTGCATTCACCGACAGGACACTTTATACAGTATTCTCAGTATTTGAAGTTATTTTTGTCCTCATATTCCTTGTATTTGCCGCTTCACTTGTGACCGGCGCAGGCGTCGAACTCTCCAAACTGCAATTTGCAACGGCAAAGTGGTTTTCAGTACCTGGGGACTGGCTCTTTGTTATCAGTACTTTCCTAGTCCTGATAGGGCTTTCGTTTGTTTTCTACGGCCTTGAAAATTACAGGATATACTCGATAGCCCTGACATATCTTGGAGTGATACTGACCATAGTATCCGTACTTTCTATACACTCCTCTGTTCCTGCAGTTACATTCAGTCCTGTCCTTGCAATACCTTTGATAATAGGCATCATAGTTCCAATACTGTTTTACTTTGATTCAACTAAGAAGATAGTTGAAACAAAGATGGTGCTTCTTACAATCCTTGCAATTGCCGTATTTCCCTTTTACAGTCTTTTATACCCGAAGGTTTTCGGATTTTCTGTTCCGGTTTCCGCATTCATAACGAATACTGCGATGGGCACGGCCTTTTACTACGTAACACTTGGAGGAGGAATACTACTTTTGCTTATGCTTGCATACCTGATATACGTTGCAAACATGGCAAAAAGGAATGCGAAGACTGCGGAAGCAAAGGCATAACCCATATAATATTTAAATATTTTTATTTTTAAAAATTTTTTAATATAGAATTTCTCAAGGTAAAACCTGGCCCTGCCAATTTTTATCAGTGCAACTCACTGACGAAACCTCTTTTTTACCGGCTCTGATAACACGAATATCCTCATGTTACGTGGTAATAATATCATCGCTGGATGATAATCCGATCCAGCTTCCAGGTTTAGGAAATACGGCGGGGTTGATAAAGCGCGGGGTTGCACCTGGACAAAGATAGTATAAAATTCCATAACTGTACTGAAATGATCCGGTTATCTTCTGAATTGACTTTTCGCAAAAACATGAAGGAGGCATCTTCAGATCAATAGGCATTCTGTGCGGTTTGCCGGAAGTTTTGCAATCATTCCATTCTGGTAGTGCACCAATCGATCTATCACGGAGTGTTCCATGCAGCGGCCTCTTCAGTCCGGTTCCTTGCGGAAACGGGGGATGGTCAGGTATTCCCGCTTTTTGCGTCAAATCTTCATTGCAAGCACACGAGCACGAATCACATGAACCGGGAATGCAGCCTGGCGCATGATATCAATCCTAAAAAAACGGCCTGAAACACATATTTAACGAACGGCTACGTTTCATGAAGCTTAAAAACTGCAAACACTAAAGGATCCATCCTGCTATGTATAACTCCAATCAATGAAAAGATGCCTGATAATCAGCCATGATCCTGTTCGCGGCAAATAAAATTTATTAATATCCTGGTGCGGATATTTACTGTTCAGGGTGAAGTATAAAGGTTTATCAACAGGTTCCCGGCATAGTTAGAATCCGGCGTAAGGATATTCATAGGTACTGTAACAGTCTGGCCCTGTCCAGCGTTAATGGGAAGATCCGGCGATGTTACAGTAAATCCCGGCGTTGCGGATTTAACGCTATCTATAGTCACCGCCGTGCCGGTATTATGATAAACAAAATTGAAGGTTATATGTTCATTTCCATTGAGCGTATCGTGGTTATACTGTACCTGTACAACCTTAACCGTATTCCCCGTATGTATATCTACGTCAATATACAGGACATTTACGGTTTTGGCGTTGTAAAGGCCCATGCCATACATAAGAGAAAATGCCAGAACGATCACTACGACTGAAGCTACTGCTAGAATTTTTCTCTTTTTATTAAAATCACCTGAATAGCCGATTTCATTAGGTTTTAGCATCATTTCGCTCCAGTAGCCCTGGGCAGATTCGAACTGCCGTTGTTGGATCCAAAGTCCAAAATGCTTGTCCACTACACCACAGGGCTATACTGGTCTATTCAATATAAAGATATTTAACTTTCGATACCATGCCCGGAATATTCACAGAATCAACGAAATACGCAGTATTTCGTCACTTACGGGCCGGATTCAAATCTTAAATACGCGTTTAATATAGACAGCCATGGAAATTGCCGAAAATAATGTCAGTTTGCCTGGAAAAAACATTCACTATCTCTGCATTAAAAATGAAAAAAACAGGAACAACGTCATAATCCTTGATACAGATGGCCCGGAGGGATGGAAAAATATACACGCATTTGAAAAGATATCTGAATGGGGCTTTGATATCTATTACCCGTACTTTCCGGATGAATACAGATCCGGAGACAGCGATGCAGGATCTCATTTTTTATATGATTTTATAAAGTTTTTGGGCCTCAGAAACTCATTCCTTATAGGAGACGGATTCGGCGGGGAGATCGCACTGAAATTTGCCATCAACCATCCGGAAAAAGCCGGGAATATAGTTATCATAGGTGCAACCGGGCTGAACGATCTCAAGTACCGGTTGTCGCAGGTGAACAAACCGACAATGATAATGTGGGGGCGGAGAGATGAAAAGGTGAATCCGGCTGCAGGAGAATCCTTTCACGATCTCATCGCCGGATCAGTTCTTAAAATAATTGATGGAGGCCACTCTGTACAGTTCCAGAAGAGCGATATATTCTTCTCGTACCTGAAGCCGTTTTTCCTTGAGCACTGATTCTAAAATTTAAATCCATTATTGTATTATTTGGCTATGAGAGTTGAAATCATCGAAGGCCCCATTGATGTTCACGGCATTATAGAGGGGCTGAGGAATGAGGAATGCGGATCGATCCTTACGTTCCAGGGTACAGTTAGGAGACATTCTGACGATGTCGAAGTTTCTTCACTCTTCTATGAAGCATACAGGGAGCTGGCAATAGAAGAGATCCAGAAGCTCCTCAATGAGGCCGTTGAAAGATATGGCATTATAGATGCCGCGGTAATACACAGAATCGGAAACGTGAATCTGGGCGAGGATAGTGTTGTTGTTTCAGTGTGTTCACGGCACAGGGCTGAATCTTTTGAGGCATGCAGGTTCATAATAGATTCTATAAAAACAAAAATACCCATATGGAAAAAGGATATAATGCCCGGGGGCGGCCAGAAATGGCACTGAAACGGGTAACATTTCATTCGACTTACAGGTTAGATTAATCTTATCGTAAGGTATAACCCAATATGGGACTTGTAGAATGTGTTCCGAACTTTAGCGAGGGTAGGGATAGGGATAAGGTTGACGAAATAGTAAAAGCCATATCCTCTGTAAAATCTGTCAGGATACTTGACGTTGAGATGGATCCCGATCACAACAGAAGCGTGGTCACGTTTGTGTGCGACAGCAAGGATGCTGAAGAAGCCATGTTCCGTGGCATAAAAAGATCCTCGGAATTAATAGACATGGATAAGCACAGGGGCGAACACCCCAGGTTCGGAGCTTCCGATGTGGTACCATTCATACCTTACGAAAACGTGAAAATGGAGGAATGCGTCGAAATTGCAAGGAATCTCGGAAAAAGAGTTGGGGATGAACTCAGGATACCGGTGTACCTTTACGAAGAGGCCGCCACCAGGGAGGATCGCCGGAACCTTGCGGACATAAGGAACAAGAAGTTCCAGTACGAGCAGCTTAAAGCGAGCATAATGGATGAAAAGTGGAAGCCGGATTTCGGGCCAGCGATCGTTGGAAAGGCAGGAGCGACCATAATAGGGGCCAGGGATTTTCTTGTTGCCTATAACGTGAACCTGAACATAAGCGATATAGAAACGGGAAAGAAGATAGCATCCGCCCTGAGGGCAAAGGATGGCGGCCTGACATTTGTGAAGGCCCTGGCGTTCTACCTGAAGGACAGGAATTTGGTGCAGATATCAATGAACCTTACAAATTACCGCAAAACGCCAATATACAGGGCATTTGAACTTGTGAGGCTTGAGGCGGAAAGGTATGGTGCGTATCCTGTCGAATCCGAAATAGTGGGCCTTGTACCGGAAAATGCCCTTATTGATGTTGCAAAATTCTACCTCAGGCTGAACCATTTTGATGAGGGCAATATAATAGAAAGAAAAATAAGATCTGCGGAAGAGGCTAAATAATAACCTCATTTTTATATCAGCGTATTTCCGGTTAGTATACCGCTTATAATGCATTGGAAATCCCAACGGCCGCAACGGAAAAAATCGCCAATGATCAGATTTAAGTTTTCAATGGGGCTTACATGGTATGGAAAGCTATGATGATTTTATAAAGCGGCTGGCAAGCCCTTCCCCTGCACCAGGAGGGGGAGCTGCAAGCGCCTTTGTGTCAATAGTTTCGACAGCGCTCGTATCCATGGTTTCAGAACTTACCGTAGGGAAGAAGGGGTATGAAGCGTATTACGATGAAATAAAAAAGATAGAGGAGGAAGCAAAAAAAATAACTGAAGACCTCAGGGAATTGATGTCAAAGGATGAGGAGGCCTTCAACATCCTCATGGCAGCATACAAGCTCCCGAAGGGAACAGATGAGGAAAAGAAAAAAAGGGAAGATGAGATACAGAAAGCTGTGAGAGGTGCAATTGATGTTCCATGGGCCATTGCGTACAAAGCATACGATATACTTAAGATCACAAAATACCTGGCGGAACACGGAAACAGGAGCGCAATAACTGACACTGCAAGCGGGGCTTTGCTGGCCCACGCTGCTGCGAAGGCTGCGATATATAACGTAAGGATAAACCTGAAGAGCGTCAGGGACAGGGACTACGTTGCGGACCAGAACATCAAGATAAAGCTCTTTCTCGAGAATTGTGAGGAGATTCATAATTCCACAATAAAAACCGTTGAGGGATATCTATGAGGGAAATATCGAAAATAATTTCTGAAACTGGAATAGGGGAAAACGATTACGAGCTTTACGGGAAGTACATGGCTAAAGTTTCCATAGGCCTGCAGAAGAAGGGAAACAAGAAGGGAAAGCTGATTCTCGTGACAGCTATGACACCTACATCGGCCGGTGAGGGAAAAACCACAACAACAATAGGGCTTAGCCAGGCATTCAAGAAACTTGGAAAGAATGTAGCCATAGCCATAAGGGAGCCATCACTCGGGCCATGCTTCGGAATAAAGGGCGGAGCAACCGGTGGCGGAAAATCAAAGGTGGAGCCAAGCGACAAAATAAACCTCCTGTTCACCGGGGATTTTCCGGCTATAACGGCGGCCCATAACCTGCTCTCTGCAATGATCAACAACCATATCTATCACGGAAATGAACTTAACATAGATCCGAAGAGGATAACGTTTCCGAGGACAATCGACATGAATGACAGGTCGCTCAGGAATATAATTGTCGGTGTCGGCCCGAGGGAAATGGGGGCAATTGCCAACGATTCGTTCGTCATAACGCCGGCAAGCGAGGTCATGGCTATCCTGGGCCTATCCCTGAACTATGCAGACCTGAAGGAGCGTCTTTCCAGAATTGTAATAGGATTCACAACAAAGAATAAGCCAGTAACCGCTGGCGATCTCAAGGCAGAGGGATCTATGGCAGCGCTGCTGGTGGATGCGATCAAGCCGAATATCGTACAGACAACAGAAGGCGTTCCGGCGTTCATTCATACTGGCCCGTTCGGAAATATTGCACACGGCACATCAAGCATACTTGCTGACAAGATTGCACTGAACCATTTCGATTATGTAATTACCGAGGCAGGCTTCGGTTCTGACCTCGGGGCAGAAAAATTCCTTGATATGGTATCGCGCATAGGCGATCTGCCAATCAATGCCGTTGTCATAGTTGCAACGATAAGGGCACTGAAGTATCACGGAGGTTCAAGCAAGGATGGAGAGGACCTGGATGCCGTGGAAAAGGGTTCGATGAACCTTCTGCACCACGTAAGGAACATAAGGAACTATGGAATCGAACCCGTTGTTGCAATTAACCGGTTCCCTAACGACACTCCGGGCGAAATTAAGAGAATCGGTGAGATCCTCGATTCCAGCGGCGTTAAATGGGCGCTTTCGGAAGTGTTTGCAAAGGGTGGTGATGGCGGGATAGACCTGGCAAACAAGGTTCTTGATCAGACCAGGGATTACGAAATAAAACGTGTGTACGATGTAAACGACGATATAGAAACAAAGATTGAGAAGATAGCAAAGAAAATTTATGGTGCGGATTCCGTCGTCTTTGAGAAGAAGGCCCTCATGGACATAAAGAAGGCAACCGAGATCATGGGAAACCCGTACGTATGCATGGCAAAGACACAGTACTCCTTCAGCGACGATGCAAAACTGATAAACGATCCAAAGGGTTTCAAGATAACGGTACAGTCCGTTAATATTTCCGCCGGAGCCGGATTCGTGGTCCCCATACTTGGAGAAATAATGACGATGCCCGGCCTTCCAAAGAGACCTGCTGCGGAAAATGTTGACGTAACCGATAATGGGGAAATAACGGGGCTGTTCTGAAAATTATATATTTAAATTTATCTATTTTTTCAGGTAACGAATTATATATATTATTTCGCAATGGTGAAAGCATGAGCGATGAGAATACTGAAAAGGGAAAGGGAAATATAAAGATAAACACGCCGCCACCGGCTCCGGTCGTTGGCCCTCCGGGAAAGTCAACAAAATATAAGGTAAAGCATACAATAATGGTGATGAGCGGTAAAGGTGGAGTCGGAAAATCAACCGTTGCAGTAAACCTTGCCGTGTCGCTTGCAGACAGGGGATTTAAGGTCGGCCTTGTGGATGCTGACATTAACGGGCCTGATGATCCAAAACTCCTTGGTGTTGAAGATCTTAAACTTTATGCCGATGAAAACGGGATAATACCGATAGACACAAAGTACGGGGTCAAGGTTGTTTCAATGGCATTCCTCCTTCCGTCAACGGATACCCCTGTCATATGGAGGGGTTCGCTGAGGCATAAGGCGATCCAGCAGTTTCTTGATGATGTTTCATGGAAGGATACTGAATACGTCGTTATAGATATGCCGCCAGGAACAGGTGATGAGGCTCTCAGCATTGCACAGCTTGTCCCGGACGCAAACGGTGTCCTTATAGTTGTAACACCGCAGGATGTGGCACTTCTTGATGCAAAGAAAGCGATCAATTTTGCAAGGCAGCTAAAATTGCCGGTACTGGGAATCATAGAGAACATGAGCGGCTTTATATGCCCCCACTGTGGTGAAATAACGTATATCTTCAAGAATGGAGGCGGAGAAAAAGCCGCAACCGATTATAACATAACATTCCTCGGTAAAATACCACTTCTTGCAGAGATAGTTGACAACACCGATGCGGGCATACCTACCGTTAAAACAAACGCAAAGATAAGGGAAATATTCAACAGTGTCATAGAAAAACTTGTAAAAGAAATTGAGGCAACGCCAGTAACGAAGCAGTAATTATCGTATATTTTTCAAATATATAATTATAAAATCACCATATTTTTTTAAACCGTTTAGGACTTCGAACAAAAAATTCAGGAAAAGTATAATTCTGTCAAGGAAAATAAATAAAAAATCTCTACAGCTAACGCTATAAATAACAAAAAATAAAAGAAATACACGCTGTCTTTCGACTAAATGAGAATTTAGCATGGATTGTGCATTCGATCTTTAGTAACTGTGGACTTAAAATCTCGCCGAGGCTCGATTCTTACATCCCAGTCCTATCAAACTTCTCTTCTAGAAGCGATCTGATGACGATGTCTATTTTCAGGGGTGGCTTCGAGCTTAGATGCTTTCAGCTCTTATCCACGTATGACGTGGCTACCCGGCAATGCCTTACCAGACAACCGGTAGACTAGAGGTCACGAACCCTTGTTCCTCTCGTACTAAAGGCTCCTTCCCTTCAGACATCGAGCACTCCCACGGAGAAGCAACCCTACTGTCTCGCGACGTAGTGAACCCATCTCAGGATCCCTTTTAATGGGCGAACAGCCCCACCCTTGGCACCTTATGCAGCACCAGGATAGGAACAGACGACATCGAAGTAGCAAACCCTCGGGTCGATGTGTACTCTTGCCGAGGACAACTCAGTTATCCCTGGGGTAACTTCTCTCTTATCACCCGCCCCCACTAAGGAGGAACTGGGTGGTTCGTTAAACCCTGCTTTCGCATCTGCGTTGCTAGTTGTCTGCAACACAGTCAAGCCAGCTTTTGCTTTTACACTCTACGGAGGATTTCTGACCCTCCTGAGCTGACCATTGGGGGCCCCTGTTAGATTTTTAGGGGCGTGGCGCCCCACCCAAACTGCCCACCAATAGTTGTCCCTCTTTCAAGGTTAGTGACGCAATTCCAACAGGGAAGTGTTTCATTGTCGCCTCCACTCCGGCCAAAACCGGAGCCTCGACGGCTCCTTCCTACACTACGCAGTCGGAATCGCATCACAGCTACAGGCTGCAGTAAAGCTCCACGGGGACTTCGCTTTCACGTGGGAGAGACTGGATTGTGCACCAGTACATCAATTTCACGGGGCTGGACGCGGGGACAGTGGGACCCACGTTGAACCTTCATGCAAGCCGCCAATTAAGCGGCTAGGTATTACGCTACCTTAAGAGGGTCATAGTTACCCCCGCCGTTTACTGGCCCTTCTTCCCCTTGAAAAGGTTTTTCAGGTACCAGCACTGGGCAGGTTTCAACCGCTATACAAATCCTTACGGACTAGCAGCGATCTGTGTTTGTGGTAAACAGTCGGAGTCCCTTTGTCACTGCGACCTATTCCATCACGGAATAGGCACTCCTTATACCGAAGATACGGAGCTATTTTGCCGAGTTCCCTCGCGTCCATTATTCCCAAACGCCTTAGGCTTCTCACCTAGGGGCACCTGTGTCGGTTCTTGGTACGATACTGGATCTGACCCATATACAATTTTCATGGGATCCGGGAATAAATAGAATCCCCAAACGGAGACCCGTACTCTTTCATGAACTTCTCGTCATTACAACTCTCCATCCATTTATGAGCACGAATACGTAGGTAAGCGTACTCCATCTATCCTGAACCTTCTTGCATATGGCAAAACTTCCAGTGTGCCGGAATATTAACCGGCTTCCCATTCGATCATATCTAGTTGGGTATGACCTTAGGATCGACTAACCCTCGGCTGACGAACATTGCCAAGGAACCCTTAGCCCTTTCGGCGGAATCGATTCTCACGATTCTTGTCTGCTACTTTTACCAGGATCCGCGATACCATACGGTCCATCCCTCCTCTCGAAGAAACTTCCACCCATATGGCACGCCCCCCTACCAGATCATCTTTCGATGCTCGAAGGTCTCGGTATCTAGTTTTAGCCCCTTCCATCTTCGAGGCATGTGACCTCGGTGAGTGAGCTGTTACGCACTCTTTAAAGGATGGCTGCTTCTGAGCCTACCTCCCCACTGTCTATGGCCACAAACCTCTTTCGTGCACTTAACTAGAACTTAGGGACCTTAACCCTCGTCTTGATTGTTTCCATCACGGAAACAGAGCTTATCCCTGTCCCCTAGCACCCCACTTCTACGATCTCAGCAAGTTCGGAGTTTGACAAGTCGGCGCAGCCTTTCGACTGCTCACCAACCGATCGGTAGCTCTACCTCGCCAAGCATCTCTGTGAAGGTCTACCTGCGGGTAGTATCGGGGGGAACCCGCTATTGCCGGCCTAGATTGGCCTTTAACCCCTACACCCAAGTCATCCAAACGATTTGCACATCAGAATAGGTTCGGTCCTCCACCCAGCTTTCACTAGGCTTCAACCTACTCAGGTATAGATCGACCGGCTTCGGGTCTCTCACGAGTGACTAAACGCATTTACTACGACACCCCTCCATTACTGTGCGGGTAATTGCTTTCGCTACGGCTTTTCCTTAAAAGATTAACCTTGCCACTCGTCAGAACTCCCTGGTCCGTTCTTCAACACGGATAATAGAACAACGATCCGCCGTCGTTAACGGCATCACCTCTTAATTGCCCTATAAGTTTATCTCTGCCTAGTTTCAGGCTCTTTTCATCACCCTTCCGGGTTACTTTTCATCTTTCCCTCACGGTACTTAGTTCGCTATCGGACTCGAGACGTATTTAAAGTTGGATGTTAGTGCCACCCATATTCCCACGCGAAAAACGACGCATGGTACTCCGGTTACTTTCCCTTATGACTCTCGGGATTCTGGTTACAGGGCTATCACCTTCTACGGCCCTTCTTTCCAAAAGGTTCACCCTCTCCCTCAAGTGTTAGAGAAAGACCAAACACCACATGTTTCCCTCCTTACGAAGGGCTATTCGGTTTGCTTTACACCGCTTTCGATCGCCTTTAATAACGGTATCTCAATTGATTTCTTTTCCTCCGGGTACTAAGATGTTTCAATTCCCCGGGTTCCCTCTCCTTTCGGAGTACCTAAACGGTAAGAAGTCTCATTCGGAAATCCTTGGATCTAGGGCTCCATGCGCCTCCCCAAGGCATATCGCAGCTTGGCACGTCCTTCCTCGGCGCTCGAACCAAGCCATCCTCTAGGCAGATTAGCAGAGCACAATCCATTGTGCCATCTCTCATTTAGTCTCACATTTAAAAATCGACATCTTCCCTTTTAATATGTTAACGTTAAAAGGTGCATCTTCAAGCGTGTAATAACGATATATCTAATTGGAATATAAGCATTTTGATCGCTGGGCATTACATTCAGGCATAATATACAAAACTAAAATTTTAATTTGTTTAATATAATTTACAAAAAACCTCAGAAAAAGTAGTAAGTAAAGTTTTTTTAAGAAAGTCAAAATAAAAAAATACAGATTCTGCATCATACTGAATATACATCGAGAACATTCTTCGTATATACATCCGCCAGTAAATTTTTCAGAATCCTTCAGTTAATAATGCGGGATTATTTCAAGAACCTCTGATTTAGGGCCTGAAAAGCTTGTGATCATATCGTTCACATATAGGATCACACTAATGCATGCATTTTTTATCCGGATTGTTGTTACAATATTTAGAAATAGTCTTATGGAATAAAACAGAACACTCGGTGAATAAATGATTAAGCAGGTAGTTAAAAGGGACGGATCTATAGTAAAATTCGATAAAAACAAGATAACTATGGCAATTTATAAGGCAATGCTGTCAGTGAAGAACGGTTCCATGAAAGAAGCTGAGGACCTCGCAGATAATGTTACTGCTGAGATTGAAAAGATAACTGACAGGCCGAACGTAGAGCAGATTCAGGATGTAGTCGAAAAAGTTCTTATGACATCCAGGACGGACGGAAGGATGTATACAGATGTGGCGAAGGCATACATTCTCTACCGCGAAAAGAGGAGAGCAATAAGAGAGGAAAAGGAAAGCTTTGGGGTCAAAGATGATTTAAAGCTCACTATAAATGCAGTAAAAGTTCTGGAAGCCAGATATTTGCTCAAAGACGAGGAGGGCAAGATAATAGAAACGCCCAGACAGATGTTCAAAAGGGTCGCCTCGCATATTGGAATTATCGAGTCATTTTATGATTACATTCGATTCAAAAAAACAGGAAAATTGCAGGATCACGCACAGAATATAGGTAAACTGAGTCCCTCCCAGATAGAAGTCCTCAAACGGACATTCGGTTACATGAAAGAGGACGGGATCATCGAAGGTTCCTTTGAGGAGTTCATGGATTTTCTCGAGACAACGGGAACAAGTGCATCAGAGTATATATCGAAATATGAAGAAATGATGGCAAACCTTGATTTTGTCCCAAATTCCCCGACATTGATGAATGCCGGGACCAGGCTGGGCCAGCTGTCCGCTTGTTTTGTACTTCCTGTTCCTGACAGCATAGAGGACATCTTTGAAACACTTAAAAATACGGCGCTTATACACAAATCCGGTGGCGGTACAGGATTCTCTTTCTCCAGGCTCAGGCCAAAGGATGATATAGTGGGATCGACAAAGGGCGTTGCGTCTGGCCCGGTATCATTTATGAAAATATTCGATGTTACTACCGACGTGATAAAGCAGGGGGGTAAACGCAGGGGAGCCAACATGGGAATTCTCAGGTATGATCACCCGGATATAATGGAATTCATATTAAGCAAAGATTCAGAAAACAAAACGCTCAGCAACTTCAACATATCCGTGGGCATAACTGACGATTTCTTCGACAAGCTTGATAACGATGATTATGTGGATCTTGTGAATCCAAGGACAAAAAAGGTGATGAAAAGGATCAAGGCACGCGATATGTGGGATATGATAATAGACCAGGCATGGAAAACCGCTGACCCCGGCCTCATATTCCTGGATGAGATAAACAGGAAGAACCCGATCAAAAATGTTGGGGATATAGAATCTACGAATCCATGCGGCGAGCAGCCCCTTTTGCCTTATGAATCTTGCAACCTTGGATCAATAAACCTTGCGAAATATATAAAAAATAACAAAATAGACTATGATCGGCTAAAAGAAACGATATGGCTTTCAACAAGGTTCCTGGACGATGTTATAGATGCGAATAAGTTTCCTGTCGAAGAGATAAAGAAGATGACAAGGCGCACCAGGAAGATAGGCCTTGGGGTAATGGGCTTTGCTGACATGCTCATAGAGCTTGGGGTTCCTTACAACAGCTACGAAGCCCTTGAAATCGGTGAAAAGGTCATGAGTTTCATAAACGACGAATCGCACAAAGCATCACAGGCACTGGCTGAAGAGAGGGGCGTATTCCCTGCGTGGTACGGGTCGGAATGGGAAAATCAGGGCATAAAAATGAGGAACTCCACGACAACAACCATAGCTCCAACAGGGACAATTTCCATAATAGCCGGATGCTCCTCATCAATAGAACCCCTCTTCGCGATAGCTTTTGTAAGGCACGTCCTTAATGGCCAGGAACTTCTGGAAGTGAATCCCCTCTTTGAAGCAAAAGTGAGAGAAAAAGGCCTTTATTCAGAAGATCTCATGAGGAAGGTTGCTGAAAGCGGAAATCTTGCAAACGTGGATCTCGATCCGGATCTGAAAAAGATATTCGTTACGGCCCATGAAATAGATCCTGAATGGCACGTGCTTATGCAGGCGACTTTTCAGAGATACTGCGATTCCGGAGTATCAAAGACGATAAACATGAAGAGGGATGCCACCAGAGAGGATATAGCGCGTGCATACAGGATGGCAAAGGATCTTCACTGCAAGGGAATAACGGTCTACAGGGATAACAGCAAGGTAGTCCAGGTTCTGACTTCAGGTACTAAGGAGGAAAAAAAAAGCGAGGAAAAGGAAGTGATCGAACTGATAACAAATATGCCGGAGAAATATCTCAAGCTTGATTCAACGTTCGATCCTGCATGTCCAACTGGAAAATGCGATAAATGATCACATATTTCCATTTTTTATTTACTACAAATCAATTACCATAAAAACGATTCCAGTTATATTTTTCAGAATGTTCTGCAACATAGATAATTATTCACTGTCCGAAGTGCAGGAACCGGGCTTAAAATCTAATAACGGATCATTTTTTAATGGAATGTATAAAGCTCCCCCTATCCTGATCTGCACATTCAATGCTTCTGTAATGTAAATTCCTGTTGTCAAGGTAACTCTGCACATAGGAGCAGGCAATCTCAGGCGTGTTGTTTTGCTGGCTTAAATGGGAAAGGATTATTTCCGTATCCTCATGCAGAACTTTCCCTATAGCCTCTGCTGACTGCTCATTTGACAGATGCCCTTTATCGCTCATTATCCTCTTCTTCAGCGGGTACGGATAGTTTCCGTTCTTCAGCATTTCAACGTCATGATTCGCCTCAAAAGAAAGTATGTCGGAATCCTTGATTTCCTTTATAATTCCTGCAGTAACAGTGCCAAGGTCAGAGACTATTGATATCTTTTTTCCATACCAGATCACTGAGAACCCTATGGGATCAGCTGCATCATGGGGAACTGAAAAGTCTATGACCTCGAAATTTCCGATTGTGACACCGCCCTGGATCTCATAACTCTTTATCTTCAGGGCATCTGCAGTCGCGGCCCTTGTGTATATGTCCGGATTCATCTTTTTTATAAGGCTCTTTATGCCGGATGAATGATCTGCATGCTCATGACTTATAAAAGTTGAAACCATTTTTTCTCCAATGCCAAGCATTCCCAGATTTTCATTGAGTCTTTTTATGGAAATACCAAAATCAAATATCAGAAGGGTTTCTGAGTCCCACAAAAGAGTAGCATTGCCCTTGCTTCCACTTGCTATACTTTTGAAGTACATTGTATCATTATCATGCATTGCCTGTATGATGTTATATTGATATACATAATTTTCCAGAGATCAGCACTCACCGCAATTCACCAGTTCCGTTCCATTCGTAAAACATTTGATTCCGGAGTTTCAAAACTGATACATTATCGCTCTTATAGCGGTAAGATAGAATTATAAATTTTTTTCCCGTTTTATGAAGCGCTATAGCGGGCAGTAATCTATATCATTGAATACATAAATATAATGTATATTAAAGAAAGCATAAAATCCGGAATAAATTATCACCCCATATAATTATACCTGTACGAAGTTACAATGAATCAATTTAAATCCTTTGAATATTAAAAGAAGGCAGAATATTTTATAAATATTGGGAATATAAGGTATAGATCTGAAGAATAAGGTGAAAAACAATTTGAAATTTAAAGGAATCAGTGCCTTGCCTTACTTTGAGAAATGGTTTATAATGGGTTCAATTATCGGCGTTATATCCGGTTTCGGGGCACTTGCCTTTTACTATGCAATAAAACTCTTCGAACTCATATTCCTCTCAAAAATACTGGGGATGGTTGTACCACATCCGCTTGGCGAGGGCGGTTCACTGACCTATATATTCAGCGTTCATTACTACCTGCTTATACCGGTTGTTGTTGCCCTCGGCGGCTTGCTGTCCGGCCTGATTGTGTATACCTTTGCACCTGAAGCTGAAGGTCACGGGACGGATGCCGCCATAATGGCATTCCATAATAATCATGGAAAGATAAGAAGAAGAATACCGATCGTCAAGACAATTGCATCGGCTATAACGATAGGATCCGGGGGAAGTGCTGGCAGGGAGGGCCCGACGGCACAGATATCGGCCGGCCTGGGATCCATGATAGCAGATTTTCTCCACCTCAGCGATACAGATAGAAGGATAGCCGTTGCTGTCGGTATAGGATCCGGTATAGGGACAATATTCAAAACACCGATAGGCGGAACAATGCTCGGTGCTGAAATACTCTACAAACGTGATCTTGAGACACAGGTCATATACCCGTCACTTGTGGCTAACGCCATAGGTTACTCAATTTTTGCCTCTTTTGTCGGGTTTGAACCGATATTCGGATATTACAACGCAGGGTTTCAGGTCGCGAGGCTTCCGCTGTATGCCCTTCTTGGCGTTGTTACCGGACTCTTTGCCATATTCTACGTGAAAACATTCTACGGTACCGTTTCAATGTTCAAGAAGTGGAAGGTGAATAAATATTTCAAGCCACTGGCAGGAGCAGCGGTAGCGGGAGTTATAGCCCTTTTCTTTCCGGAGATAATGGCCACCGGATATGGATGGGTACAGATACTTATGAACCAGGGTTTTAATGAAATACCGACCTTTGGAATACCCCTGCTGCTTGTACTGATTCTTTTACCATTCGTAAAGGTAATAGCAACTTCATTTACGGTTGGTTCCGGTGGCAGCGGTGGTGTTTACGCACCCGGAATATTCATAGGGGCATCGATAGGAGTTGTATACGGCCTCGGATTCCATTATGTAGATCCTTCCCTTGTCCCGGTTGTTACTCCATTTGCAATCATCGGCATGATGGCTTTCTTTGGTGCAGCAGGAAAGGTTCCGCTTTCTGTCATACTGATGATTGTTGAGATGACGGGGAGCCTTCAGTTGCTTCCGGCCGCCATGATAGCTGTTTTCATATCGTATATTATTTCCGGGAAGTACACCATATACCATAATCAGGTAGATGACAGGAAAGATTCTCCAGCGCATTTCGGTGAATACAATACGCCCCTCCTGCTCTCAATAAAGCTGAGCAAGATAAAATGCAGGGAAATAAGCATAGAAGATACAGCCTCAATCGAGGACGCCAAGAAAGTAATGGAGCAAAACGACATATATTCTGTTCCTGTTGTTGTCTATAAGAGGCTTCTCGGTGTTGTTTACTTTTTTGATATAGACAAGAGCACCGAAAGTTCTGTTAAAAAATATATAAAGGCTGGAATAACCTATCTGCACCCTTCCAACAATGCAGAGGAGGCCTGGGAAATAATGATGAGAAATAAAACAACATGGTGCCCGGTTGTTGACAATGGTGAATTCAAGGGTATTGTAACGCTAGGAGACATTCTTGATACGTATGAGAAGACAATAAAGGATGTTGAGGAGGAGGAAGCGGTTTATTCATGAACGAAGCGGTAAAATCCTTAAAACATCTCAAGAATCAGGTTATATAACCCCCGGAGTAATGAAGCTCGTATGAGGTTTCATCCATGATCTCGATTTTTTCATATCCGATAAAATGTGAAAAATCCCCATCGAAATCATTGTAATACGTATAATCACCTTCCGAATATGATTGCGGGCCCCTGAATGGTGCTTCTTCATCCACCAGAAGGAGGCATTTCTTAAGAAAAGAGTAAAGTCCGCCGGAATCAATATCATCATTAACGATTCCGCCGGAGTAAACCATGCCCCATACGGGCCTCCCATCTTCATAGACGGTTTCTATTCCATTAAAAGATATATTCCCGAAATAAATATCGACGTATTCCAGATTGCTCTCTTTGAAATGAAATTCCTTCGAAGCGGGAATCCTTGAAAGGACTTTTCCATCGCCAGACGGATAGGTATGTTTTTTTGAATTCACTATAAAATTTTTCAGCATGCCTTCATTCATGCACGCTTATAGGAAGAGCAAATTTTAACTTGATCATTCGTGCCCTGTGAAGATATCCCGGGCGCAATGACATCAATACGATTTCAGAAATGAATCTGCATATCTATGTCGGAAAAGATAGGATTATCCTCAATTATTGCCTGTGATCAACAGATCTACGGGGAAATCACCGCTGATGGGAATAAGGGATAACATTCAGGTTCCGTTTTTTCCAGAAATGAATGGCGGCAGAGATACCATGAATAATTTTTTCGATTCTATCTGTTTTACATTCTCATCAGGGAACGTTGGAAGAAATGAGAAATTCACCTCCAGGATAAGCCAGGAGTCCGGGTTTATAATTCTTTAAAGCTTATATCAGTGAA
>JAVRLU010000021.1:0-21008 GCA_031961165.1 Thermoplasmataceae archaeon
TACCATCGCATATGAAATGCTCACGCCTCCACGGGCACGACTACGGGATCATTGTAAATGTCGAGGGAGAGATGGAAAACGGCATGCTGATAGATTTTATAGAGCTGAAGAATGCCATAAGATCAGTCATAAATGAGATGGACCACAGGCTCTTAGTTCCTGGAAAATCCGGAATATATGAGTACGATGAAAAAAATGGCGAATACATAATAAAATATAATACGAAGAGGATGATCATACCTGCCGAATATGTTTATGTTTGTGATGTTTTTAACACGACGAGCGAAGAACTTTCCTCTTTCATAGTGAAAAAGGTTCTTGAAAAGATCAGGCTGAGGAAAAATATATCCAGGATTGAGATTTCCGTTGAGGAGGGGCCAGGGCAGGGGGCCTTTTCCGGCATAGAAAATGGCGGTGATTAGAAATGCCGAACGAAGCTGTTGTTCTTCTTTCAGGTGGCCTTGATTCGTCAACAGTCCTGGCCTATGCCATATCGAAGGGATACAGCGTACATGCACTCAGTTTTGACTATGGCCAGAAGCACAGGAAGGAGCTTGAAAGCGGAAGAAAGGTTGCAGAATACTATGGTATCGACAGGAAAGTCATGAAGCTGGATATGCGGGCAATAGGGGGCAGCGCCCTGACTTCCGACAGCATTGACGTTCCGGAAAGGCCAATAACGGACATCTCTGAGGATATACCCATCACATATGTCCCTGCGAGGAACACCATATTCCTTTCTGTTGCAGCCGCTTATGCTGAAACCCTTGATTCAAACGTTATTTTCATAGGGGCAAATGCTATAGATTATTCTGGATACCCTGATTGCAGGCCGGATTACTTCAATGCAATGGAAAAGGCGCTTTCCCTCGGGACAAGGATCGGGATAGAAAGGGGGATCGATATAAAAGTTCCGCTTCAGTACCTGAGCAAGGGTGAAATAGTGAAACTCGGGGAAAAACTGAAAGTGCCGTACGAGCTGACATGGTCATGCTACAATGGCGGCGATAAAGCATGCGGGAAGTGCGATTCTTGCCAGCTGCGTCTTAAAGGGTTCATGGAAGCTGGCTATACGGACCCGATTCCCTATGCAGAATACCCGGATTTTTATTCCGATTATCTCAGGAAAAAATATTGATCTTGAAAAAATAAAAAGGTTTATTGCGGATGTTTCGCAATAAATTCATCAACTTTCCTGGAGCTGGCCTCGACTGAAGCCACACTCTTCTTCCACAATTCGAGTTCATCAGGCTTGAAATCTATATCGTATATCTGTTCGACGCCCTTTTCGCCGATCTTTATGGGAACTCCTATGAACTTGTCCTTTATTCCATAGTGATCGGCATGTGATCCTGTTATGTAGGCAGCGCATGGGATCACCCTCTTCCTGTCCTTCACAACTGATTCAACCATAGCCGTTATGGATATTCCCGGTGCATAGTATGCGCTTCCGCTCTTGAGGTAGTTCACTATTTCCCCGCCGCCAAACCTTGTCCTCTTTATTATCTCATCAATTTTTTCCTTTGGGAGCAGCTTTTCTATTGGTATTCCGGCGACACTTGAATACCTGACGAATGGGACCATATCATCTCCATGGCCCCCGATAACGAACGCATTGACGTCCTGGAATGAAACTCCAAGCTCCTTGGCAAGGAACGTCCTGAACCTTGAGCTGTCCAGCGATCCCCCGAGACCGAGAATCCTTGATGGATCAGTTCTGGCAACCTTATAAAGCGCGTAAGCCATGATATCTGCCGGGTTGGAGACAACAACGTTTACTGAATCTGGCGAGTACTTCTTAATGTTCTTTGCAACATCGGCCATTATTTCGACATTCTTGTCAAAAAGGTCATCCCTGCTCATTCCGGGCTTTCTCGCGAGACCGGCGGTTATAACTATTACATCGGATCCTTCCATGTTTTTATAGTTCGACGGATCAGATGTTGTAAATCCAGAAATATTCAGATCATAGAGCCAGTGTGGTGCACCCTCCTGCATGTCCAGGGCTTCTCCTTCAGGCTTGCCATCAACGACATCAAAAAGGTATATGTCGCCGAGTTCCTTAACTGCCAGAAATTGCGCTACTGTGGCACCAACGTTGCCGGCGCCAATTATTGATATTTTTTTTCTGCCCATAATAGTGCATGCTTTCGTTCTTAAAAAAATATACCCTCTGCCTTTGCATAGTAATTGGCAACAATATTTAAAGAAACTTTCCTTCAATTAAAGCGTATGCATATATTTCTTTTTGCCTGCGTATATCCATCCCGTGATTTATGCGAACGGTTTTGCATTCATCTTCTGGAGTTATGATCTTATCGATCGCTGGAACCTGCTGGTGCAACCCGGTATTTTCTATCCATCTCCTTCGGTTTCAGAACCTGATGAGATTGATACAGCTGCAGTAAACTTTATATAAAAATGATACCCGCCTGATCCTTCAAGCAAGCCGCTATGGGGCGGATCAGGCCGTGTATGATAAAAAAATGAGAGGCGTGTTTGTTAAAATTACAGTATCATTTCAAGTATTCCGGCGGGACCTGCTTCAGGTTGATCTTTATGGCGTCTATGCTTTTCATGAACCTTGCCTTCTGATCGCTGTCAAGATTCACCTCCACGATCTTTTCAATGCCGTTTTTCGAGAGAACGACAGGAACCTCGGCAAAGACGTCATGGACACCGTATTCGCCATCCAGGTATACACTTGCTTCAAGGGTCGTCTTCCTGTCATTCTTTATCGCATCCACCATCTGAAGGAGGCCTGCTGCCGGGCCCCAGTTGCTGCTGAATTTCCTGAGGTTAGTTATGGTACCTCCGGCTTCAACCGTGTTCTTTACAACTTTTTCATACTGATCGCTTGAGAGAAAAGATTTCAGGCTTTTTCCATAGACCATGGAAAGCTCAGGGACCGGGTACATGTTCTCGCCGTGCTGCCCCAGTACTAGCGGTATTATTGCTGCTGGTGATATTCCTATATACTGCGATGAATAAAACGCCATTCTCCTGGAATCAAGTACGCCACTGAAGCCGATGACCTTTTTCCTGTCGAACCCCAGTTTTTTATAAAGCACCGTAACCATAACATCGAGGGGGTTCGTTGTTATTATTACAATCGAATCAGGTGCATATTTCTTTATCTTTTCGGCAACGCCCGAAACAATATCTGCGTTCTTGGATGCAAGCTCCTCACGTGTCATCCCCGGCTTTCTCGCGAGACCTGCGGTTATAACGATTATGTCACTTCCCCGTATATCTTCATAGCTGTTAGAACCGGTCACGAAGACCGCTTTTCCCAGGATTGAAGCTGCATGATTAAGATCAAGGGCTTCTCCCTGTGGGAGGCCTTCCACAACATCCACAAGTGTAATGTTGCTGTCTGCTTCGCCCAGCATCATAAAAGCGGCTGCTGTTGCGCCAACTCTGCCAGAACCTATTATAGATATCATACTTATTCAATGTTTTACTTTATATAAATTTTGTCATGAGGCTTGAAACACAATATAATTATACGGTTTATGACATTATTCAGATATAGATATATTTGTATTAAATTATGTATAAATTGTCCTTTTTAGAAATTTCATCTAAACACAAATAATTTAATATATGTAAAATCACTGATACTTCATAGTTGTGACCTGTAATAAGAAGCGGATTTAATGCATTGATGGATCATAAAAGGGGTGCTGATTAGAATTGAACAATAAGTCCCTGGCGGATGTATTCGATGAGTTCCTGAATCAGAAATACGGCAAATCGCTCGTTATAAAGGGAAAGCCAGGATCGGGGAAAACAACATTCACGCTTGACTATCTCTCATGCGAGATCGAACACCGGCCCGTCTTTTATATGGCTCCTAGATCATCCATAGACGGCCTCAAGGCCAAATATCCGTGGATAGAGAACCGATCCGTATATTTTGAAAGGGATACCGATCTGGTAAACGTGAAAAAAACATCGCTCCTGAAGTTTGAGAAGGATATTGAGGAAGGGAAATTCAATTCGTTCTCCACCGAAGGCATAGTGATAGATGTTTATGAGGTTGTTCCACTGATCCATGCACTTTATGAATTTGTGGATGCAAACTACGGAAAGGACCCGATCATAGCAATAGATTCAGTGGATGCGCTTGCGGAGGAATACCATATACCTGAAGATCTGCTTTTCCTTATGCTTAAAAACGATCTTGTGGAGGGCAGCGGGGCAAATATTATTTCAATACTCGAGGCTGAAAACAATCCCCGGCTGGAATATTTTGCTGATGGCGTCGTATCATTAGATTATTCAATAAAAAATAACATACTCATAAGGTCCTTAACAATAGAAAAGATGAGGGGTGTTTCCATTGGAAGTTCGCCCTCACACATGTTCTCCCTTTATGGCGGGGATTTTAACCCGGTAAAGAAGACGATCATCAACTATCCTGAGAAAAAAATTCGGTTCGAAGCTCCGGCAGAAACAGACGATTTTGAGGTTTCGCTGGGAAATCCCGAATTCGGCAAGCTTACAAAAAATGGAAGGGACAGCGTACCAGTGGGATCAATAGTGATACTGCATATAGGTGAAGGATCACCCGTTGTCAATGACACAATAAATTTATTCAAATCAAATCTTATCATTGAAAACATACTGAAAAATAAGGGTGTTATTGACATTACCGCAAGCGGATATGAAACATATTCTTCCCTTCTCAAGGCAATTGATACAAACTACCTCAGGAATTATTTCACTTCCTCCACTGCCGAGATGAATTCTCCTTACGTTATTTCCCTTAAGGGGAAAAACATGAAGGGGGATTTTGGGCTGGAAGCTGTGCAATCAAAGATACAGTCATCGCTCAGGCCGTATATCTATATAATATCGACCGATTATCTATACCTGACTTATGGAGATCAGTTCATGAACGGGCTTATGGATATAATCGATAACATAAGGATGTCCGGGATCGTTGTTATGATAAGCGGCGATGAGGTCTTTAACAGGGTTTTTATGACTGCACATGCCATATTTGATTTCTATCCGGTGAATGGATACGTTGTCGCAAGTTCAGTTCCCGGATCCGGGTACATTATCGATGTCGATGATAGCGACGGGAAATGGCCAAAACTGAAACTGGTGGAAATACAGTAAAACATTATAAAAGCCGGTGATTCTTCATAACGCGAATAAATATAAAAATAAAATCCTGCAGATTTTAAGGGATAAAAAATGAAATATCGTATTTATTTAACAAATTTCAGGTACCACGTCTTCACGCCTGGCTGGCCGTCACGCTTCATGCTTGAGTCGACAGTCGATGGCGCGCCCTCTATTCCTTCCTGGCCTGGCTCCCAGTTTGCCGGTGTTGCAAGCTTCCTGTCCCAGTTAAACTGCAGCGCCTTTATGACACGTATTATCTCCTCAATATTCCTGCCGGTTTCAGCCGGGTAATATATCATCCACCTGACAATCTGGTTCGGATCTATTATGAATACACCTCTCACGGTAGATCCTGCTTTCTCATCGATAAGATTGTAGTCCCTTGCCACTTCCTTGTTTATGTCCGCTATAATTGGGAACGGAATGTCGATACCAAAGTGTTCCTTTATATCGCGTATCCAGGCTATGTGGCTGTAAACAGAATCTATACTGAGCCCGAGAAGTTCAACACCGAGCTTCTGAAAATCGCTGTATTTTTCTGTGAAGGCTATGAATTCAGTTGTGCAAACCGGTGTAAAGTCCCCGGGATGCGAGAAAAGCAAAACCCATTTTCCCCTGTAATTAGACAGCGTTACAGGTCCTTTCGAAGTATTCACGGTAAAATCAGGAGCTTTCTGCCCTAATACAACTGCCATTTTATCACCTCCTGAATATTGTTTGTTATTAGATAAACATATCTATAAATGCAATCAGGGTTTAATAACCCTGTTCCAGGCTTTTAGCGGATCCGGTTCTTTTCCATTAGGTACTCTGTGAAATATGTGATCACAATATCTGCCCCGGCACGGAATATTGATGTTATTGATTCGTTTATTGCATCTTCAGAAAGCCAGCCGTTTTTAACAGCGTTATATATCATGTTATACTCTCCGCTGACGCTGTATGCCGCCAGGGGATGATAAAAAGCCTCGGATGCCTTTGATACTATATCCAGGTAGAAAAGAGCGGGTTTCACCATTATTATATCCGCTCCCTCAGAAACGTCCAGGTCTATTTCACGAAGTGCTTCCCTGGCATTCCTGTAATCCATCTGGTAAGATTTTCTGTCACCGAATTTTGGGGTTGATTCAGCGGCTTCCCTGAACGGCCCGTAAAGATTCGATGAATATTTCGAGCTATATGCCATTATCATAACGTTGCTGAAGCCATCACTGTCAAGTTCGTTTCTTATCGCGGAGACCTGCCCGTCCATCATTCCGCTTGGAGCCACGATGTCTACGCCAGCGGATGCGTAGCTTTCGGCGATCTTCCTGTATACGCCAAGAGTTGAATCGTTGTCGACGAATCCTTCCTTTACAAGTCCGCAGTGTCCTGTGTCCGTATATTCGCACATGCAAAGGTCGGCTATGACAGTTATGTCCGTAGAATTTTTTATGGTTTCAATGGATTTCTGCACAACCCCTTTCGGATCATACGCTGATGACGCCCCGGAATCCTTGTATTTTGGTATACCAAAGAGAAGAACTGATCGCACGCCCTTTTCTTCGAGGGCCTTGGCGTAATCCTCGATCTCGCCAGGCGCATACCTGTAGATTCCCGGCATTGAACTTATAGGTTCCTTTTCCCTGAGGTTTTCATCTACAAATATGGGCATAACAAGTTTTTCGGGCCTTATTGATGTTTCTGATATAAAATCGCGTATATTTTTATCCTTCCTGTACCTCCTCATCCTTACTGTAGGGAACATAATGGGGCATTCGATTCACGGATAAAAGGGTATCAATCCCTTTTGCAAAAATCCACGTTATCTTTACAGGAATGCCATTCAGGCGTACCGTGGTTTCATATGAAACATATCTTTTCCGAGAGCTTATCGGGTTTTTATAATAATGCTTTAGTTTGCATGGATGAAAATTTAACCGTACTGCGATATAAATGCACATAACGTTAAACAATTATCCTATGAAGTGATCCGTTTCCATGGTTGAATGTGCAATGTATAATCTCTCTATAGGGGATGCCCATCCCTCCACCATATGCGTTGTCATGGACAAGTTCGAGGATTCATTTGAACAGTTGAAAGATGTTGTCGAAACCATGGATCAGGATGAACTTATGGAGTTCATTGCCGAATATGCAAGAACCGATACAATAATGCCAGAGGACAGGACCGTGGGTTTCGTTGTCCTCAACTCAGGCAAGAAGTTGATGTCCGTATCGTTTTCAAATATAGGAAAAGAAAGAATCGAATCGATTAAGAGAATAGCGGACAGCTTCAAAAATTTAGGGTATAAGGTGGAAACAGATTTTTCATAAAAAAAAATATTTTCAGTACATGGTAAGATTGTATACCTTATCCATCATTTCGTAATCTGACCTGTTCTTGATGCCCAGATACTCTGTGATCTTTTTCATCTCCTCGTCGAACCTGTGGTCGTACAGCTCGCGCCCGAGCATCAGCCTTCCAAGATCATCACTGTAAATAACCTGCTCCCCGTATCTTTTCAAACAATGTATGCATTCTGCCGCAGTTTCCTCGTTTTTTGCTTCCTCAAAACATTCCTCAAAGCTCATCTGTCATCACACCTCTTGCCATCAAAATAGGGGAACCTTACGTTGTAACGATCGGTTGCATAGGCCAGGAAGTATGGGAATCCTTCAAGGAAAGATGGATCTATAATCTTCTTAATATCAGGATTCTGATCTATGAACAGATCTATGCTTTTTGCTTCCTTATGCCCCCTGATCACCTCGAGAAGGTTATTGAGGAATGCAAGATAAACATCGTATTTATTGGTATTTGTAGTATCCTTAATGTACTGTATTCTGTTTATTGCATTCCATATTACCTTGAAAGCATCATCTATTTCTCCGGCCATCAGCGCACTTCTTATTACATCCATGTGAAAATTCGCATTCATTCATATCACCCTATTATGCCCCCGGATATACCGATCAGGGTCGGGAATATTACATAGAAGACACCAAGGAATACGACTATAGCTGCTGATATTATAACAGCCGCCCTGTTCACGTTATCCCTGGAGAAATCCCCCTTTGGATCGGCCCAGAACAGGTACCTCATCACCTTCATGTAATAAAAGACCGATATTGCACTGTTCAGGATAGCTATGATTGCAAGCCACCAGAGGCCGGATTCTATGACCGAAAGGAACAGGAAATATTTTGCCAGGAATCCACCTGTAAGAGGTATTCCTGCGAGCGACAGGAGCAGGATTGAGAAACTTACGGCAACATAGGGCGATTTCTTTCCAAGGCCTGCAATATCATCAAATGTTACGCTGTCCTTCTTCACCATGTTCATTGCAAGGAAAGCGCCCCCTTTCATGAATATGTAGACAAGTGCATAGAACATGCCTGCTGCTATGGCGAGATCAAGTATATGTTTATTACCGGTCGTAACACCGATAAATGCTATTATCGTCGGTACGAGTATCAGGTAACCCGCCTGGGCAACGCTTGAATAGGCAAGAAGGCGCTTTACATTGTTCTGGGAAAGTGCAGCGACGTTTGCGTACGTCATTGTCAGTATCGAAAGTACGGCAAAGAAATAGTAAACGGGTGCATCGTATGGAGAGAAACCGATCAGGAATATTTTCAGTATGGCAACAAAGGCCACGATCTTTGTTCCGGTCGAAAGAAAAGCCGAAACAGAGTTTTCAGTGCCGTCGTAGGCATCAATAGCCCACTGGTGCATCGGGAATATGGCAAGCTTGAAGCCGAATCCTATAAGGAGGAAGAGGAGGGCCAGCAGCGCCGCTGGCTTGGAATAAATTTCAGCGCTGATCATCGCGGTGGTTAGAGTAAAGGTATGCATTGAAAAGAAGAAGAAAGCTATTCCAAGTATTATGAACGTCGTTGAAATGGTTCCCGTAAAGAAGTACTTGATTGTGGCCTCAAGATTTCTCTGCTTTCCTCCAAAGGCTGAAAGTATATAAGTGCCTATACTTACGGATTCAAAGGCAACGAACATTATGATGAGGTTCCATGTGAGCGCAACAAATATCATGCCTATAGTAACAAAAATAAGCAGCGAATAGAATATTTCACCCCTTGACTTGATGGCCCTGGATGCAGGGAACATCACGAACATGGATGATATTACCATTATAATCGCAAAATACGTGGCAAAACTGTTGACTGTCAATCCATAAACGGATCCTGTGTTTGGAGTTAAGTAAACAAGCACTGCCGCGATAAGTAACGTAACGAAAGATATCGATGAAAGAACGGCAGTGCTCTTGACTTTAAGCCCGGTTGCAAGTATCACGAAGCCCATTATGGCCATAAAAATCTCAGGGTAAAAATAAGATATAGAAATCATGGAAACACCTCTGTTAGTGCAATCTTAGCATAACTTGTAATATTTACGTAAAGCAGATTCGGGTATATTCCAAGTATGAATATTATCAGCACAAGGAATATCAGGATCAGGAATTCATACGGATTGACATCCCTTATAAAACCAAGCTTCTCATTGTACGGCCCGTAAAGTGAACGCTGCGCGGTCCATATATGGTATGATGCCGTTATTATCATGCCGAATATCAGTATGAATATGTACCAGCTGATTGCCTGAAATGCCCCGACAACTATCGAAAATTCACCTATGAAGCCAGCGAACCCCGGGAGTCCCAGAGAAGCCAGAAACCCTATCAATAAAAATACGGATGTTTTCGGAGCCTCCCTGTATATCCCGCCGAGGCCGTAAACGTAATCGGTTTTCGTTGATTCCCTGATGTAGAAGAGCGCAGCAAATACAAGCGTCATTATGAGGCCATGGGCAATTATCTGGAACATCCCTCCGCTGGCTTCAAGTATCCTTGAGCTGTACATTGTTCCTGCGGCTTCATAGGCACTTGCGGCAAATGCGAGCGTAACGAATCCCATGGCAGATGCACTTGCAAATGCCATCATCTTCTTTATGTTGCGCTGGAACATTGCAGTGAGGGCAAAGTAAACTACGCTTATTATACCAAGACCAGCAAGGGCATACAGCGCATAGATATTAATCGATGATGCTGCAGGTAGAAGTATTCCGAATAACCCGTAACCACCCATCATTGAAAGGGCCCCGGCCAGTATTACCGTTGTTGGATACGGCGCAGAATAGTAAGAATCCGGAAGCCATGAGTGTATAGGGAATGATGGAAGCTTCACCAGGAAACCCACCAGGAATCCGAAAAGTATGAAGCCTTTCCAGAAGAGAGGAATATGAGGGATATAGTTTATGAGGGGTGTCATTGCAAACGTTGCGGTACCGGTCTTTATAAAATATTCGCTGTACAGCGAGAATATTGAAAGCAGTATGAAGACTGATCCTATATGTGTGTATACGAAGAATTTCAGCGATATTGAATCCTTGTTTCCGGAACCGTAGCGGCCTATCATGAAATATATGGGTATCAGTATAACTTCCCAGAAAATATAGAAGAACAGGAAGTCCCTCGATATGAGCAGGCCTATCAGCCCGGCCTCAACAATCATTTCAAGACCGTAGAAGGATGATCCGTAATCCTTCCTGGTGATCAGTACGGATACCAGCATAACGACTGCTGATAATATGAGAAGGGCATCCGTGAAGCCGTCCACGCCGGTTGTGAATGAAAGGCCGATTGAACTCGATATGATGAGCGGGTGTATACTTGAAACAAAACCTCCTGTGTACGACCTGAATGTGACCACAGAATATGCAAGAATAAGTATCGCCAGAAGACCTGAAAGCCCTGATGCCACTTCCTTTGAGTACTTACCTGCGAAGAACGGAAATACACTGAATATTATTGCCAGTATGAGAATTATAAATGCAAACATTTCAGATCAACTCCACCAGTTCTACTATTATAAACACGATGACAGATGCAAGCAGTATGAAGACTATGTAATTTTCCACAATTCCGGATTGCAGTCTCCTGAAGTATGATCCCAGGGATACAGTGTCGGATCCAAGATCGTTAACGCCGGTATTGTATGCATTTTCGAATGAGCTGAATGAAGCGGACAGCGGTAATATGACACGTTCAGATATTATTCTGGTATACAGAACGTCAACGTAGAATTTATTCTTGACAAGTTTGTAATACCATGACTTTGATATGTCCCAGGTCTTCCACTTCTCGAAACCGTAGATATAGAGATCTATGAAGAAGCCAATTGCGAGGAGTATGACAGGCATAGATGTTATATACCACGGGGCCGTGGGCGCTGCAGCGTTCATAACTATATTCGAAGTTATAAATGACGGCATCAGGAATTTATAGAACTGGGTCTGCCAGAGACCGAGTATAAGTGCAAATATTGAGAGTATTATAAGGGGTATTGTCGCCAGGAATGGCGGATCCCTTGCATTTTCCGCAAGTTTCGATCTTGGTTTTCCTACGGCTACCAGGAAGAATAGCCTGAATGTATACAGTGTTGTCAGGAGAGATCCGATCATGAGGAACAGTACCGGCAGGAAATGCCCTATGGATTCTGAACTGGTGAAATAGTTCCATGATGCGTATATGATCGGATCCTTTGAGAAGAACCCGGATGTGCCTGGGAATGCAGCAAGAGAAAGCGAAGCTATGAAGAAAGTTGTCGTGACTATGGGCATTCTTTTCCACAGGCCACCCATCTGCTTGGTATCACGGAGGTCCATCATTGCTATGAGGAATGCGCCTGCACCCATGAAGAGCAGTGCCTTGAATATTGCATGCGATACCAGATGGAACATTCCAAGCGAAACTGCAACCCCTCCTATGGCAGGAGCCAGGCCTATGGCAGCCATCATATAGCCAAGCTGGCTTATCGTTGAATAGGCCAGTATCCTCTTCAGATCGTTCACGACCAGGCCGAGTATTCCAGCGTAAAGCGCCGTAAATGATCCGATTATGGCGACCGAGTACATCGCAAATGGAGCTGAATATAGAAATATCTGAAACAGCCTTGCAACCAGATAAACTCCAGCAGTGACCATTGTTGCCGCATGAATCAGGGCGGAAACGGTGGTCGGGCCCTCCATTGCATCCGGTATCCAGACGTGCAGGGGGAACTGGGCAGATTTGCCTATGGCCGCACCGAGAATGAATACGGATATCACTCCGAGCCTTGTCGGGCCTATGGCGGTGCTGATAGACTGTGCGTGCTGTATAAGGTAAGGTATGCTGAGCGGGTCATTTGTTATTCCCATCAGTGAATAATAAAGGACTGCCATTCCAATCAGGAAGGAGAGATCGCCCACCCTTGTTACGATGAATGCTTTCTTTGCAGCAGCAGTTGCATTTGGCTTGAAGTACCAGAAACCTATGAGCAGGTATGAACATAAGCCGACCAGTTCCCAGAACAGGAACAGCACGACAAGATTCGAGGATATAACGAGACCAAGCATGCCTGCTGTGAAAAGGGATGTCTCGGCGAAGTATGCGTGCTTATTCGGATCGGCCTTCATATAATAAACTGCAAAGAGATGAATCATCAGGGAAACGAATGAAACCATGAGGGCCATGACTATTGCCAGATGGTCTATGTAGATTCCGTAATGAATGTTGTAAAACCAGTCGTAACTGTTGTATATCGTCTTTGTTTGCACGTTAAAGAATGTAATGGCCGCAAAGATGAACGAGAGGAAGATAAAGAATGATGCTATTGGACCAGCGGCCTTCCTGTAAAATTTTCCAACTACAAGTGAAAAGACGAACCCCAGGAGAGGGGATATCAGGATCATCCACCCGTAAAAATCGATTATCGACATGTTTACCACTTAATCTCCTTCAAGAGGGAAATATCTATTTTCCCGAATTTTCTGTGCACTGCTATCAAAAGGGCAAGCCCTATGGCTGATTCAATCACTCCTATTGCTATTGCAAAAAGGGCCAGTACGTAAGGTGATATGTCCAGCTGGGTCGGGCCGGGTATTGCGTAGAAGTAGGCGCCTATGCCCACCAGGTTGAGGATTGCCGAATTTATCATGATCTCTATCGATATCAGCATTTTAATTCCAACTTTCGAGGTCATAACGCCGTATATCCCGATAGAGAAGAGGATCATTGCCACAAAACTTATTATGAGTACATACATTTTAATCCCCCCTTGCCACGTACATGGCACCCAGTATGGATCCAACGATAACGAGAGAGAGCAGTTCGAATGGTATTACGTACGCATTGAAGAACGATTTGCCTATCAGGGATATATCCTGCGAAATCGGCTGGAATGAGCCCTGCATCAATAAAATAGGGAATGCAACGGCTAAAAAGAAGAGTATTACCGTAAACATGGCTATGTATTTATTCAATTTCCTTGCCTCCTGTAAGCATTATGGTAAATACGAGCAGCGTTATTATTGCCCCTACGTATACGAGAACCTCTACAGCACCTATAAATGAAGCCCCGAGAAATACGAAAACACCTGCAAGAACAAAAAGGAAAATGAAAAGATAAATGGCAGAATGCGTGATGTTCTTTTCCTTTACAGTCATAGCTGCGAATACAACCATTATTATTGCAAAGAGGATGAATATCGTTGTAAAAGGTGGTATCATTTTTTTACCTCCTGTTCCGGTTTCTGAAGTTCTTCCGGGGTGTAGAAGAAGTTATTCCTTGTCCTCGCTGTTTCTACTTCGTGGGTAAGGTAAATTGCTTCTGTCGGGCATATTTCCTCGCAGTTCCTGCATATGGTGCATGTGCCAAAATTGACCTGGGGATACAGTTTCCTCTTGTTGCGCGGATTTTCCCTGTCGACATTGATCATCTTTATCGAAAGGTTGGGGCATACCTGCTCACACAGTGTACATCCAACGCAATCGTCCATGCTCAGGTATATCTTGAATTTGAATCTTGGCGGCGCATAAGATTTTTCTTCGGGATATTGGACAGTAATAGGCTTTTTGAACAGATGCTTGAAAACTGTCCACATCCCCTCCAGGGATCCAATCAGGGGAATTCTTTTCGGTTCTTTAACTTCTATCATGCCATCACCTCCAGTGTGAAAAATCCGACCCATATCAGATTTATAATAGCGACTGGAAGGAGAACCTTCCATCCGAAATTAATGAATCTGTCAATCCTTATCCTCGGGAATGTGAGCCAGATCAGGAACGAAACAAGTACCATAACAAAGCCCTTTATGAGCAGGTATATGAATCCCGCATCCGTTGTGAACGGGCCGTTGAAGCCCCCGAGGTAGAGAAGTGATATGGCCAGCGATCCAAGGAATATGCTTCCAAACATTCCCATGTAGAATAAACCGAATCTTAAGCCGGTGTATTCCGTTGAATAACCAGAAATGATCTCGCTGTCACTCTCCGAAAGATCGAACGGGCTGTACGCAGATCTTGCAATCATTGCGACAATGAACACGAAAAGCCCGATCGGCTGGAGAATTCCGTAAGGTATGACCTGTGTCGATACAAGTGAATTAAAATCGAGATGGTTTGCATTTGAAACCGATGAGTTCATCATTACGAGCGCAACTGCACTCAGCATCATCGGGACTTCAAATGAAACATCCTTTGCAACACCCCTCATTGCACCTATAAGGGCATATTTGTTGTGTGAACTTATACCGGCAAGAATCTCGCCTATGGGCATCATTGCAATTGCCCCGAAGAACAGGATAAGACTCACATCAGAATGGGTTATTGTTAGTGATCCTATGTAGTAAAAACTGCCGTAAGGAATAAGGACAAAGCCAACAACAAGGCCGAGAAAAACTATGAATGGCGCAGCCTTGTATGCAAGATCGTCCCTGTACTTTGGAAGTATCGATTCTTTCCCGAGCAATTTAAGGGCATCAGCTATCAGCTGCAATGACCCGAACTTTCCGACACGGTTGGGCCCGTACCTGAGCTGGAGCCTTGCCATATATTTCCTGAACAGGTATATCATAACAATCAATGATATAACGACAAATATCAGGAAGAATATTGTTTCAAATATATACGCAAGGAAATATGAAGCGTAATGGCCGGTTATCTGGAAAAATAGCGCAAGCCGCAGTAATATATTCATCTGTCCACCTCCCCGAAAACTAGATCGATTGATCCACCGATGGCTATTAGATCTCCGATAAGTGTATCCTTTGCCAGCGCAGGAAGCACTGATAGATTCTTAAGTGTGGGGCTCCTGACCCTGACGCGGTATGGCCTTACAGATCCATCACCGACCAGGTAAACACCGAACTCTCCCCTTGGCGATTCGGTTCTAGCGTAAACCTCGCCCTGGCCCCTGAGCCTTATCATGAGCGGTTTTTTTGCCTTCTGGTTGAAATACGGCCCGCTCGGAATCTTCTGTATGGCCTGATCAATTATTTTGAGGGATTGCCTCATTTCCTCCACCCTGACCAGAAACCGGGCTATATTGTCCTTCTTATACGAAACCGGTATGTCAAAGTTCACCTTGTCATAAACAAGGTATGGTTCAGCTTTCCTTACGTCGTATTCCACACCTGAGGCTCTCAGCATAGGCCCGGTTACACCGTAATCCATTGCGACGTCCTTCTCAAGTATTCCAAGTCCTTTGTTCCTTGATAAAAATACATCATTTTTAATGAAGAGGTTGCTTATGTCTTTAAGCTCCTTCGGGAATTCCTTGATAAACTGTTTCGTATGATCGAGGGCATCATCGGTAACATCCTGATATACACCGCCTATGCTCATGTAGTTGAGCTGCTGCCTCGATCCGCAAACCTCGGTGAATATTCTCAGTATCTTTTCCCTCTCCTTGAAGCAGTAGAAGAAGGGCGTAAGCATTCCGAGATCCAGTCCAAATGCCCCGAGCCACATAAGATGGGATGCTATACGGTTAAGCTCCCCCATTATAACCCTTATCCACTGGGCCCTTTCAGGAACCTCTATATCCAGCAGCTTTTCTGCCGCCTCCAGGTAGCCTATTTCCATATTCATGGCTGAAACGTAATCCATCCTGTCGAAATATATCATATTGTCGCAGTAAAACTGTAATTCGCCGATTTTTTCGGCATTCCTGTGCAGGTATCCTATGATTGGCTCAACATCCTTTACGACTTCCCCGTCAAGGAGGAGACGCAGCCTGAGCACGCCATGCATGGAAGGATGCGCAGGCCCAAAATTTACCTCTGTCCATTCCGACATTACCATCCGTCCTCCGGATTGAATGTGACGTAATCGTTTCCTTCCTCGTCCATATTTATGTACTGCGGTTTGCTGAGGTCATAGCTTTTCCTCAGTGGATGACCCATCCATCCCTCGGGAAGGAATAACCTCTTAAGATTTGGATGCCCGTCAAAAACTATCCCCATCAGGTCATACTGTTCGCGCTCATCCCAGTCCGCGCTCCTCCATAACGGCAAGAGGCTCGGAACATGGTTATCGCTCGTTTCAGTTTTGACGATGATATAATCATTTTTTTCGAGGTTGTATATATGATAAACGACCTCGATATGATCTATGTAATCAACACCAGTCGTAAGCGATAAATTGTATCCCTGGCTTTTGAACTCCTGCATCAGCGCAAGAAGGTTTTCCCGGGCGACCTTTATTACCCTCCTTCCGTCTTTCTCCTTTCCCTCTTCCAGTATATCCACCATTATCTGTCAGCCTCCCCCCTAATTTTTTTCTGAAGAAGTATTATGCCATTCGTCAGTGCCTCAGGAGTTGGAGGACAACCCGGTATGTAAACGTCAACCGGGATCACCCTGTCAACGCCAAGGACAACCGAATAACCCTGGTTGTACGGACCCCCCTGGATAACGCAGACTCCCTGTGCAATGACGTATTTCGGGTATGGCATCTCATCGTACAGGCGCCTGACTCTCGGCGCCATTTTCTTTGTAACTGTACCGGAAACTATCATGAGATCGGATTGCCTCGGGGAATTTCTGAATATTTCACTTCCAAATCTGGAAATATCGAGGTCAGCGGCCTGTATTGCCATCATCTCTATGGCACAGCACGCAAGGCCGAAGGTCAGTGGCCACAGCGAATTGCTTCTTGCCCATTCGTATGCCTGCTCTATGGTAGTTGTAACGATTCCCGTATCTCCTGTCTTTATTTTAACCACCTCATATATCCGAGCTTAAAAGCATAGTATACTGCAAAGAGAGGCATGGCAAGAAACACAAGGGTCTCGAGGAAAGGCATTAGCCCGAGCGTCTTGAAATCAAAGGCCCACGGGAAAAGGAGAAGCATATCAACATCAAAAACAACAAAAAGGAGGACAACTATGTAATACTGGTTGATTGAGGGCTTTCCCCATATTTCCCTTGCAACTTCACCCCCTTCAAAAGGCTCAAGATAACGCTGATCCGGAACGGGCGGTGTTGCCTCGTTTGCAGACTTTCTTAAAATATTATCTACTGAAAGCGATAAATCATTGTCACCGTATCTGTTGGCACCTAAAGCGGGAAGCACTTTAAATCCAAATATAAGCGCCAGCGGGAGAATCACGATGACTATAAGCAACGGTATGTAGCCATCTAGCATGAATACAGTATCATCTGAGATTATATAAGATTTCTTTTTAGTTTATGCTTAAGCCATGAATTTTATATTAAGGCCATATTTTAGATTTATTAGTATCATATAACGTCATTTTACGGATAATTTAATTCCAATAATGAATACATGAATACGTATTCATTAAAATTGTATCCGTATTATGCCGGAAGTATTTATAATAAATATAATAATATATTTATTTGTTTTTTAATTTTCTGTAAATTTCTAAAACGGCTTTTGGATCAAAAAGTTCCGTTGTCATTTTGCGGAATTCGTTTATCAGATTCTTATCGTTGATCTCGAGACCTTTTTTCTCCGCATCTAAAATTAACCGTTCTATTTCTTCGGGACCGATCTCATCGAGGTAATGGCCGGAAATCATATCGTTAATGCCCAGACCTCTGGAAATAGAAATTTCAAAGGCCTTCTCAAGCTGGTAACGATCAAGATTCAATTTCCCCGCGGTCTCCAGTATTTCTCTCAACGTTGATTCGTCCATGGTCTTTTTCAGCTTCTTTTCAAGTTCCGGTATGGTTTGAAGCATGATCCTTGCTACTTCCTTTGCATCGTACAACGAAGAGAATTCGATAAAGGTCTGCATCCTGAGGTCCCTTACGATGCTTTCTGCTATCTGCCTGGATATGCCGAATTTTTCGACCAGGCTTGAGATGGATTCATCCATCGTAGGTGGCTTCATTTTTTCGGCGATATTGAACTGTTCCTCCGTAACGTTTATAACAGGTATATCGGTTTCCGGATACATCCTCTCCTTTCCCGGCATGGGCCTGAGAAATCTTGTTTCTTCACCGTCTGGCCCTCTCGTCTCCGAGAAATCCTTCGACAGGATTTTCTGTATTCTTTCGATCATTCTCTCCCTGAGAAAATCTATATGATCCTCATCTGTGATCACCATTATTACAGCATCGTCATTCCCCTTTCCCATATCTGCATATATGCGGTTCAATTCATCAGATGTGATGCCGTAACCCGGGAGTTCATCGGAATGCAGTATCCCTTTAACACCGAATGATTTCATAACGTCAGCAATTTCCTTTCCGATCCTCATGTTTCCGTTTTTAAGCGTGCCTGCAAGATTCTTTGCTACTGCAGCATATACCTTCCCATGCTTCAGCCCGTTTGATACCAGGGAAGATTTCGTATCTGAGAAGTAATTCGAAACATCCCTGAAGATGAAGGTATCGGATGCAAACCCTCCGCGGTTTAATATGATGTCTGCAGCAGAAGAAAGGGCATTTTGCCTCTTCTCCTCGTAATCAAGAAGATCCTTTATGAGAGAAAGTTTCTGGACGCCCTTGATCTCGATCCTTCCATAGCCCATTGACATATTCACATCCTGCCTTATGGCATCAACTGATCGCCTTGAATTCCCGGTTGCCATTATAAGATAGCCTATCTGCCTTGCAGTTTCAACCGCATGATCCTTGTTTTTAATGTCCGGTTCTGTCGAAACTTCTATCAGCGGTATTCCCAGGCGATCCAGTGAATAGATCACATTATTTTCGTTATCCTCAATCTTCCTTGCGGCATCCTCTTCCAGGCATACGGTTGATATCCCTACATTTCCAGAAGGTGTTTCTATGTATCCGTTCATTCCAATTATGGCAGTTCTCTGGAATCCTGAGGTGTTTGATCCGTCCACAACAATCTTCCTCATGTAAGTAACCTTGTCGACTATGGTGCAGTGGAGGGCCTTTGAAACCGCTATTGCCGTAAGCAGCGCATTTTCGTTAATACTGTGCGGCGGCTCTTCGTCACATTCGACTAAACAGGAATTCTCTGTGACGATATACGTGAAATTCCTCGATCTCTCGCTCTCGTATCTTGCAGCCGGATCTATGTTTCCGGATTCTCCCGTTAGTGATGATAGTGACCTTGAGAATCTGAACAGCTCTTTCTCGTTCCCGTCACAGGGGCACCGGCAGAAAAGTTTTCCCGTATTAAGCTGGAAATGTATCTCAAGCCCGATCTTCATGCTATCACCTCCGTTAAGAGGTCCCGATCAAGTATTTCGCCGCGGAGATTCCTGGACATGACTTCACTGAACTCGTCATGTTCGTAATTGGCGAGGACATACATTGCTTTAACGTAAGCCACTTCTGGGATCATGGAACCGGTTGGTATTACGCCTGCCTTAAGGAGCAGCCGGCCTGTGGAATAAACGTTCATATTTACCGATCCGTATATGCACTGTGAGGCCATCATTACATACGTGCCGTCCTTTATGATCTTGCTTACAGTATCGATAAGGCTTGTTGATATGTGGCCTAGGCCCGTGCCCATAATGACTACTGCGTGCTTGCCGGCGCACATCCTTTCAAGGTCGTCATTCGTGATCGCCGGGTGAGAATATATTATTGAAACGTTCCTGTCTAACCGGTCGGTCATATCGATATGATCGGAAACTTTCCTGTATCCATTTCTTAGACGCACGGTTCCGTCTGAGAATTCCCCTGCAACCGGCACCCCTATGGACTGGAAGGCATCGCGCCTGGACGTGTGCATCTTCCTGGATCTTACTGCCCTGTGGAGAGCTATTGGAGAATTTGAAAGCCCCTTATGCATGGATATACCAACTTCACCAAAATCAGATGCGGAAAAGTAGAGTGCAGCCTCCAGATTGGAGAAAGCATCGCTGCTCGGCCTGTCAGAGCTTCTCTGCGATCCTACAAATGTTATCGGCGAGGCCTGGCTGCTGAACATGAACGATACCGCCGAGGCCGAATAGCTCATGGTATCGGTTCCGTGGGCAACTACGACTCCGCGGCCATCATTCATCTCGTCCCTGGCGGCTTTTGCTATCCTTATCCAGTCCTCGGGAACCATATTTTCGCTCATTTCGTTTAAAACGGATCGGACGCGTATTGTCATTTTTTTCTGTATTTCAGGGTTCGTTTCAAATATCTTTGCCGGATCGAACACGGGGCTTACCGCACCTGTCCTGTAATCTACACGGCTTGCTATGGTGCCGCCAGTAGCAAGTATCGTGATCTTCTTCTCTCCATTCCCCGTTTCAAAAAAGGTGTTGCCGCCGCTTTTCCTTTCCTCCATTTTTTTTCTTTCTACTACTTCAACAGCACTTTTGTCAAATGAAAGGTTATAGCCATTTTCCAGTTTTAATGTGAAGATACCGCTGGAATCATTCACAAGAAGGCCTGAAATCCTGCTGCCCTTGTAGTCTATCGTTATATAATCCATGGTTTCGGATTGAAAGGATACATTAAAGTTTATCCAATTGATCAATACAGGAAAATGATATGGGTTGGATGCTCCGGATGGTCTTATAAGGAATGGGAAGGCAAATTCTATCCTGTTGGTGAAAAGAACAGGCTGGTCTTCTATTCCAACGTATTCAACAGCGTGGAAATTGATTCC
>JAVRLU010000022.1:0-18795 GCA_031961165.1 Thermoplasmataceae archaeon
ATATGGAGGGTATAAGCGTAGAGGATGATTTTTCCCTGATCCTTGACTACTTCACGAAACTTTTTGCAAGCAAACGCATGCGCCGGATATACATAAGAGACATCCCCGTAGACTATATTGGAAATATAAAGAAGACGGATGGCGGTGAGGTATTTTCAACGGAATATCCCGGTAATGAAGGCGATACAGTTGCCATAAGCCTTGCCGTTCCGGGGAATTCAAAGAGTGAAGCTGTATCCGTAACTATATATAACAATTCGGCCCGTTGCAGCGGCTGCAGCCGCAGGGAAATGGATGATATCATATCATTCCTGGACTCATCAACATTCAGGTACTTTTAGTTCATCACAGATCAGGAAATCATGGTTGATGCCGAAAAAAAGAACATAATGTTCGTATTTTATCTTTCATTTCCAGCACCATGATCTATTGCAGGGCCATGACGGGATCAGTATCATGATCCGGCCAGTATTGCCGGCGAGTATTATTATACAGCCGGGCACTTTCAGGATCCAAGCTTATTACTTCCGATAATCAATGCAGAATTGATTGGAATCGTAAACGATACGTAGAATCGGAAAACAGTTCGTATCAATGTTGCCGGCAACTGTATCAAATTTTAGGGTATTACAATGTTCCGGGACATGAATTACCGTGATCATTTTCCGGTTAAAGGCAGAAACTGGAAACGAACACAGGCGATGGGAAATCACGTTTGCTTTTTTGCAAAATCCGGGATAAAAAAGTATTAAGGTACGTTCATGAATCAAATGTTTTCATGAATTCGTCATTCGGATAATGTATTGTTTTTACGGCAAGCCCCTTTTTGTTGCTCATTATATCCAGTGCAGATCGAACGGATATTCCAACCGCAATAAAATAGCCTTTTTCGCTCTGAATGAAAACCATTTCATTTTCCTTGATATTTTCATCCATTTCCCGTATACCCTGGGCAAAGAGGTTTGAACCGTTCATTATGTGCGGCTCGGCCCCGCCATCTACCATGACAACATTCCTGGTGGGCTTAACAGCATTCAGCAGATAAACTGATGGTATGGTATCCGCATTCATGAACACCATCGGCTTTCCATTAACGTAATAACACCTTACCTTCCTGTTTTCTGAAACTTCCATGGCATCAGCATCTATATCTATACCAATGGCGGCAAGGGCTTTAACAACTTCTCTCAGCTCTTTTTTTGATACGTAATGTTTTGAATTCATGGCACAAACTTCCTTAAATGCTTCAGACTCTCTTCAACATCGTTATCATCGATTATATTCTTTATATCATACACTATCTCTTTTCCAAGATTTTTATCTTCATTGCTGAAAATATAGTCGATGTTGTTTTTTCCGGTTGCTGTTACGAAGGCAAACAGGATTGCTTTTTTAATGTGTGAACTGGCGCTTTCCTTATAACGCATAACGGTCTGTTCCCGCCCATTCTTAAAATAATCCCTGATCATGGTGATCAGGAACATGCCATTATCCGACCACGGATCAATGCTTATTTTTCTGTCGGCGTCAATCTCTTTTCTGATCCTGTCTATGTCCTCAAATTTTTCAACATGTGATCCGATTATCTTTTCAGATATCTTATCGCCGTTTTCATTCCAGAGTATATCAATAAGTTTCCTGGACGAGGCTGTTTCAAGGTATATACCACCGCTGTATTCGTGGGCAATATTGACAATCTCTTCTATATCCGGAAATTTCCTGAGAAAATCATCAATGCTGCTAAAGCATTCAGATCCTATCGCATAAATGCCTCTCCTGACGATTTCCCTCTTCCTGAATTCCTTCACTTTTTCTATGGCCTGCCTGTTGTCAATGCGGGTTTCAAAATAGGATGCCTTTACATCTGGCGGTATGTCATTAACACATGAACTGAGAAACGGGAAAGAAACATCAAAATATTTCTCAATTCTGTTCACCATGATATGCTTTAAAAGCAGATATATAATATTGGTCTTCACATCATCATGTACCCGGAAAGTTAAGCCGGAAAAATAAGAAACATCAAGAAAATCTTTCCCGTTTCCAAGATCCAGTATATTTCCGTTGACCACAGGTTTCAGGCCCTCCTCCTCAAAAAGGTCCACAAAAAAATCCATTCCTGGAGGGGTCTGTTTGCAGGATGCCAGATAAAAATTTCTTGTTGAATACACAGCTATATCTTTAGATTTCACTATAGAAGAGAATGCAAGCATCCTCCATACGTCATGATCATAGTTCTGTATTCCCGCTAGAATACGCTCATCGGTATTCCCCCTCCTCCCATACTGGCTGGTGCCGTATGGTGTTTTTACCAGCCCGAGTATCGGTATTTCTGAATCGATTAATTTCCATGTTTCGTATATACCGCTAAGAAAAGTATCAGATCCCTTGTACGTAAAATCATTTTTTTGTGCCATCTTCTCAAGTTTGTTCCTGTATGCTGAAAACGGGCAGAAAAAAGAATCATCAAGCTGCTGGGGGATTATCTGAAGCGGATTTTCAAAGAATTTCCTGAGTTTATCCTTGAATCTCTCCTGTTCCCCCTTTGAGATATTTTTAAGCTTCATATCGAAACAGGGCCTATTTTATGGTCCTTATTGATTCGGCCTTCACAGTGACCGGAATCGGGACCATGCTCTCTACAAGCTGTACCGTTACCTCTTCCTTCACTGAATCGATCGACATAATCTTTGCCTTTTCCCCTTTGAATGGCCCTTCCACAAGCTCAACAAGCGATCCAAGTTCAAGCCCGGAGACTGCAGGCTTTGGTGTGAGATAATGGGCAATTTCATCTATGTCTATCTTCCCGGAAACAACACCCTTGAACCCCCTGACATCCCTGGCCAGGTAAGAAACACGATCGGGGTGCATTGTTTCAACGAAGATATAACCTTTAACCTCGTATGGCGCCATAATAGCAAAGATTTCACTCACGGCTTTTTCATTTCCGCTGCTCCTTTCCTGGCGATCCCTTTCAGCCCTGTTATTAAGATCCATGGAAACAGCTATTTCAGATCCAACAGTAGTCTTAAGAGCCACTATCACGGGCTTAAGAGTTACGGAAATTTTTTTAGAATAACTGTGGATCATGTCTTCAGATGAAACAGATATCTCCATAGCGAGATTATCATTAACAAATGCACCCTTTGGTGTCGTTATTTTAACTGCTATTTCTTTCTCCTTATTTCCCTCTATTTCGAAACTCCGTTCGATACTGCCTGAACCGGCCAGATTCATATCCTCGGGTTTTCCAACATTAACTACGGCCTTCCATTCAACACTTGCATCTTTTTCTGTAATCCTGTAATTTATATCCAGGTTAAATTTTCTCTTGGAAGGCTGGATATTCTTTACCTTTATGGGTATTTCCAGACTCTCGCCGCTACCCTTGTCTATTGCCTCAGGAACGTTGAATTCAATCCATTCAAATACTTTTTCATTTTCCATTTATCCACCTTTAACCGTTTCAGGGTAATTTGGCGTATACATCCATTATAAGGTATATTATAAAGCCTATGCCTCCAATAATCAATAGCCCAACAGCTGTTATCAAAAGAACCTTTATGTATTCATCGCGGTTCGGTTTTCTGGCCATCCTCAGAATCCTTGCATACTTACCTTTGCCTATACCCGAAAACTTTCTCTCAATACTCTGCTGAATCTCCTCAGCCTTGTCATCTATAGCCACTGAATCACCAATATCAAATAGCTTATTAAAAATAAAAATTTAAAGGTATGGTATAGGTAGATGCCAACCACACTTTTTTTCTAGGAGGTGATCCATCCGCAGGTTCCCCTACGGATACCTTGTTACGACTTAACCCTCCTCACTGACATCAGATTCGAGATTATCCAATGGACAAACCCTCATCCAACACCAGCTCGGATGGTTTGACGGGCGGTGTGTGCAAGGAGCAGGGGCATATTCACCGTAGGTTGTTGACCTACGATTACTACGGAATCCACATTCGTGAGGGCGAGTTACAGCCCTCAGTCCTGACTACGAACGGGTTTCGAGATTGGCTTCCCCTTTCGAGGTTGCAGCTCATTGTCCCGTCCTTTGTAGCGCGCGTGTAGCCCGGGAGATTCGGGGCGTACTGACCTGCCGTCGACCCCTCCTTCCTCCAGTTTAGCACTGGCGGTCCCTCTAAAGTGCAAACACTCGCTAGAATGTTTTAGCAATTAGAGATGGGGGTCTCGCTCGTTATCACACTTAAGTGAACGCCCTACGGTACGAGCTGACGACGGCCATGCACCACCTCTCCTTCTATCGGGTAAATTCGTCAGGTTGACCCTCATCCGAAGGTCGCTCCCGGTGAGTTTTCCGGCGTTGAATCCAATTAAACCGCACGCTCCTCCCGTTGCGGTGCTCCCCCGCCAATTCCTTTAAGTTTCGGCCTTGTGACCGTACTCCCCAAGTGACCCACTTAACACCTTCGCTACGGCACTGCCCCCCCTCAACGGAGAGGCAACACCAAGTGGGCAGCGTTTACAGCTAGGACTACCCGGGTATCTGATCCGGTTTGCTCCCCTAGCCTTCGTCCCTCACCGTCGGATCCGTTCTAGTTGAACGCTTTCGCCACCGGTCGTCCTTTCAGGATTACAGGATTTTACCCCTACCCCAAAAGTACATTCAACTTCACCCGGTCCCAAGTCTTACAGTCTCTTCAGAAGCTCTTCCGTTAGGCGGAAGAATTTATCTGAAGATTTATAAAACCGGTTACGGACGCTTTAGACTCAATAAAAGTGATCACCACTTGAGCTGCGGGTGTTACCGCGGCGGCTGGCACCCGTCTTGCCCAGCTCTTATTCCTTATGCTTTTTAGGCATAAGAAAAGCTTTGACGAAAAGTCAAAGCACTCAGGTTCCCCGTGTCGCGCTTTCGCGCATTGCACAGTTTTCGCGCCTGCTGCGCCCCGTAGGGCCTGGACTGTTGTCTCAGAGTCCATCTCCGGGCTTCCCCTTTCAGGGCCCGTACCCGTCTTAGGCTAGGTGGTCCTTTACACCACCTACTACCTGATAGGCCGCAGACTTATCCTTAGACGTCGGAGCTTTCATTATTACAGCCTTCCAGCTTGTAATAACTATGGGGAATTAGCCTCAGTTTCCCGAGGTTATGCCCCATCTAAGGGTAAATTATCCACGTGTTACTGAGCTGTTCGCCGGTACCTTTCGGCCCCTTGACTTGCATGGCTTAGTCGAAACCTGATAGCAGTGACCGCCGGCAGGATCGACCGGAGTTAATAAACACACTTTTATCTTGGGCTCTTCTTATAGAATTAGCGGTTGACATCTACCTTTCAGAAGCGAGCATTAATCTCGCTACCACACATTTACCAACTTTGGATAAAGAGAATCATGCACACAATATTGCCTATCATCTCTTTCGCTTATTAGTTGGTGTATTACCATACCTGTTATGTGCAAATCAAAGTATAGCAAAACTCTATTTATACTTTTCTAAACCTGATTTTTCTAAGGTTTTATTTAAATAATACTATTATATGATCTTTTTAAAAAAATTATTCTAAAAAGAGTGCCTGTTGACTTAAATTTTTCGAAAATTTCCGCCACGGTCCAACCTTATGGTCTAATTTCCGGGGAGAGAAACAAAAATTTATTTCAGCAGCGAAAATTATAATGAATTAAAATACGCAAGATTAATACATATTCGTCGATTATAACTCTGATACAAATGATGGTTGAAACTCCAACAACTGATAAAGATCTATACCCCGAAATTTTTTTGTTGTTAAAGGAAGGAAACATTGAAAAGATAAAAAATGAACTGAATAACAAGGATACATTAATGAAGAAAAACCAGTACCATATGACACCGCTTATATATTCTGCAATGCTGGGCCAGGAAGAAGAGTGCAAACTACTGCTTGAGTCCGGAGCAAATACCGAAGACAGGGATATAGATGGAAATACGGCAATTATATGGGCAGCAAGAAATAACAACGTGAATATTATAAACGATCTTATAGAGAGAAAAGCCGATGTAAACGCGAGGGACAATGGGGGGAATTCTGCATTGATTTGGGCCTCCTCCTTTGGGTACAGGGAATCTGTTGAAACCCTTTTAAAGGGAGGTGCAGATATAAACCTCAAAAATAAGGAGGACGAGACAGCTATATTGATGGCTTCAGGATTTGGCCATCTTGAAGTTGTAAAAATACTGGCCGGGAGCGGGGCAGATCCTTTTATCAGAAACAATCAGGGATACGATGCGATCTACATCGCGAAACTGTTTGGAAGAAAGGACGTAGCAGACTTTTTGGGAACATTAAAAAAATAAGATAGCACGATTTTAAAAGCCAGATTCAAAAATGGTTACTGGAAAATTATTTTTCAATATCTTCGAATCTGCCTTTTAATTTTTCTATCACTGCAGGCAAAGTTGTGTATTCCATGTCCTGATCCGGCAGACGATGCGGCTCAAATGGCCCCATCCTCCTGATATGATCCGTCATTTCCACTGCAATACGCCTTGCGTAGTCAAAGGCGGGATCATCAAACATGTCCACAGGCCCCTCAAGCCTGCCATTTTTCTCTACAAAGCCAAGAGCCACAACCCTCGGAGGGCCATCAAATCTTGTCATTTTTGAATCCTTCATTGATACCGGCATAAGAGGCCCGTTGAAAGAACCCCGCATCCATCCGGATACAAAGTACGGAAACGAAAAGGCCTCAAGTGACTCTCCAGCTGCAGGAAGCCCTGACTGTATTCTAACGATAGCTGCAGGATCATCTTTCCCCACATATTTACCGGCTATCAGGGATAGTTTGTCTGTTGAAATAACTGCAACATTTTCATCGGGAAGTTTTTTATTTTCAGATTTGGTGTAAACTCTTTTAATCACATATCTGCTCTTTGATCCTATGAAAGCAAGCATATCGTATATCTCGGAAGGGCTGTCAAACATTATTTTTTTGTGATCAACGACATCCCACACCTCAAAGCGAAATCCACTATGCATTCCTGAATCTATTACAAGACCCGGTGTGTTGAATGGATCTGCAAACATCTTATATATTGGCAGGTTAAAAGCTCCAGGCTCGGTTTTATCCATCATATAAACGATAAATGGTTCAGATGGCCTCTCATTTATTTCCATCTCGGCTACACCAGGCCCCATACCTTTCAGGTTGCCGGAAAAAGAATCCTTCAGCAAATCCTGTCCTGCCCCATAAAGACCTATTTCCTTTGCAACCTCTGTTCCTGCTTTAAAAGCGTTCCATGCGAGCTCGTGAACTTCTTTATTATTTATGCCACCCGTATGAACCATGGTTATCTGTGCATCGTCTCCCACATGGGATATCCTGTAATCAGAAATTTTTCCCTTATAGTTTTCCTTTATGTATCCTTCTATTGCTGCCATCACCTTATCGTCTACCATGCTGTGACCTGGCAGGCTTCCTATGTCCGCTTTTATATGAGATATAGTTATCTTCATATATGTCCAAGTACAACATCAATAAAAATCTTTTTACAAAAATCATCGGATTAGAGCATTATACGTCGGGGGGGAGATTTGAACTCCCGAGCTACGAGAGCAATAGATCTCGAGTCTATCGCCTTACCGGGCTAGGCTACCCCGACATCACAACGTAATTGCAAACAGCATAATTAACCATTGCGCTTGCCTGTCATTTCAAACCGCCATTACAAAAATATTAAGAATATGATTTTAATGCCGAAGCCGTCATACAAGATTCTTTCTCTTCACTTCCTTGTGCATCTCCGCTGAAAGCCTTCCAAGAGGATAATCCCCTGTATCAACAAATTTTATTACTTTAGAAAGTACGGGATTTATCTTCCTGATCTCTTCATATATCTTTATCGCCACATTTCTCATATCCTTATGGGCCTGTGGCGTGCTTCTGAGTTCCACAAAATAGGAAATTTCCGACAGGTTCGTTGTAACAGTCACAGGATACCTGAAGGCCAGAGGAACAACATATTGCGCGATATGTATCCCATAATTTTTGCGTATATTTTCGTATATTTTTTTTGCATCATCCATAAGCATACGATATTTGGCGTTCAGGCGATCTGATCTTGATATAAATTCCGGGATGTCGTACCCGTAATTCGCGGTAAGGGGTTTTCTTATTATACTGAGAAAACGGTGTCTCTGCATATCCCTGAAGGCACCATAGTTCGTATTTATTTCCATCGTGTAAGGAACGCTCTCGAAGGGCCTCCATAGTTTCATCCTTCTGTTCTTTCTCATTGCTGCAATCCTGTCTATTATTCCTATTTTTTCAGATTCGCTCATTGATTCAACTTCTTTTATTACATCGGTCGCGCCATTTTTAAATGGGTACAGAATCAGCGATATTACCCTGTCCAATGATATTTCCTCATTTTCATGCCATAAAATGGAAACGTCTCCCACCGTCCCTTCACGGATTTCATAATTCTCAAATTGCATAATGTACCGCTTATATTCAACCAGTTCTTTTCCTCTGGGTGAAAGCGATTCATCTATAAGCTCAGGAAGTTCAGGTTTCAGCTCTTCATAGAGGCCTTCCGCTATTTTCCTTGTTTCCGGCAGATCATATTCATAAAGTTTCTGCACCAGGTGTATGAACGATCTGCCATTGCCACTTATCCCTATATTCGTAAGTGTTGAGGCCGGCAATACAAGTCTCAATTCGTCCAGTGTCCTGGACCTTGTGGAACTATTATAAGATTTTATGGCTATTTTGCGATCATCGTCTTCAAGTTCTGAAAACGGTTTACTGCCATTTCCTGTTTCGAAATAAAAATTGTCAATAGGATATGCGGTCTCAATAGCTTTTTTAATTTCATTATAGGATTCGGAATAAAATTGAAAAAGATCGTCGCAAAAGCGATCATAATCATCTGCAAAGAGTCCAGTTATGCCAGCTTTACCGGAATCAAGGTAAAGATACCTGCCGTTAATTTTTTTATCGTATCTCACATATCTGGTTGATTTTTCAAGATAAGAGAGTCCCACTCTCAATTCTTCAATGGCCTTGGAGGCTATGTTTGATACGTTCTGTATCCCGACCTGTTCAGTTGTCAGTTCAGCTATGGATTCATCCCCGTAATCGAGGAAGATACGCTTATAAAAATCAGAAGCCTTATCCCGCTTTCCTTCAAACTCATTATGATACACGTCTCTTATATCCAGGTCTGAAGCCCTGCTGTATCTTGACATAAGCGCTCCCCGATCGATCATTTCCGGAAGCTTAATTATAAAGATATCCTTATCATTGTTGGAGAATCCCATGCATACGTATAACTCAGGTAACTTAAAATTTTTATGTTTTTCTGAGGCAGTCAAATCTTAGTTGAAATTCTCTCATTTCCGATCGTTATAGTAAAATCTTGAGAGGTTTTTCCAGCATTATTTTCCGCGTGAATACATTTAACCGTGAAATCTCATGAATTTAACTGATATCACAGTTATCAACGAAAACTTGACACCTGCCTTTTCTTTAAAATCATGCTTTGTTCACCGGGCAATTTGATCACAGCACGACCGTAAATAATGAAAACACGCTTTCAGGAACGGCATTATTTAAGGATCGTAATAATTTATTCCAGTGCCTTTATTTTGTATTCATGCAGTATCAATTTAAAATGCTTCATATTTATAATATTACCGCAAGTTTTAATAGAGTAGGCAATTTTAAGGCTTAGCTTGTTTTGCCTATTTCCAGAATCCATGGAAAAGCTAATATAATATTTTGAGATTAATGTATTTAAGTAGGAAAGGTCAATCTGCAAATAACATGGCATAACCTGAAAAATAGCAACTGGAAAATATCTTTCAGGCGTATGCACTGTTATTGTGGCTGGATATGGCATTCCAAAGAAAGATCAAAAGAAGATGATGTTATGGCTGATGAAATGACCGATAACGCAAAAAAAATTTATGATGCAATGAAAAAGCTGGGCGCTACAACAGAAGACAAATTAAAGACTGCAGATGATATTATGAAAGCTGCTTCCCTTGGAAAATCTGTTGTTAACGCAGCCCTTCAGGAACTTCAAAAGAAGGGCTATGTAAAGAGAATTGCAAGACAGAAAAGTGCAGGCTATTACGTTACGAAGTAGCCTGAATTAAATTAATTGAATTCGTATATAAAACAATCATTTTTTTGTATATATTTCTGTATGTATTTTTTGCCGAGATACATTTAAATAGAGAATCTCATTTGTAAAAATATGATCTGAGGTAGTTTATGGGAACGATCATCATCAACATTGACAGAGACAACGATTTTGGAGAGAAGGCTGGAGTAGAAGGGCCAGTCGTTGGTTACTCTGAATGTTATGAAGCTGCAATAAAACTAATTACCGCTGATCCTGAGGATTCTGACGCAAATGCCCTATTTGGTGCGCTTAAACATTATGAACAGCTCAAATCCCGCGGGGAAGATGTGGAAATAGCATTGCTGACCGGGGATGATGATGTTGGTGAAAAATCAGATGAGGAGCTGTCCCGCCAGATGAAGGAGATATTCTCCGAATCATCATACAGTGACGCCATACTCGTCTCAGATGGAGCGGAGGATGATTACATTGTTCCAGTCCTTGTATCCTACATTAAGATAAGATATGTTAAGCATATACTTGTAAGGCACAACCAGAATATTGAATCCCTTTATTATTACATTGTAAAGGCCCTTAAGGATAAAAAAATAGTAAACAAATTTATAATTCCCCTTGGCCTGGTATTTCTCACTTATGGTGCTGTATCCCTGGGTTTCATACTTTATTCTGTAAGTGTTGGATACTCAAAAATTATAGATCCTACCGTTGGAGCCATAACCCTGGTCACACTTGTGCTTGGCGCCTATTTTCTTGAGAGGGGATTTGATCTCGGGAATATACTGCTTAAATTCTTCAGGGATGTGCATGAATATGCGCAGGAGACCAGGATTTTATTTCTTACATATGTAATCGCCGGCCTCATGCTCATGGTCGGCATAGCATCAAGTTATACAATTTCTGTAAGGACTTCAGTAAACGGGCTGGATGCATTTCTCATTTTTCTTTCTCTCTTTACATGGTGGGTCTATGGAGCCATATTCGTAAGAGAAGTTGGGAGAGTAACAGAACTGGCAGTAAGCAAGAAGGTCGGCATGCTAAAAATATGGTATGGGCTGATCTTCTCGGTATCTATAGCGTTTATAATATATGGTATGCTCAATTACATACGCTACATCCTCGGTTTTATAGGCTTTAAAAGCGCTTTGATAAGTATATTCTTCCTTATACTTGGATTGATAATAGCTATAGTTTCATCGATGATACACAGGTATTATAATGAAAATGTTGATGATATGGCACACACTTCAATAATGGAATACAAATGATTCTCAAAGAGTGGATGCTAATTTACAAAGACATCTGCAATGATTTAAATATAGATCCTGACACAGATTTACTGGCATCCTTTTTGCTTTCTCGCTTCACCGGAAAAGGCTATCTGAAGCCTCTTATGACTGAAAGCATCTATGTTATTGGAAATGCCCCATGGCTTGATCAGGCCCTTGACGCAATTCCAGAATCTGCAGTTACTATTGTGGCTGATTCAGCCATAAAGGTATACTTCAAGCAAAGGGGCCCGCCTGATTATATCGTATCAGACCTTGACGGTGATATAAACCTTATAGAAAAGAGCAAAGAAGAAGGTTCAAAACTGATAGTACACGCACACGGAGACAATACGGAAAAAATAATGAAATACACCCGTCTTTTAGATGCTGAAGTTATCGGAACTACACAGAATATCCCGCTGATAAACATCCCGAATTTCTTTGGATTCACCGATGGAGACAGATCCGCATTCATAGCACATTACCTTGGTGCGCGCAACATCTACCTGATAGGCTTTGACTTTGATCACCCCTCATTTAAGGAAGGTAGTGATTTACTGAGAAAGCAAAAAAAACTGAAGTGGGCCAAATATCTTCTTGAAATTCTGGCAAAGGAAAGAAACTCATCCCTTGGAAGATCGGAAATTATGCGTATTTAATAATCTTCCCATCTTCCACGGTGACTGGAAAATCAGCGTAATCAACGGATACACAGTACTGAAGGTCTTCCTTGCTAATCCTCCCTATGCGCCTTTCGTTTGATATCGTTATTTCCTTCAAATAGCGATCTATGTCAGGGTCCGCACCATCAAGGGTGTCTTTTAACAGCCTGGCGAATATATTGTCCTCGCTTGCGGTTCCAACAGGCCTGTTGGACGGCATTATGGAAATATCGTCATAATCCTTAAGAACATCAACCGTAGAATGGAAGTTTACGAAAGATGCAAGAAAAATCCTCCCGTAACGTATCTTGTCTAGAACATACATTCCGTTTGTAGATGTAAATGCCACAACTTTGCCTGAAAAATCCACGTTCGCAATTTCTGATGGTGAATTGTCATAGTCAAAAAATGGGGGTTTAATTCCATATTTCTCCCCCACGAGGATAACGTCTGGGTGGGACCGGGTGTAATTAAGCGCATCCATAGCATCCTTAAATGGTACTATGTATCTTGCATTCTGCTTCAGTATGATCGGTATTGTTGTAGTGGATCTGAATATATCGACTACGACGTTAACCTGTGATATCTCTGATGTTTTTCTGCCGTTTATTATTTTTATCATTTTGTTTAAAGTGAATTCTTTTTTTCTTTATAAATTTGAAGGATACCATAGCAGCGTATTGAAATTCCCTTAAAACCGCTATAAAGGTTTATCGTCAATACTATGACTGGAATATGCACTAAGATATTAATATCTCGATGAAGCGTTAAAATGCCCTGTTCGCGGGTATTAGAATATGAAAATTGATATAAAATCGTGTAGAGAACATTTTTATATGTTTTTCATTAAAATGCCTGTGGTCTCAGATCAAAATAAGACAAACTCAACAAATATATACATAATAAAAATATGGAGGCATGGAAAGGGAAAGACTAGTAGAATCACAATTACGCGTTGTATCAAAGGAAAAGGATTCTATTACTGTTGAGATGCTTAACTATGACAACACTCTTCTTAGGCCTATTGTAGAGGAAATTTTAGTGGATGATCAGGTCGCGGATTCAAGGTACTATATAAAGCATCCTGTTATAGACAATCCGGTTATTTATGTAAAAGTTAAGTCCGGCAAGCCTCAGGCTGCAATAAAGAGATCCATAAGGCGCCTTGCGAAAGTATATGATGATCTTTCTGCAGAACTTGGCAAAGAACTTGAAAGATATGAAAGGGAAAAGGTCAAAGAATAAGCATACCCCCCTTATACCTGATAACGCATAAGCAAAAATTAGAAACATTTTTAATGATATTTAATGGATAAATACATAATAGAATTCAGCAGGGAACCTAACGAAGCAAGAAAAATAGAGATCACCTCGATTATGGAGACGTATGGAGATTTTGAGATAGAGTATATGGATGATTATATTGCAATAATCGAGGGTAATCCTTCCCATCTGAAAAATTCAGCTTTTATAAATTTCATATCAAAGATAATATACAAGTGTGATAATATCGAAGATCTAAAAAACTCTAAAATTCCAGATGGAAAGTTCTATCTTAGAATTGGTGGAGAATACAGCAACAGGGAAATAACAGAAAGGCTGATCGGGAGTATTCTCAATGGTAAAGGCAGAATATCATTCTCAAACCCTGATTTTGTGCTCAGGGCAATTTATAAGGATGCATGGTACCTTTCTATCGTTTATTTTAAGAGGGATACTAAAAGCTTTGAATCAAGGAAGGCCCCGTTAAGGCCGTACTTTTCACCGGTTTCAATGCATCCAAAATATGCAAGATTCCTTGTAAATACAGCTCACGTCAGGGAGGGCGAAACGTTGCTGGATCCATTCTGCGGTACTGGTGGAGTGCTGATAGAAGCTGCGATGATAGGGATCAGGATCGTGGGAAACGATATCTCATTGAACATGACGATAGGAACAAAGATGAATCTTAAGTTCTTTAAAATTACTGATTTTAAAATATATAATGATGAGATATCAAATCTGGAAACTGAACAGGTTGATGGCATTGCAACTGATATGCCTTACGGTAGGGGATCATATATCGATGACGACGTTAACGGTTTCTATGAGAAATCATTCAGTAAATTCAATGAATTATTGAAGAACAAAAGATATGCTTCATTCGCAATATCAAATAAGCTTTATATAGAAACGGCTAGAAAGTATTTTGACATACTAAGCGTTGTTCCCGTATATCAGCATCGTGCCCTTACAAGATATTTTGTAACCGCGCGCAAGAAGTAATTTGGTATTAAGATTCACGGGGAAACAAAAGATATACTAAGCGGGTAATTCGAATCCTAATGGCCAGCGGCCAGCAGAAGTGAAAGCACCTTTGCGTGTAATTCGCGTCATCAAAAAATGGTGATAGCCCCCTAAGTTGCCAGTATCCCGCATTTCATTATAAGATAAAATAATAGTATTGCATAACTCAATCATGAAAGACAAGCAATCCTCTCTTGACTTCTATGCATTTATTAACACTTACAGGGACTTATTCATAAATTCCTACATAAAGAAGGTCTATCAAATAACGGCTGATTCCTTTTTATTCCAGCTTTACCGTTCAGATATCAAAAGAAGGGATCTTTTTATTTCTCTGTCACGGGGGATGTGTTTTATGGAAGCGGAGACTCCTGAAAAAGCTTCACAGACAGCAATGATACTTAGAAAAAATGTCTCTGACAGAAAAATAATAAACATATCACAAATAAATTTTGATCGTGTCGTAAAATTCGAATTCCATACCGGGCAGTCGATGATACTCGAGTTATTCAGGGACGGGAATCTTATACTTACTGATCAGGAAAAGATAACATTTGCAATTAAGCAAAGACGCTGGAAGAACAGAAGCCTTGAGGTGGGAGAAAATTATATACCGCCATCCATGATCAATCCCCTTGAATACAGCGACGAAGATGCGAAGCAAGTAATGTTATCCAGCAATGCTTCTGTAGTTCAAACTATAGCAACGAGATTTAACCTGGGCGGGGATGTTTCCGAGGAAGTACTTTCCAGGGCAGGAATAAATAAAAGTACAAAGGCCGTAGAAGCGGTGGAATATTACCCGAAAATAAGGGAAAAAATTCAGGAAATTCTTGACGAAAGCCTGAAAAATAAATCATATTACTATAAAAACGATGAAAGCGTATCCCCGGTTTTAATGCAGCATCTGGGAACTCCGGATAAAGAATTTGAAAATCTCAATTCAGGTTATCTCTTTCAATTTGAAAATCTCGGGAAATCCGAGGAAAAGGAAGATTCAATAACGAAAAGGATAAATTCACAGAAAAGAAGCATAGAGGAATTTAAGAAGATTAGCGAAAAATACCGGAACTATGGGACATTGATAATGTCTAATTTGCCATATGTATCAGGCATTATCGAAGAGATAAATCACGGAAAATTTCCGGATGGTTTACCGGTAGATAAGGCCAATAAAAAGGTTACGATCAACATAGGCGGTGAAGATATTGAGATATCCTATGCAATAACAGCAGGAGAAAATGCCAACAGATTTTTCAACGAATCTAAGGAATATAAAAGAAAGATAGAGGGCGCCGTAAAAGCAATTGAGGATGCTGAAAGGGAGAAGATAAAAAATACAGTTAAGAAAGAGGAGAAGCGCAAGAAAATATTCTGGTTCGAATCGTATCACTGGTTCTTTTCAAGTGAAGGATACCTTGTTATAGCTGGAAGAGACGCCAAATCCAATGAAAAAATAGTAAAGAAGCATTTAAAGGAAGGTGATGTATATGTACATGCAGATATATACGGTGCCCCAAGTACAATAATAAAATCAGAGGGTAAGCCATTTCCAGGAGATAATACACTCAGGGAGGCCGGCATTTTTGCAGCTTCCTTTTCACGGGCATGGCCGGCGGGCATAGCCTCAAGCACCGTTTACTGGGTATATCCAAGCCAGGTAAGCAAAACACCAGAATCAGGAGAATATGTATCAACGGGTTCATGGATAATCAGAGGAAAAAGAAACTATATCACAGATCTGGAGCTTAAGCTCGGAATAGGCTTGATTGAATTCGAAAAAACGGAAATCCCTATGATTGCGCCCTATAATGTTTTCAGGGAAAATCAGAAATATGTTATTATAACGCCCGGGGAAACCAGAAGAATAGAACTAGTGAAGCAGATATCTGAAGTTCTATCGATAAGTAGAAATGAAATTGAAAAGATACTTCCGCCAGGCAATTCATCAGTACAGGGAATACATACGCCTGTAGAAAATAAAGAAGGAAAGGAAGAGGAAACCGGTAACGATATTATTACTTGAAATTCAAATCAATATTTATATTAAAATGCCATGAAGATGTATGAGATTCGATGAGGAACTGAAAACTTTAAAGGACCAGATCAAATTTAATAAAGCATTTAAAGTTGAACAGCACAAAAACATTGTTGTAGCCGGAATGGGTGGTTCTGGAATATCTGGTAAAATTTTTTCAGAACTTTACACCAAGGAGCCGGTTTTTGTTGTTGATGACTATAAAATACCGGATTTTGTGGATGATAAAACCGAATTTTTCGCCGTTAGCTATTCCGGGAACACTGAGGAGACCCTGATTGCAGCGGAAGAGGCAAAGAAAAGGGGATCGCATGTTCATGCAATAACATCCGGCGGTGAACTCTCGAAATCGGGTTATGATACAATTATAATTCCCAGCGGCCTTCAGCCAAGGTCCGCAATCGGATACCTTCTGATGCCGCTTATAAATACCTTTATTCCACAGTCTGAAGGAGACAGGGATGAAGCATACCACCTTCTTGAAGAAATGGACATGAATAACGGCGAAATGAAAAATCTTGCAATGGAAATATACGAAAAGAATCTTATACCTGTCATATACGGGAGCTCGCCTTTTAGGAATATAGCATACAGATGGAAAACCCAGTTCAATGAAAATTCTAAAATAATTGCATATTCAAATTATTTCTCCGAATTGAATCATAACGATACCATGCCCCTGAAGGATACTTACCGTAAGGACGAATTCATTTTTATGGTATTCTCAAGCAACGATAGCAGGATAAGAAAACGCATAGAAATAACCGGAAAGATAACCGGCACTGAATTCAGAATGATAGAGCCGATGGGAAATAGTAACTTTGTGAGAATGCTCTATCTTGTCCACTATGGGGATTATGTGACATACCACCTTGCAAATATGAGGAACGTAGATCCGCAGGACGTATCGCTTATTGAGGAACTGAAAAGGAAATTGTCGGATTAGCGCCCAAAAATCTGAAGACAATTTATTGTATACTGATATAAAATAAAATATATTTTCATTACTGCAAAAATGCTACTTAAGCGTGGTGCGTGATTGAAATCACACCTCGTGGGCGAATAGCATGCCAAAGTATTTTGCGACGTAGTAATATTCAACTTTTAACCGCTTTCCAGAATTTTTTAACAGGCTGTCCAGTATTATCATATTATAGAAGCTGTCTGGCTTTGCCCTGTCTATGAAATCATCCGTCAGGCCTTCTATTTCTGAAAAATTCCCGATGTTTATGGCTTTTCTGACTTTTTCATCGTATGTAGCAGCCTCATCGGAAAATCCGTATGGGCCATCAGGAGAATGTGTATGGGCCTGGTCTGCACTTATTATTACGCTTATGTTCTTTTCGCTTGAATTAATCGCTTCATACAGGTGCTGGGCAAATTTCTTAACATCTTCCCGGGAAAGTAGCCTTGGCTGCCCTATGGCAACGATATTCTTTATCCTGAAAAATGATAGGGGTATAACCGTTCCAAAATCCAGATTAAAGAACGTGTTGCCTGATAAAGTTGTATATCTTACTCTTTCGCATTTTTCAAAGTCGCATATTGATTCTGCCAGTTTTATATCGTTTTCGTATTCTTTTCTCAGGATCTTTGTTTTTGTCCTGTAATAAGATTTAAGATGTCTGGTATAAAGTATGCCCACATTTCTGTCCAGGATCAATCCATGCGGGCTGATGATCACTATAGAATCGCTTTTATCATCATGTGTATATTTTTCTATCGCGTCATGCATTATAATATCCTCTTTCCTTTCATTATCTATTATCTCATCTCCGTGCGGTATAACGTAAATGTGATCCAGCATAAATTATCATAATTTCTGTATATTTAACGTTTTTCGAACGGATATGGCAAAAATCACTGTTCGTTACCTTTATGTGTTATTCTTAATTGCTGCATAGATGAAGGATTTTCCGTAATCAATAACGCGTAAAACAAGCTTTTCTTTTGAAAATTTGAAATTTCAGGTTCCTATATGACAATCAATGAAATCTGAAGACAGGCTGCCCGAGCCGACATTATCCGGAAATCGGCACGATAAATATAATAATGATACGTTACAGATCGTTCTATGATTCCCCCGCTAATGAAAACACAAACTGTATAAACATAACCCTGTTATATCGAATCGTGAATATTCGATTGAAACCTTTATATAAAAATAATATATATGATATATAATCTATTTATGCAAGATTCTTTGCTATAAATGGAAAAAATATGCCTAAATACGTTTTATTTTGATTTTTTATGTATACTTATGAACTTTATCGGCAATAGGTAGTCTTAAAATATAGTAATTCAAAATAATTTACAAAAATTTATTAACATTCCCTACATATCGAATCGATAGTTATGTCAAAGACACTCTCAATTGTCCTCGATTCGGGGACATTGGATAAGATTGCTGCTGCCGGTGTCATAACATCGGGTGCAGTTGCA
>JAVRLU010000023.1:0-18196 GCA_031961165.1 Thermoplasmataceae archaeon
ATCAAGGTATACGATCTTGGAAAGCAGGAAATTTTAAGTGAAATACCAAAAAAGGCGAAGGAACTGGTCGATGAACTAAAGATAAACCTTGACATATTACGTAAAAATTGAGGAGTTAAGGTTTAAAATAATAAAAATGCTTCACGATCAATACAAAATGGAAATAATACCGGATATTAACGTACATATAAATTCCGCAGAAAAAAGTATCAATGAGAATGCCTGTAAACTGGATGCTTACCTTGCTATGGTAATAGATAGAATTCCAGAAAACGACCTGTTTGAAAAAACGGTAACATTGAATGGGCCGGCGGGCAGCGAAAGACGATCTCCGCTGGATCTGATAACGGATCTGACGAAAACTGAGATTTTTACGAACGGCGCCCTGTATGGTTACGCTATTGCGATCGGCATGAATCTGCCTGAATACCCGTTTTAGCCGGCCATAGGGAATAATATTATATTGTGGATAATAATGTTAATATTATGATCAGAATAAAGAGGGTTTATGATCCCCCAGCGCCTGAAGACGGTTACAGGATACTTGTTGACGGCATGTGGCCAAGGGGCCTCAAGAAATCCGATCTGGTTATCAATGAATGGATCAGGGAGATCGCACCCTCACAGGAACTGAGAAAATGGTATTCCCATGATCCCGGAAAATGGCCGGTTTTCAGGGAGAAGTATTTCAGGGAACTGGATTCAAAGGAATCCATTGTCAACAGGATACGCGATATCGCCCGCAATAATAACATAACTTTCGTATTTTCTTCAAAGGATTCGGAAATAAGCAATGCTGAGGCCCTGAAAGAATATATGGAAAAAAAATTAAAGACCTGAATCAAAATTTCAAGGACTCAAGAATCCTTATTTCGTCGTCCGAAAGCACAATATCACCGGCCTTTGCATTTTCTATGGTATGATCCGTATTTGATGCCCTGGGAATCGGAAACACGTTGCTGAACTTTGATGAAAGGTAGCTGAGGGCTATCTGCGCCGGTGTTATTCCCGGATGATCCTTCTGAATGGTCTCCATGATCTTTTCACCGTAGAAATCCTTAGAAACAAGCTTCCCGTGCCCGAGAGGGAACCATGCAAGTATCGATATCCCCTCTTTTTGGGCAAACGGTATTATATCTTTCTCTATGGTTCGATCGATTAGGTTGTATTTCATCTGGGTTGAAGCAAGCGTATATTTTTTCAGGCTCGACATGAACTCCTTCATTCTGTCAAACGAGAAATTGCTTATCCCTATATTTCTTATGCATCCCTCATCCACGAGTTCCTCCATGGCCCTGGCAGTATCCCTCATGTTTATGAAGGGGTTTGGAAAATGGATCTGATACAGATCAATGTATTTTGTGCCGAGATTCGAAAGGCTTCTGTGGCATGCCTTCTTCAGGGAACTATATCCGAGGTGCTGTGGCGATACCTTAGTAGCAATAAAGAGATCTTCCCTTTCCATGCCATTTATGGCACGGGCCACCATCCTCTCCGTATTGTATAGCTCGGCGGTGTCTATGAGATTTACCCCTGCCTCTATTCCTGATCTAATAGCCCTGATCTTCATTTCATAATCGGGTCTTATTCCAAACCGTGATCCGACGACCCATCTCATATCGTAATACGTTCCTATGCCGATAGAAGAAACTTTAATTCCCGTCTTCCCGAATTCCCTGTACTTCACTTTGAAATGAGGGTGAAGGTGGATTAAAACTTTTTCTTTTGCATTCATCCGTTATTTCTCATTCCTTGCTCCAGCCAGTGAAGATCCTGCAAGCAATCCAGCGGAAAGGAACAGGATTATGAATGCTGCGGATACGGAAACCGTGGATATGGATGTTGTTCCGAGGCCGAATAGGTATTTCCAGCCGATATAGGACGTTGCATTGTAAACAGAACTTGCGGGAAGCCCTGCAAAAACATCAACAAGCATTAAAAGCATTATCAGTACATTTCCGAAGCCAAGGGCATACAGTGACGTCTTTCTAATAGATCTCCATGACAGAGTAAATGCAAAGAACACTATATCAAGAACAAGGTATGCAATCAGTCCCAGATAATGATCATAAGCTACGCTTCTGAGAAATGTGTCCGTTGCTGCAAGATATATTGATGAGGCGGCAGAAACTGCAAAACCGGCATATCTCAGGATCTTGCTGGAATCCCTGAAGAAAATAAGGGCTACGATGGCGAGAACAATTGCAAAGGCTATGGTGAAGCCTCCGGCAATAAACGGATAATAATTGACCTTCACCACCGTCACCGGGGGCGGAGCACCGGCCTGCGTGGCATTAAGCACGCTGACGGTAACCATCGCGGATGAAGTGGATGGATCATCACCTGTTGCCGTAAAGGTGATGGTGTAATTGCCTGGTTTCATTGATGATGCCACTGTTACGGTCGCTGTACCAGAAAACGTTGGATCAGCGGATGGGTTGCTGAGCGATACCGTTATGCCGGACGGTGCGGATGCGCTGAGCGTGGTTCCCCACGTACCGCCTGAAACGAGATCAACCTTATATGACAGCGATGTCGATGCACCCCTGTCAACGCTTATGGAATTGGTGGAAAGCACAACGCTTGACGTCCCGTAACCTGATGCATAAACCGGTGCAGCCATGAGAAGGATAAGAACTGCGATCAGAAGAACCGGAAACATTTTCATAATATTTTAAACCAATACTTGAATATAAATGTTATTAATTAAAATTAATTAAAATAGTTTATATATATGGAAAAATGATTACAAATATAAACGCAGGAGAAAATTACGGTTTGGATGGAAAATTATTGCACTGATCTTTGATACGTGATTATTATGTAGCTTTACAAATTAAAATGTCTTATTATTTTGCCATCCTCGTTAAGGTAATACTCAGTATTCCTCGTTTCATTTCTGACCTTGTATCGCGCAAGAATCGAGTACTCGTGCAGATCCTCATCATGCTTCAGCACTCCAAAAGAAAGTTCCGATATCTTCTTGTACCTGGATTCGAGGTCTTCCTTTATTTTAGTCTTTACTTCTTCTTCACTGATCGCCATAGCATGATAATACTTTTTTATTAATAAATGCATTCCGCAGATATATCGTGCTAATGATCAGACTGCACCATTTTAAAACCGGTGACTTAAAACCTTATCAGAGTTTATTTTTGAATGCAATGAAAACCGTTTTTTTGTTTCAAAATGAATATCCCCCGTACTTAGAAATATTTTTATAATGTACAGTTTTGTCATTCCGCTACGATATGTTTCATAAATCATGAGTGCAGTTCATACCTATCATTGAATTCTTTTAATTCAGCAATAAAACAGCAGTCCTGAAGGCTAATCGTGGTAATTTATGGTTTCCAGATGTACGGTGCAGTTATACGGAAGACCGTTCAGTGTTCCTGATTTCATGATATCTTATGTCATTTCGGGAAACCGATCGGGAAATAACTGATTTAAGAGTTTCAGAGGAGGCATTCAAACTAAATTACAGATCCTGAAAATCAGCGATTTGCTGAAAAACCATGCATTCGATATATGTTATAAATAATTATATGCCGTAGTATATTGATAACGTATTTCCTTTAAAGTTGCACCTTCCGGCATCCGGGATATTGTATTTCAAGACTGTATTTCGCCGCAGATGTTTTCTTTTATTCATTCTATATTTAATATTTAAATAATGCATATCAGAATCGTTCAGTAAAAAACAGATTTGAAAATAGATTCAGGATAAAAATTTATATATATTAACGATACACGTAAGGATGTTATCCATAATAGCAATCCTGATCAGATTCCTTTCGATAGTGGGCGGTTCATTTCTTGCCGGCCTGCTGGGTTCTCTTACCGGCCTCGGCGGAGGGACCGTTCTTGTGCCCGTACTAACCCTCTTCTACGGAATACCGATCATCTACGCCACAGGAGCGAGCCTGATATCCACTATTGCCACATCCGCCGGATCAGCAAGCGCATATGCAAAGGAAAAGATAGCAAACATACATCTCGGAGTTGGCCTTGAGGTCGCGACAACAACTGGCGCAATTGTAGGTTCACTCAGTGCCGTATTCATATATGATCATCATCTTTCATGGCTGATATACGTCATATTTGGAGGCGTACTTCTCGGATCTTTAATACCAACGATACAGAGGGGAAAGTACGAAGTCCCAAAAATCAGGAAACCTGACTGGACCACAAGGGTTTTCCAGTTAACTGGGACGTACTACGATGCACGTTTAAAAAAGAACGTTCCATACTCAGGAGTAAGATGGTGGCTTGGTGAAATAATAATGTTTTTTGCAGGAGTCATTTCGGGATTGCTGGGGATAGGAAGCGGTGCTCTCAAGGTTCTAGGAATGGACTGGGCAATAAATCTCCCTATGAAGGTTACAACAACGTCAAGTAATTTTATGATAGGCATAACCGCGGCTACCGGAAGCTCAATATACTGGTACGCAGGCTACATAGAACCATTTATAGCTGCTGCAACCGCCATAGGAGTTGTCATCGGCGCTTTTGTCGGGGCAAAGATACTTGTCAGGATTTCTAACAAGAGCATAAGATGGATTTTCTTCACCATACTGATGTTTCTCGGAATTGAAATGGTACTCAAGGGTTTATATACGATAAATGTGATACATATAATACCGGATATCCAGTTTGCTATTTCCCTGGGAATATCAATTGTTGCGATTGTGGTAGTTTACTATGCAATGAAGAAGGTAGAAATGAAGGCAGGTGATGGCGATGGTGTTTAAATTCGACAGGGATCTTATTATAAGCTATGCTCTCCGTATCGGCGTTACTGCAAGCATGGCCTTCATTATTACCGGCGTGGCGCTGCTCTTCATAAGAAACGGCGGCTATGGGTATGATCTGGCTCAGATAGCCAATTATCATTCTACGCTCAATTCAAAGTTAATACTTCTTGGCAATATACCAAAGGGGCTTATGAGCCTGGATGGAGTATATTTCATAGCCACAGGCCTATGGATACTGGTCTTCACGCCAATATCGACAGTCGTTATAGCATTTCTGTCCTTTTATCTTACGAAGAACAAGCTTTACATCGTGCTCAGCTTAATTGTTCTGTTCAACCTCTTCTTTGCCATGCTGGTGATACCCCATATTTGAAGCAACGATCGTAAAACAAGATTTATTACTTTTGAAGGCATAATGAGAAGCGATAACATGTTAAGCTCGCAAAGGGTAAGAATAAAGAGGAACGAACCCGATATAAGATCAAAATCCTTTAATATCGAGGTAATGGAGAACTATACGGATGCTGAAGCGGTGGCCGAGGCAAGCAGGTGCATCGGATGTAACTTGTGTTCAGCTGCCTGCCCTGCGAGCCTGGACATATCCGGTTATATACGAAGCACTGCTGCTGGGGATCCGGCACAAACCATACGTATAATTATGGAAACTCTTCCCTTTCCGGCAATAATAGGACGCGTGTGCACCCACATGTGCGAGGATGTCTGCGTTATGTACGATGAGAGCGCCCCCATCGCGATAAGGCATCTGAAACGCTACGCTGCCGACAAATTCAATGATTACGGGCAGATACTCAAGCCGCAGAGGCGTGCATTTATAGACAAGAGAATTGCCATAATTGGAGGTGGGCCTGCCGGCCTCACTGTCGCTTATTATCTTGCGCTTCAGGGCGTAAAGCCCACCATCTTCGAAGCTCTACCTGAACTTGGCGGATTCATGAAGACTGGCATACCGAGGTACAGGCTCCCTCAGGAAGTTCTTGACAAGGAAATTGGGTACATAGTTTCCAGGGGAGTCAATGTGCATTTGAATACGGCTGTGGGAAAGGACATAAAATTCGAGGATATCATGAAGAATTACGATGCCGTTTTCCTGGGAGTGGGTAACCATAAGCCAAGAATGACTGGAACCCCGGGGAGCGATGCACCTAACGTCATGCATGCAACCGAATTCCTTCAAAAATCAGCGTTTGGAGTTAAAATGGATGTGGGCGATACCGTCATAATTATAGGCGGTGGCTTCACTGCAAACGATTCATCAAGGACTGCATTGCGTCTTGGCGCTAAACACGTATACATAATGTATAGAAGAAGGGACGTTGACAGGCCTGGCTATCCCAGCATGAACGCTGACGAAGACATGGAAGAAACCCAGGAAGAGAGTATAGAATATGTCTGGGAAGTTACTCCATTTGAATATGTGAAAGAAAACGGCCGCGTGGTTGCAATGAAATACTGGAAGAACGAGATGGTTTCCAGTGGAAAGGGAAGGGCAAAGCCTGTTCCCATAAAAGATAAGATATACACTGTAAAGGCCGATCTTATAATTGAGGCGACCGGGCAGGAAACCGATTATGATTTTCTCGGATCATACGCGAAGCAGCTTCGGTTAACCGATCACGGCGACCCCATAGTTGACCAGTATAACATGACATCCATTCCCGGTGTTTTCACAGGCGGGGATTCCACCAACCCGAACAGGGATCTTATAAGCGCGGTAAGAGATGCGGATATAGCAGTTCAGGGAATACTGAAGTATCTTAATCTCATGAATCAGGTTTCATGGGACGACATCCCAATTCTTGACCGTTACAAGCCATATTCGTACACCGCTGCAATGGAAGCTTATAAGGAAAGGGGATTGCCTTAACTTATTTAAAATTTTTTCGTTTCTAGTTTCAGTTTCACAGGATTTTTTACATAGCCCTGAATCTGGAAAAATTTCCATCCGGCATTTCATTATTTAGGAATAATCTTTTAATACATTAAAAAATCAGTAAATGTGAAGAATATAGTACTTGTCATACTTGACGGCCTCGGGGACAGGCCGTGCCGGGAACTGGAAAACAGAACGCCGCTGCAGGCCGCATACCATCCTAATATGAATTACATGGCCTCAAAGGGTATAAACGGTTTAATGAGCCCCATATCAGCCGGCATAAGGAGCGGATCCGATACATCTCACATGTCACTGCTGGGATACGATCCTGAGAAATACTATCCAGGTAGGGGCCCGTTCGAGGCCCTTGGGCTTGGAATGGATATCAAGCCCGGTGACCTTGCATTCAGGGCAAATTTTGCCACATCAGAAAACGGGATGATTAAGGATCGCAGGGCCGGCCGTGAATATAAGGGAAACGAAGAACTCGCGGAGGCAATAAGCATAGACATGGGCGATTATTCATTCAGGGTCAGGGCCGGTGTGGAGCACCGGGCGGCTCTCGTGGTATCAGGCCCATATCTGTCGGATAAAGTTGGGGATTCAGATCCGCATAAGGAAAACCTTCCTGCAAGGGAAATAGAAGCGCTTGATCATGATGCGGTAAAAACATCAGAGATCCTCAACAAGTACCTGAAGGAGGCAAGAAGGATTCTGGGAAACCATCCTGTAAACATCGAGCGTGCAAGGAATGGAAAACTTCCGGGCAACGAACTTTTGATAAGGAGTGCAGGAAAGGTCCCCGATATTCCGTCCTTTGAGGAAAAATATGGCTTCAGAGGTGCATGCGCTGTCGGCATTCCATGGCTGAAGGGCCTTTGCAGGCTTCTTGGGATGCATGTCGAGGAGGTTGAGGGCGCTACAGGAACCGTTGGATCAAATTATTCAGGAAAAATCAAAAGTGCCATATCATTATCGGAAAAATACCCGTTTGTTCTTGTGAACATAAAGGCCACAGATGTCGCTGGACACGACGGAAATCCGATCCTGAAAAGGCAGGTCATAGAGGATGCCGATTCTTCATTCGATCTGTTCAGGAAAGAATCTGGAAGGCTTGTTGTAGCCGTAACTGGAGACCACAGCACACCGTGCAACGTGAGGGATCATTCCGGTGATCCCGTACCGGTAATGATCTTTTCCGATGGTTTGCTGCATGACGGCGTTTCATTCTTTGACGAGTTTCATTCTGCCTCCGGTCCTTTACGAATAACGAGCAATGATCTCATGAACATCCTTCTCGAGATTTCTGACAGGGCTGAAAAGGTAGGATCATGAATACCTGCATTTAGGGAAAAAGATGATCATTGTAAAAAATAATAGAATGCTAAAATTAAAAATTTTGAAGATTAATTTTAAAAATTGAGATACATCTTATCGGATCGTAGCGTAGTGTCCATAATTATGTGTAAATTTCTGGAATATTGTCTGCAGTATTTCTTATAGTTACACGTTGATATGCCCCTGAAATAGGGTGCTATTATAAGATCGTATATCCAGATGGATCTTGAATAATGTTCGAAGACAGCAGACATGAACGTTCGTTAACGATCACCTGAAACATCCAGGTCCACGATTTCATCTATCCTTGCCTTCATTTTTGTATAGAAAACATTCTTAGTTCCGCCATTCTCATCAAGGAATACTTCCCTCTTATTATTCATCAAATTCTCAAGGTATTCCTTTAAAGATCTCCCTGCAACTTCCGATATTACTTTATCCATGTTTTCCATGTCTTATTTACCTCCGTATTGATCTTCAAAAGAGGTGTCTTTTTTATTTCGTGAAACTTTCAGCAGTGAAAGCTTCATGATTTATATTTACACAAAATTTCGTACACTATTATCCCGGGAAAGCTGGGCCTAAAAATTTTCATACTATCAGTTTGAAACCGAATTGAATCCGACTTTCTAAAGAAGATAGATACTTGCATCATGATCGTAACAATTACATGAGCAGGAGGAATGCGCTTTTATCTGAACGTCCTATCATTGTCGCATCCTTAAGCGATAACTTAAAATATTCGTTATGCTATTGTCAGACAATGATCATGCCCTCAAACCGTTCGAAGGAAAATGGTTCCGGAAAATTTTCATTTCTTCGGATCTTTAAGGTTAAAAACGGGAATAAAAGCCTCTACTCACAGGGCAAGGGCATCGGAGTCATGCTTATTTTCTCAGTTCTACTATGGTGGTTTCCTATATTTGGCGCCTCAATCGCCGGCTACCTCGGCGGAAGAAAATCCGGAAATGTCAAAAGGGCCGTCATATCATCCCTCGTAATATCGGCAATATTCATACTGCTCGGCTATTCCATGATGCCTTTCAGATCCGGGATCATAAAATCCGTTGGTAATTACCTTCTTTACGGTCTTGTTCCGGTTTCATCATCTTCACTTGTATCAGCTTCCAATCTGATGACCTATTTCTATTCATCCTACGGTGTAATCTATACATTTACTATCCTTGTGCCAAGCTCAGTCATAATCCTGATAATTTTCAGTATCATAGGAGGTTACGTAACCGATATGAAAGAAAGTGAAAAGAAAGTGGATAGCGGAGAGAGTGAAAAAGATCTTATAGATGTACCGGGTCCACAGGAAGAAGAGAAAAGTGACGATGACAATAAATACAGCTATCTTTAAATAAATCAATAGAGGTTTATTTCAATAAGTTTCTTTCTTGAGGTAAAACCTGATAGAATTCTTATATCGCTTTCCGGGATTTCAAAAAAATCAGACACTTGCCGTAATATATCACGGTTTGCCATGTTGTTCCGGAATTTTTCCTCTGTAGATATTATGATCCTGTTGCCATCGTACTGTACGGCTGATTTACCTGACCGTACCGAAACAGTAAATTTCATCCTTTGATCACATTCCTAAGAAAGTATATTTTCCATCTTTTCAAGTATATTCCTGAACGTTTTCCTCTCTTCCTCTGAAAGCGGTTTAAGCACACTTGAAATGAACTCACCATAAAGTTTACGGCCCTCAGAAAGCTTTAACATGCCCTCTTCGGTCAATTTAACATTTACTATGCGCCTGTCATTCAGGCTCCTGATCTTTGTTATATACCCTTTTCTTTCCATTTCATCAAGCGTTCCCGTTATCCATGCGGGGGTGACATTGGTGATCTCTGCCATTCTTCCCATCGGTATCTCATCATCGCATCCAAGGATGAAAAGGATTCTCGCTTCTATCGGTTTCAGGGATATTCTTGCAAGGGATTCTTCCATTCTCTTCTTTCCAAGTGAAAAAATTTTGTAAGAAAGATGCCACAGTTCAACAAGTTCATCATCACTGCTTATCATTTCTTACCTCCATTTCAAGGGCTTTGTTTTCCTCCGATGCAGCTGGATCCGGAACTTTATTCAATTGTTCCGGGGTTTCAGGTTTTTTCATGTTCGTGGCATTATGAGGATCAGTGCCCGTTTCTTTCTTCACTGTCCCTGCATTTAATTTAGAGGGTTCTGATGCGGATCCAGCGAAGTTTTTCTTTTCGCCAGACTCTTCGCCGTATATGTATCTCTTGCCACGGAATATCGAGAGAATTGCTGCTACTGCAAGTATTCCGGCTCCTGCGTAGAAAGAGGCATGCAAAGAAGTCATAAATGCCGGTGCCAGGGCTGTCGGGAACCAGTGGGTACCTTCAAGCGTTGCAATGGTAGAAGGACTCAGGTAAGATGTAATCCCCGCTGGCAAAAGCCCGAATATGGTCTTAATCGGGTTGTAACCAAGGAATGCAGAAAAGAGTGCTGAAGTTGCAGGTATTTTATCGAACACCGGTATCAGTATAGGCGCACCGGCAGATACAAGTGCCGTGTTGAACGATTTTGAAAGAAGTGATGTCAGGCTTATAAGAACGACGGAAAAGAATATTCCCATGCTTGCGGTCTGGCCGGCATTCTGCAATGTAGTCCTCATTCCGGAACCTGTTCCCCTGTAATGGGGTGGAAGGGAATTCATTACCGCTGTTATATTTGGCGCAGAAAACATACCCATTCCGATACCCATTAAGAAGAGTGTAAGCGCAAAGGGAAGATAACTGAAATTGTACGGAAATGTTGCGAGGAGTATGAAAGCTATAGCGCCTATAACCATCCCGGTTGTGGATAGAAGTCTAGCTCCCATCCTGTCTGATAGTGCTCCGCTGATAGGCCCCATCAGGACAAAGCCAGCCATCATGGGCAGTGTATATATCCCGGCCCAGAAAGGTACAGAAGTGTATGAGTATCCGTGAAGGGGCAGCCATATGCCCTGAAGCAGTATTATAACCATGAACATCACTCCTCCCATACCCATGGACTGGAAGAATCCTGCAAAAGACCCTGTAGCAAATGCCCTGTTCTTGAAGAGCTTCATGTTAAACATCGGCTGTTCGACGTGAAGCTCTACAAACGGAAAGATTACTATCAGTGCGATTCCCACAAACATTGACGTGAGAACCCATGGACTTGTCCATCCCATAGGTGAAGAACCGTAAGGCATCAATCCGTAGGTTATCGCAAGAAGTATAAGTGTAAGACCACCCGCAAATATGGCATTTCCTGCGATATCTATCTTTTCATTCTTGTCCCTTATTGACTGGTCTTTAAGTTTCAGATATGACCATATGGTTCCAAGGCCACCAACCGGAACGCTAACAAGGAAAACATAACGCCAGTTTATCGTTGCAAGTATACCGCCGAGAACAAGGCCTACCAGGGATCCTGCGAGCCCAGCTATCTGGTTGATTCCCATGGCCTTTCCCCTCTCGCTTGAGGGAAAAGCATCGGTTATTATAGCAGCTGAATTGGCAAACAGAAATGCAGCACCAACGGCCTGGACCATCCTGAAGAATATAAGTTCGAGGGCTCCCTGTGTACCCCTGCCGGGAGTCAGGAAAAGAAGTATCGAACCTATGGTGAAAATCAAAAACCCGAAGTTGAAAAGCCTTACCCTACCGTATATATCCGAGAGCCTTCCAACGGTTACAAGTAACGAAGCTGTAATCACCATGTAACCCATAAGTATCCATAGCAGGTACTGGAACGAAGATGATAAGAATGGATTCAGGTTTATACCCCTGAATATTGCCGGGAGTGAGATCATCATTATGGTCCCATTGATAGACGCCATCAGGACGCCAATCGTGGTGTTGGAGAGTGCAACCCATTTGTATTGTACCATTAAGATCAATGACGGATTGCAATGAAATATAAATATTTATCCAATTGTTAATTAGTAAATTAATGATTAGAAAACATTTTATATTCTTATAAAATAACCCCGTATGCTTTCATCAAAGGCTTCCATATCCATAGGAATAGTTATTTTAATACTGTTTAGCGGAGTTGCTTATGAAACGATCGAGCATTCGTCCTCGTCAACGACCGTTTCGGTATCACCCGGATTCCTCAATGTAACGCCGGAATTGAGTCCCAGTATAAACTTCACTAATCCTGCAACAAATGTTACTTATCCATTGTTTTATCTTCTTCCAACGACTCAATATATATACCTGAATTTTTCAATGAAATCTTCATCAAGTACAGTATACCTCTATGATATATCCCCGCTGAATAATACCACAAGTGTCTGGTTGAATTTAACAAGCTTTAACCAGACAGAATACCCTCATAACTTTGTTACGATAAGCAATGCGTCTTCGACGCTAAAAAGTTATTCTCATAAACTTTACATAAATAAAACTGCATATGAGAAAATGAATCCAACAATATCAATGTATCATCCAGAGATATACCATGCCCTGATAATACTGATCTCATCAAACGGGAACTCCACAGGATTTCCGATACTGTTTATTAAACCTTATGTAAAAATCTAATGTTAAAATCGAAATATTTATTTTTTTAAGGCATATATAAATGAAATTGTCCATTTTTTGAAAGAAATAGTTATATATGACACTAATTTAGTATAATTATGGCAGAAAGACTGGTTGAAATGGCCAGGAAGTATAAGGATCAAATCATCCTGAGAATTCCCCATGAGACAGCAAACTATGCCTCAATTTCCGGAGGGAACGAGGAATTCATAGTCGCAGATTTTGTCAGCGCTTATGACCCCGAATCGAAAATATTGAACGCAGAGATCAACGAAAAAGCCATATGCAGGATCATAAGTTACAGGGACGAAAGCGGTATAGAAATGCCCTATATCGTGATTCCCAATGAAATAGTATCAGATTTTCATATTGAAGACGGAGAATTTATAGAGGTTGTTTTTGGCCATATAGTAAAGAAAGACAGAATAGCGGAAATATTTCCAGGCATGGAGATTATTCAGAATTATCCATACTGGTGGAGACAGATGAAATCATTGTAGAATATAAAAAGATTTATTTATTTCAGTTATTCCATGTGATCAAAAAATGAGATTTTACTCCAAGCGGGAATTTCTGAAAATGTTGTGAGGGCACATGAGAATTCACGCCTGATAAACTACTCAAAAGAGATGTTGCGATACCGGATAAAAAATCCAGATCGGCGAAGAAGGCACTGTCGAAGAAGCAGGAACCTCCGTTGCATTAATGCGGAAAGCGTGCCAGTAGGATATGAAACCGTGCAGGCAATTAATGAAAAAGGAAATGCAACAAAGAAGTATAAAAATCAAGATTTTATGGCAAAGAATATGCAAAATAACAATATTTTTCAAGCAGATGTTAAACCTTAAAATTATCAGGTTATTATGAGATTTCAAGAGTATTGTCTATCGTCATAAGCTCAAATGAAACCCTTCCCGAATCTATGGCCTCCTTCACGAGCTTTTCTCTCTCAGTCATCTTTGAACTGCCAGTTTTAACTTCGATGAATACTATGTTTTTTAAATTCCCATTGTCAATGCCGTTAAAAACGATTATATCAATAGGAGTTCCGATGAATCTTGCCTCACGGGGGTTATATTTGAAAGCTGGAAAATAAGGCGCAAGCTGTTCCGATACCTTTCCTGCCACGACATCCCTGCTTTTTTGTACAGATTCTTTGCGTGCGTTTAGAATCTTCTGATTTAATTCCTCCTTAAGCCTTTGCGCCTCTTCCCTGAGTTTTATTGCCTCCATTCTTATGCTGTTTGCCTCGGACATTGTCGCTACGGATTGCCTGTTAAGCCTTTCAATTTTCTTTTTAAGGCTGCCAGTATACAGTATAAAAACAATAACGACAGCTAAGAGCATAAAAGCAACAATAACCGTCAAGTAGACAGAGTATGACATTGTCTGATACATTACTAATTTATAATTAAATGATTCGAAAACTAAATTCATGAACATGAGCAATAATTAGAAAATGTGAAATAGAATCAAATAATATACAAGCATGGCAAAGAAAAAGAATAAAAAAAAGAAGAAATCAAAATCAAACTGGATAAAGGCGCATTATCATTGAGTGATGTTTTTATCCGATAAGTATATTTACTATTCATGGACGACAAAAGTATAGATGTAAATGGCGTGAAAATACATTATATCGAAGCGGGTGAAGGCAAACCGGTACTGCTGTTTCATGGATCAAGATTCAATGCTGAAACGTGGAAATCTACCGGAACTCTGGAAGCAATATCAAACTCCGGGATGAGGGCAATATCGGTAGATTTTCCAGGATACGGATCATCAGACGATGGCAAATTTAATAGCCTTGATGTCTTTATTGAAGATTTTATGAGCTCTATGGGAATTGAGCAGGCCGTACTTCTTGGTGCCTCAATGGGCGGTAACGCCGTTATAGATTTTGCGGTTAACAATCCTGACATGGTTGCCGGCCTTATACTTGTCGGGGCAGTCGGTATAACGCCATTATCAGAGCGGTTAAAAATACTTGATGGAAAACCGTCGCTGCTCATATGGGGGTCACAGGATAGAATATCCAGCGCATCGAATTACAGGACGTATTTGAAGCATGTCAGCAGCGCAACTTTTCTGAATATAGGAAAAAATCATGCATGCTATCTTGACGATCCTGCAGGCTTCAACAGGGCTGTATCAGAATTTCTCGCTAATATGAATAAAAAATAAATACTTTTATAAATATAGGAAAATGCAGTCCCTACCAGGCATATCGATGACCTGTCCCTGCAGGTCCGATCTCTTTCGAATAATAGATATACCCCAATATAACGAATCTATCTTAAGAATACTTCTCTATTTTATCCAGGAAACGATCCCCTCCTCAGGCTTATTTTAATTGATCCGGCATCTATACAATTACAAAGATAATTTTGTAATCTCTTGCAGTTCATTCTGCCCTGATTTCACCTATGATTTTTTTAGCCGATGTTAACGAAATATCGCCTGATTCAATCATTTTCCCGACGACACGATCGACTTCAGACACGGATGCACCCGCGGACATTGCCAGGTTCCTGGCGTGCAGTTCCATGTGACCGCGCTGTATCCCTTCACCGGAAAGAGCACGGAGTGCTGAGAAGTTCTGGGCAAGGCCCACAGCCGCAAGAACCTGTGAAAATTCCTCTGCTCCTTTCACGCCAAGAATCTTCATGGCTATTCCCGCCTTCTCGACACTTTTTGTTGTGCCACCCACAGTGCCAACAGATACTGGTATCTCGATATATCCAACAAGGTTTCCTTCAGCATCCTTCTCATACCTGGCAAGAGGTCCGTAACCCGATAGCGCCGCATATGCATGGGCATTCGCCTCAGCCGATCTCCAGTCATTCATAGTCGCAAGCAGCACAGCATCTATACCGTTCATGATACCTTTGTTGTTTGTGGCTGCCCTGTATATATCTACTCTTGCCATCTTATCTGCCTCAATTATGTTGTCTATCAGCTGATCGCCAAGGATTTCCCTGCTGAAGACTGCGCTTGCATACGAAACCCTGTATTTGGTGAGATTGCTGAGGATCCTTAAATTTACCCTGCCACCTGTAAGCGCCTCGACCTCAGGAGCTATGTACTCGCACATGCTGTCAACCGTGTTCGCGCCCATTGCGTCACGCACATCTACCAGGAGATGCAGAATTATCATCGGGTATGGCGTTTCATATACCTTGATCTCTATATCCTTTGCGCCTGCATTCATGGCTGAAAGTGTATGGCTTCTTGTATTCGCCATATCGATGAGTTTCTTTTTATTCAGGAGAATATTCATCTTTGCCTGGAAAAGAGATTTCAGTCCCACGATCTGTATTTCCCCTATCATAACAGGATCCGTGCTGTAAGCAGAAAAACCGCCTTTTACACGTGCTACCTTTGCAGCATTGGATGATGCTGCGATTATTGATGGCTCCTCAACGGCCATCGGTATCAGATAATCCTTGCCATTGATTAGGAAATTCACAGCTATGCCCATCGGGACCTCAATCGTGGAGATTACGTTCTCGATTATCCTGTCGGCCCTATCAATACCGAGAGAACCTGTCATTCTGAGAATTTTAATATCATCATCGCTCAGGGAGGCAAAGTTTTTTACAAATTCCAGCCTTTCCTCCACGCTCTTCTTATAGAAACCGGATGCTTCAGATGATCCCATAGGATCACATTATTTATTTGCTTATAAAAATTTATGAGATCTGAAACGGCATACACCGTTATGATTCTCGATGCTTCTCGTTGCTTATTCTCTGATCGAAACCTGAATGCGGGAGTTCTCCGTTTTTCAGTGATTCGTATGCAATAAATGCCATCGGTACCGTCATCAGTAGCATTGCGAACCTCAAGCTGGTAAATTCTGCTATGGCACCAAAAATGGGTGGCAGGGTTAATCCAACTATGTTGAATATGATGTTGAACGTTGCATATGCTATGGATATCTGATCACGCGGAACCGAGGATGAGACAGACATTGTGGCGAGCGGGTAAATAGAACCGTGGGGAAAACCTAGAAATATCATCGAGAGAAAGAAATAGATGATGCTATCGCTGAATATTAGAAAACTGAAGCCTATGATTGTAGCCGCAAGCGAGATGAGCATCAGCCCAAAACGTCTTCTTGGCGTTTTGAAGGCAATTATAAACCTTGTGATCATTGAAACAAAGAAGAATGCAGTAAGAGCATAGAAAAACATTGAAGGCGGCATGGACGAATACTTATTGGCCAGAAGGCTTCCATACGTCAATATTATTATGAAAGGAAATGAATATGTAAGATTTCCAAAGAAGCCGAAACTGAATCCCCTGTTCTTGAAAAGCAGGGGAATGGTGTGCAGGATTTCCATGGTGGAGACCTTCTTCCTCGATTCCGATTCGCTGATTTTTAGCCTCGTGGAAAGCACGAACATGGAAAGCGCTGCAAGAACGGCAACCGGAAAGAAATAGATGAACAGCAGCCTGATTGGCACCCTGATGTCTGAAAGCAGGTAGGCCTGAAGAAATGTTCCCGCTATTAAACTGAGCGAGAGCGCGAATGTATAAAAACCGAGGACATGATCACGTATTTCGCTGTACGAAAGTGATATGAGCGTAAGAAGTAAGGGTGGAACCAGCCCCATGGAAATACCGCCGGCGGCTGATATTGCTATGACTTCCCATATGTTGTTTGAAAAATAGTAGAGAGGCAGCATCAGTGCGAGCCCAAGAAGCGCAAATGCTATAGTTATGCCTATGCTCCTTGACCTTATTCTCCCGTTTATGAACAGGTTTGAAAGCATGCCTACGACAGAATACATTGAAACCGGTATGCCGGTGAGAAAAGTTGATGCCAGAATCGTAAACTTTGAATAGACTGGTATCGATGTCATAAGCATATTCGTAGTCATTCGCATAAGGAAAGTTACCACAAGAATCAGGGCAATAGTTGCAATAGTCGAATATGATAAACTGGTCTTCATTTTTACATTTCCTGTTCCGGTATTGATACCTTAAAAAAATACTTTCCTAAACAATCATGATGTTTTATTGTTATAGGGGTTAATCTTCATCCATTGCTTACAGATACTTCATCAGTATGTTCTATCATAATCAAGTGAAATAAAATTCGTTCAATATGGATAAATTTCCCTCTGCATTGAAATTACAGATGATTTGATCACGAAAGCCGCTGATCTTGCGATGTGGGTGGAGTGCTAAAAAACCATTGGAAATCACAATATTCTTATGCAACTGCTGCGGGGCGAAAAGGAATTTAATCCAGATAGGCAACCCGAAAGGGATAGTGGCGATGGATCAAGGCCTTCGGATCAGTGAAGAGGGCACTATCGATGAAGCACGAACTTCAAATCGTTCATGATGGAGAGGATATCAGAGTCACACGGAAGAAAAACAACAGAACATGAAAGGATCGGAAGAAAAGAATAATGCAGTCAGTGTTACGAGGATAAGGAATCCACCTCTTTCAAATATAATATACGAAATATTCGTATCCCTCGCATCCAATAGAATGCCTGCATGGATATATTTAATCTGGAAATAGCAAGCCGGAAGAAGCCTAAAGAGGAATACATATTAGCGGAAAAGGGATTGATCTATCGTATTCCATTATGAAGAGTAAGAAACGTACAGTGAGAAAATTCGGTTCCCTTCTGGATTCCCCG
>JAVRLU010000024.1:0-17022 GCA_031961165.1 Thermoplasmataceae archaeon
AGATATCCCTCGATATTTTGAGGAACCTGAAGTGCAAGGTCTTCGATCATGAGATAGTGGTACAGGAGCTAACAAAGGATCAGAAAGCTCTTTTCGAAAAGATAGGGGTCATAGTGCCTAATACTATGGGAATTTAGGATTTTCAGAGAAATCTTCTGGAAATACCCCGTTTTTTACCGGCCAATCAACCGGAAGACCTTATCGCAAAGACCGGCGGAATGTTTCAACGGATCTTCATGGTGTACGGAAGCACATACCAAAAAAATTTAAATACTCATAATATCATACTTCATTATGGAACCGATGATTGATGGGAACATACTCAGATCCTTAAACAGGAGTGAATTAAGAAGAAAGGTTCTTTTCTACCTCCTTTCAATATACCCTTACAGGTCATACCTTTCAGAGATCTCCAGGGCCGTGAAATCAGATCCTTCCAACGTCAAGGGATGTCTTGAGGGGTTAGGCGTCAGGTATACAGGGGAAGAATCTCTTATAGGCCTTGGCTTAATAATAGTGGAGCAGTCCAGAAATGGATTCAAGTATTTCAAGGTCAATCCAGAGATACTTGAGGAAGTAAGAAACATAAAGGCCATGTTCAGCGATAAAAAAGTTTTTACCGTTGAAATCGGTTGAATTTGACAACTTTATTCCCTATTTTGAATTACAGTTTTTATTAAAAATTTAATTATAATATTGTTTCTATTTTTATTATTAATGGAAAAATGTGGTTTATCCGAAGTAAATAAATAGAATATCTATTCATATATAATCATATATTTTTCATCCTTATTTTAAAAAATGCCCGTCATTTTAGTGATTAAAAATTAGGAAAGGCTTATTTATTAAATTTTAATTATGATACCGTGGAAGAAAATAATGAAAGCGTTGAGGAATGGGTAAACAAGTTGGATATAGAGACAACAAAGGATATACACGTTCCCAAATTGCTTTTTGATCAGGTTGTTGGCCAGGATGAAGCGGGTGATATAGTAAAGAAAGCCGCGCTTCAGAGAAGGCATGTCATACTGATAGGTGATCCGGGAACCGGTAAATCAATGCTTGCACAATCAATGGTGGACTTCCTTCCAAAAAATGAACTGGAGGATATCCTTGTTTTTCCAAATCCAGAAGATCCGAATAAGCCTAAAATTAAAACCGTGCCTGCAGGAAAGGGCAAGGAGATCGTGAGGCAGTACCAGCTGAAGGCTGAAAGGGAAAAGAAGGACCGCTCAAGAAGTATAATGTTCATAATATTCTCGGTCGTGTTGCTTGGCATAATAGCAGCAATCGTTCTCAAGTCAATTACGTTAATATTCTTCGCAATAATGGCAGCGGCATTCCTCTATATGGCTATGGCATTCAATCCGGTCATCAGGAACGAAAAAGCAATGGTGCCCAAGCTTCTCGTATCGCATAATCCCAACGACAAACCTCCGTTTGTGGATTCTACGGGAACGCATTCCGGTGCGCTTCTTGGCGATGTCAGGCACGATCCTTTCCAGTCAGGCGGGCTTGAGACTCCAGCTCACGAACGTGTTGAGGCCGGCAATATCCATAAGGCTAACAAGGGTGTGCTTTTCATAGATGAAATAAACCTTCTCCGTCTTGAGGATCAGCAGGCCCTGCTTACGGCACTGCAGGAAAAGAAGTATTCCATTTCGGGGCAGAGCGAAAGGAGCGCAGGTGCTATGGTTCAAACCGAGCCCGTTCCATGCGATTTTGTCCTTGTGGCTGCCGGAAACTACGATGCAATAAGGAATATGCATCCTGCACTTAGATCAAGGATCAGGGGATACGGTTATGAAGTTATAGTAAACAACTATATGGATGACAATGACGAAAACAGGAAAAAGCTGGTTCAGTTTATTGCGCAGGAGGTCGAAAAAGATAAAAAGATACCCCATTTTGATAAATCAGCGATCATAGAAGTTATAAAGGAGGCCCAAAAGAGGGCAGGAAGGCGCAACAAGCTCACCCTCAGGCTGAGGGAGCTCGGCGGCCTTGTAAGGGTTGCAGGGGATATTGCTGTTTCTGAGAAAAAAAATGTGGTTTCTGCAAGCGAGGTACTGGCAGCAAAATCACTGAGCAAGCCCCTCGAACAGCAGATAGCCGATAAATCCGTGGAAATAAAGAAGATATACAAAACATTCAGGACTGAGGGGAGCCAGGTAGGAATGGTAAACGGACTTGCTGTAGTTGGGGCAGATACCGGTATGGCTGAATACACCGGAGTAGTCCTTCCCATAGTGGCTGAAATAACTCCCGCCGAACACAGCGGAGAGGGCAATGTGATTGCCACAGGAAAATTAGGTGATATAGCAAAGGAAGCTGTCCTCAATGTTTCAGCAGTCTTTAAGAAAATAACTGGAAAGGATATAGCAAATATGGACATACACATACAGTTTGTCGGGACATATGAGGGGGTTGAGGGAGACTCTGCAAGTGTTTCCATAGCCACAGCGGTTATTTCAGCAATAGAAAACATACCAGTCGATCAGTCCGTGGCAATGACCGGATCGCTAAGCGTCAGGGGAGACGTCCTGCCTGTAGGCGGTGTAACTGCAAAGGTGGAAGCTGCCATAGAAGCTGGAATGACAAAGGTCATAGTTCCGGAACTCAACATGAATGACATAATACTCGACGCAGATCATATAAACAAGATCCAGATAATACCGGCAAGGACGATTGAAGACGTTCTGAATTCCGCCCTGATCAGCTCTCCGGAAAAGGAGAAGCTGTTCTCAAAGATCACGAACATGTTAAACAGCGCAAAGGTCATCACCCCGTCACAGAGAAGTTCCAACGCAAGGGCAGGAAAGAATGCGGTATAAGATCGAATATTTTAAGATCTTAAACCCTCCTGATATTAAGGGAATAATAAATTTTATAAATTCAGCAAATGATTTTTTTCAGATCGTAGACGTAAAGAACGTGTACTCGGAAACGGAAATAGAGTCTGCAATGATGAGGGTGGATCGCAAAAGATCCACGAGCAGGTTCAGGGAACCGGGGATACTCCTCCTTCTTTACCTGGGTTTTACGGATCAGATATCGCTTGCGGTATCACGAGCAGGCATAAAGCCGGAAACGGAACACTGCGCAGTTGTCGCTGGAAATTCAGGGGATATTGAGGATTTTGAAAGGGAATTTCCCTATTTCATGAGGGAAAACAGGACGATACCGGCAGATACAAGCAATGATGAAATATTCGAAAAAATGTCATATGTTGATACCCTTATATAATAGAACACGAAGAACGCCGCAAGTATGAAAGCCATCCTTGAAAATTCCCCTATAAAGCCAATCACATCGCCATTTATTCCATTGAAGATTCCGGATAACCTCCTCTTGACTATGATATCAGCGATGAAAGTAAAAAATATGGGCAGGAACATGAAGACAGAAAACATCCAGGAAAGGAGAAAAGGTATTAAAACGGCTTCCACCGTATAGGCTATCTTTCTTTTCCTAAAAAATTCTATGAAAATCTTGCCGAGACCGTCAGTAAAGGGCCTTGAATTGTAAAGCGAGATCATCATGGCTGATTTTGCGGTGACCTCGGCCACAAAAACCACGGCTGTCCCGGTTAATCTTGAAAATGAGAAGAGGGCAATCACCGGAACAGAATAAAAAAGGAAGAAGGCAAATAGCCCGCCTGATCCTGTATTGTGATCCTTTATGACCTCCTTCCTTCTCTCGGGATCCCTGACCATGAGGGCATCCCCGGTATCAATAACCCCATCCACATGGTTCAGGCCGTTGAAAAGTAGTATCGATAATATCGCCAGGATCGATGCTAAATACCTTGAAAGGGGAAATACAAGGAAATAGATCAATGCAGATATCCCGCCTCCAGCGATGCCAACAAGGGGGATATAAGCTATCATCCCCCCGGTAAAACCTGATGGGCCCAGTGGAACTATCGTGAAGAATGAAAAGGCGGATTTCATGGATTTAAGCATAGGGTATAGTAACGTGAAGTAATTTTATTACTTTCCATGTAAATTTCGTAGATTTGTATTAAAAAAGGGTAAATGATTTTCGGGATTAGAGTTCGTTCCTCAAAAATTTAGAAAGCTCTTCCAGGGCACCTGCAATGGAATCATCCTCCGAGGTCAGGCATACCCTGAAAGATTTATCCTTCCCGAAGAACGATCCGGGACCAACAAGGATTCCGTATTTTTCAGCGGCTATCCTTGAAAATGAGACGGAATCCATGTTCTTCCTGTATTCAAGGATCCCGAATGGCGCGGCCTGCGGGTCATTCCATGACGTATTCGCAATACCTTCGAGGTATTCCATGGCCATTTTTCTGTTTCTTGAAACGATCCTTCTGGCCCTTTCCGCAAAAACATCATGCTTCTTCAGGACCTGATCGGAAATCCAGAGTGAATACCTTGGATTCACTATGCTTGTCAGGTTCTTGATTTCCTTCATTGTTTCTATGTTCTTTTCAGAACCAATTATCCAGCCCGTCCTGAGGAGGCTTAAACCATAGAATTTTGTCATTGTGTTTGAAACTATAATCCTGTCAGTCCCATCGAACCGGGTTCCAGTATGATCTGAAAAGGAGAAGCTCCTGAAAGTTTCATCCACATAAATGTAACGTGCGGTCTTTGAAGAGGAGATAATTTCGTCGCCTATCGATACCATTCCTGTGGGATTATTCGGCGATGTGAAGGCCACAGAAGAATCGGCATCGATCATTCCCTTAAGCGATGAATATTCACCCTTATGCGTTTCCATGCCAAGAAATTCTGGAGAAAGGAACATTGGCTCATACTCCGGAAGAGGAACGAACACTTTCCGTGATTTCCTTGACAGGAAGGCACTGGCTATGAATATTGCCTCGGATCCCCCGATGGTGAGAAGTACATTTTCCGGTTCACACCTGTACATTTTTGCGATCGTTCTTTTAAGATTATACTCTATATCACCATTATACGAGAGAAAATGGTCATATGAAACATCTATGCCAAAATTCCTGAGATCAGGTTCTGGCATACCGCTGTTCGAAAGGTTGTACCTGCATGTTTTCCTGTACGTGTCAAGCCAGTTCAGAAGCTGGAAATCATTCCCTATCATATGTTACTATGGAATAACATATAATTAATTTTTGTACAACCCGTTTTTCAGGGTAAGGGAAAGGACCTTTTGTTTTTATTTCATCCGTGCGTATACGATTAAGAATGAAAGATGTTTTAAGGTTATTTGCATTCTATACAGATACGGTAAATGGTTGAAATGTCAAGGGCAACGTTGATAGTGGCTGGGCCTGGAACTGGCAAGACTACGGAACTTTCAAAATTTTACATAAAACTTGTAAGCGATGGCATAAGCCAGGACGGCATTATATGTATAACATATACCAACAGGGCTGTCGATCACCTCAGGGAAAGCATAATAAGGAATGCTGATCAGAGTAACGTAAAGATAGACCGGAACAGGATAAACGTCAGGACATTCCACAGCTATGCCTATTCGATCCTCAGGAAAACTGCTAATTACGGATTGACGTCGAACAACTTCCTTAGAAAGGTGATACTCGATGAGATCATGATGAAGAAAGTCTTCAACTATGAGTTTTCTTACATTGCAGATGAAATGGTGCCGAAGATTGAAAATGCGATAAGGTACCTCAAAAGTTATGGTATCAGGGTATCGGATCTTTACAATCCAAAAATAATCGATGAACTGAGGCGTATTTACAGGGAATCCGGTATAAATAACGTAAGTGAAGATGAGATTATAAAATTCTACTGGTACTTCATAGATATTTTCAAGTCATATGAAAGCGAGAAGGAAAAAACGAAAACCATTGATTACAACGATATGCTTTCCAGTTTCTTTTCCCTTTATGACGGAAAGAAATTTCAGTACATGATCATAGACGAGCTGCAGGATGTCAGCGACCTCGAGGCAAGGATTGCACTGGATTCGTCCGATAACATCTTTGCAGTCGGCGACAGGAAGCAGTCTATTTTTGGGTTTCAGGGCGGCGGGTTTGACAATTTTGAGAGGCTTACAGGATCGTGGGACGTTGAAAAACGGTACCTTAGCGTTGACAGAAGAAGCACACGCCGCATAGTTGAATATGCAAAAATTTTCTTCAAATCCGGAATTTCAAACTTCCGGGAATATGAAAAAGAGATCCAGGATCTTAAAAGCGAAAAGGAGGATGGTGTTCCCGTAAGGATATATGAAGGTGAAACCAGTGACGTCATGCAGATACTCAAAAATGTTCCGGAAGATGCGGGTTCCATAGGCATAATCACGAGGACAAACGAACAGCTTATAAAAATTTCAGAAATTCTCGATAAAAATGGCGTGAAATACAATTCAACTGCAATATCGAGTGGAAACAGCCGCGCCAAGGATGAGGTGCTGGCGTTTCTCAGGATGTATTTTTACGATGACCCTGATACGATAAGGGCAGCGCTTTACACACCGTTTTCCGGCTATTCGCTGAGGGAAGCCTTTGAATTATCCGAAAGCATTGAGACAAGCAACTCATCCCTCGGATCATTTGATCTCCTGAAGAAATTCAAGCAGGATATCAGCGATATGACGAGCATAAAGGGCCTGGAAAGAGTGTTCATGGAAAAGATACTGCCTGTTTCCGTGATGCTTGGAAAGGATTACTTCATGGCAGCCAGTGCAGTATTAAAGAATATAAGAGAATACTTCGATTATTTTAAGGCCTTCTCCAGGGAGGACTTCTTCAGCTATCTCCGCGTATGTGAAGAGGCAATGGATGAGGTGGACAGGGGATCAAAGATAACGCTAACTACGGTCCATAAGGCAAAGGGGCTTGAGTTTGATGCCGTGATTTATTTTCCGAAAAACGGGCAGAAAATGAGTTTCGTTGATGCTGTTTCCTATTCGGTAATAAGCGCCGTGAAGGGGATAGATGTCAGGAACGAGATCAGGGATGAGAGCGTCAGAGTGGATTTTGTTGCAATGACAAGGCCGAGGAATTACCTTTACATAGTAACGGACAAGCCTGAAAAGTACGAGAATTCCATGTCAGAATCGCATGCGAGGATCATCGGAACAGCCATCCCGGATGAATACAACAGATATTTCGAATCATATATCGCATTTGTAAATCACAGGCTCAAGGATGCAGAAAAGATATTCGAGGATGATGAATGGCTTTACGATACAATAGCCAGGAAGATCAGATCAATAAGCGCCGTATCATTCACACTGATGGACAGCATTGAAAATCCCTTTGAATTCTTGAAAAAAAATGTTTTAGGCATCAACCCGAGAACTCCCGCCCTTCACAGGGGAACCAGAATACACAGGTACGCAGAACTGCATTTCACCGGGCAGCTAGAAGCGGCTTCAATACCGGATGAGGACAGGCCGCTTTTTGACAATGTCCTGAACGTCGAAAGGTATATGCTTGAGAAATATTCCGCAAAGCCGCTTTTCACAGAGTATGAAATGAGGATTCCGTTCAGGAAGGCGTTGAATATCGATATCCCGCTGTATCTGTACGGCAGGGCAGACGAAGTGTTCACGAACGGGGATTCTGAAATAATAGTGGATTTAAAGACCGACAGGAGGGAAAACGGAATGCCAAGGCATTACAAGCAGCTCTATTTCTACAAATTCCTGTATGCCATGCAGAATGACATCGACCAGAAAAGAGTAAAAACAGCGGTTGCTTATGTGAACCTTTCAGGTAACATAAGAACCGGGAATCCGCAGTTCAAGGTTGTGGAAATAAGCAAGAATGAGATGAAATTTGTTGAGGAGAGCATAAACAAGATAATCGAGTACAGGAAGAATCCAGATTCATTCGTCGCCGATCTCCTGAAATGCGGGGAAAGGAAGGAAATATCAGCAGATCCGCTCTTCATCAGGGTAAAAAATCTTCTTGAAAAGCGCATCGCTTAATTTTAAATATTCGGTTACGAATTGGAATTATTTATTTATAAATATGCGATTACATGCATAATGAAAGATCCAGCAGTCCAATATTTTAAGTGTACACCAAGGGAACGTGCGATTTTTGAAGCAGGCATAAAACTGGGTACAGTTTATCACCAGTATGTGGGAATTCCGCTTAACCAGACAAGTGTTGCTTCACTGGAAAATGCTATAAGGGAGAGCATAATGGTACAGCCATTTGTTACGGATGCAAGCGTAAGGATAAACATTTATGCCAACAATAAGAGGCCGGGTGTTTACAAGTACCTCACGCTGTCAGGAGAAATGCTTGATGTGTCCATAAAGGTCAAATATGAAGATTCGGAGGTTTCAGCACACCTGAAATATGTCGAAGAAATGGACTACCCCCTCATGTACCTGGACGAGTGATAGACTTGGCTATAAAAATAGGAATAACTGGCCCTGTCGGATCAATAAAGTCGGAAGCGCTGCAGAAAATAATAGATATGCTCCAGAAAGACGGCATGAATGTTCAGGGCGTACTTATATCAAAGGTTTCAAAAAATGGAAAGATAACCGGATACGTGATAGAGGACATAAATACCAGGAAAAAGGCGCAATTCTGTGACGAATCCTTCGTTTCCAGGGTGAAGATAGACAAGCTTGGCGTTGACACGAGGCTTCTGGAGGAAATCCTGATACCCAGCCTGCAGAAGGCCATAGAAACTTCGGATGTTATAGTTATAGACGAAGTTGGAAAGCTAGAGAATACAACAAAGAACGTACATGCCGAGATAGAGGAAGCACTCAAATGCGGAAAACCACTTATCGTAACACTTCACAAGAGATCAAGGAATCCAGTTCTCCAGGAGATAAAGAGCCTTGAAGGCGTCAGGGTATTCGACATAACCCCGATAAACAAGAACATACTCCCCTTCAAGGTCATGCGTGTCCTCAAGGGTGAGGAATGAGGATCGAGGAAGGATCTGCGACAATAGACGTACCGGAAGTCTTTCACGGTCCCGGGAAGAAACGGGCGGTTTTTTATAACAGTGACCAGGTCCTGAACAGGGATATAACGGTGATGTTTGTCCGTTACGCCGGCATAAGGAGATTCCTGGATGGTTTCGGAGGATCGGGCATACGCGGCATAAGAGTTGCCCTGGAAACATCCTCTGAAGTTACCATATCTGAAAATGATACACGATCCTACGAATCGATAGTCGCAAATTCGAAAATGAATCGAACGGATATACGGATATTAAATACGGATTTTTTCTGTGCCGTCTCGTCAGGACTCTACGACTTCATAGACATCGATCCATACGGATCGGTCGTGCCATTCCTCGATCCGGCGATCCTGAAGGTCAGGAGGAACGGATACATAGGCATAACTGCAACCGATCTATCTTCTCTTACGGGATCAACGCCTGAAAAGACAAGGCGCAGGTATGAAGCGAATATAAGGAACGATGTATACAGGCATGAGATGGGTGTAAGGCTTCTCTGCGCATATGTTGCCAGGAGGGCGGCGGCCCTTGATCGTGCCGCTTTCCCGGTTCTGTCAGTATGGCACGGGCATTACTACAGGATATTCTTCAGGATAAGCAACGGCACCGGAAGGGCGGACAGCAATCTCGAGAACGTATCGATAATCCGGAAGGGCGACATAATAGACGAATCGTATGGAACGATGGAGGAGGGCCCGGTATGGATCGGCCGAATAAACGATCCGGAAATAGTGAAGGACCTGGCCCGCTCAGGAAAATATGCCGGCATGTTCGAGAGAATGCTGAACGACAACCGCCTGCTCTTTTATGACCTGACGTATGTCTCTTCATCGCTTTCCATGAGCATTCCTCCCATAGATTCCGTAATCGGGAATATAAAAGAGATGGGCTTCACGGCTGGAAGGACAAATTTTTCGTGGACTGGAATAAAAACTGATATTCCCTACAGGGATTTCATCTCGCTTGTTTCCAGCTACGGTAAGGATGGAAAGGGGCCCGGAGGAGAGAAAAATGACACCCAACCGTGATAACCGCTTTAAAGGGCAAATATCCTTAAAATGATCCGCAGGTCCGGCATTCCCATGGCATCCGTTAAATAGAACGAAGAGACACGGTTCCAATGAAACCCCGGAAGGCCGGCGGAAAAAAGGTAAGCATGAATTTCAGATATTATTCTAACGGTACTGATCGAATGAAAAAAATAATATAATGATTAAGGTTCATTTGCCAGATGTCCAGCATTTCAATCATAAGGCCCATAAACGGCATCATGGGCTTCCTTTCGACCTACATATCCGCCTTTATAGCCATAGGCTATGCAATGCGCTTCCACCTTCTTGAGGTTACCATCGCAGCCCTATCGGTATTTCTTGTAACATCGGGAGGGAATATCGTCAACGACATTGTCGATGTAGAGGTTGACAGGCTCAACCATCCAAACCGGCCTTTAGTAACAGGGAAAATGGCCATAGGGACGGCAAAGGTATATGCAGTACTGCTCTTCGCCATAGCGGCCGTTATATCCTTCTTTATATCATACATAGCTATGTCCGTTGTTCTGGCCGCAATTTTCCTTCTCATTGCATACGAAACATCACTCAAGAAAAAGGGGCTATCCGGTAATTTTGTCATAAGCCTCCTCATAGGAACAATATTCATCTTTGGCGGAGTGGCCGTAAATTCATACTTCAGGATGCTATTCCTGTTCATACTTGCATTCTTCTCAAACATGTCCCGGGAGATCATAAAGGATGTCCAGGATGTTGAGGGTGATAGAAATCGTAAGACTTTTCCAAAGGTTCACGGGATCAGGAATTCCATCAGGCTGTCCGATTCCTTCATAGCTGTTCTTGTCGTATGCTCATTCATACCGTATTTCCTCGGAATCCTGTCGCTGTACTATTTAATACTGGTTATAGCAGCTGACATAGTTTTTATATTATCCGGCATATTATCCGTAAGAAATGCTGGGAAGGGACAGCAGGTTTCCAAGTACGCCATGATAATCGGGATGGTCTCTTTCCTTGCTGGTGCGTTTAAATGAAGATACTTGAAGAAATAATTGAAAGACTGCAGAACGAAAAGCTGCATATGACGCTAATAGATCCGGATTCTATACACCCGGATAGATGCGCTGAGATCGCGTACGAGGCGGAAAGGGCCGGTACGGATTATATAATGGTCGGCGGGTCAACCGGCATAGATTCGGATCTTATGGACCGAACGGTAAGGAAGATAAGGGAAAGGACGAGCAGGAAGATCATAATTTTTCCAGGATCAGCGAAGATGATATCAAGATCCGCAGACGCAATATTCTATATGACACTTCTCAATTCAAGAAACCTCGAATATATCGTCGGGCACCAGGTCAGTGCAGCAAGATTCCTGCTTGAAACTGGCATGGAAACCATACCTATGGCCTACATCATTTTTTCTCCGGGAATGACCGCCGGAAAGGTCGGGGAGGCTGATCTTATCGACAGGGAAGACAGAGAAAGGGCGCTTTCGTATACGGCAGCTGCGAAGCTTTTTGGCTTCCCCCTCGTCTACTTTGAATCCGGCAGCGGTTCATCAACGTATGTTAGCGAAAAGACCATCTCATACGTTAAATCGAAAGTGAAAATACCCTTAATCGTCGGGGGCGGAATAAGGAACAGCGAAAGTGCAGCAAAGATAGCAATGGCAGGTGCCGACATAATAGTGACTGGAAGCATCGCTGAACAGAGCGACGACATATTCCGCGATCTGAGCAGCATAGTAAACAGCATTAAAAGCATAAAAATAAGCAAAAATGCCATTTAAAAGCTGGAAATAAAAGACGATTCGCGTATTTTCCTTATCGCTAAGGATTTTTAGATTCGCTTACTGATCGGATCGCATCATCGATGTTTCGGAATGGCGGAAGGCAGGAATTATAGGTGCACACTGTGGCAGCATATTTTTTATTCATATTCTCATCCTTGCTGTAGATCCAGACGACGTTCCCGTAGAAAAGCTTCCTGAAAATTTTCATGAAATCCTCCTGATTGTAGACGGTCACCAGGAATCCATCTGCAAGATATATTTCGGAAACGATTGCAGACGGAAACGCCAGCGGAAAATTGACCATTCTGTCTGATATAAAGGACAAGGCTTTAGCCGATATGTCATGATATTCAGGCTTTTCCAGGATCAGGGAAAGCCTGCAGAAATTAATGGCCTGAACTGCGTATGCTGACGGTATCTCGGAATCCATCTCATTCCTTTCCTTAATCAGGGTATTTTCAAGGCTGAAGACAAATGACCCGTTTTTATCAATGAATTTCAGGGAATCTTCGATGATCCTCTTTGCCAGGTCAAGGTATTCATTCCTCATTGTAACTTCGTAAAGATCCGTTGCAGCCGCTATCGTATATGCGTAGTCTGACAGGAAACCGCCGATTGAGGCATCACCTTCGAAATAGGAGTGCTTCAGCCCGCCTTCAAGCATGTGTTTTTCAATAAAAGCCAGTATTGAAACTGCCCGGTTCATATACGCGGCATCGCCCGTGGCCCTGTAAGCCATTATTAAAGAAGAAATCATCATCCCATTCAGATCGGTAAGGATCTTTTTATCGATCTCAGGTTTCTTTTCCCTTTCCCTTGCGGCCCTCAGCTTGCTGATATCGTTTTCTATTTCATTCCCGATCGATGCGGGATCAAGGTTCTTTTCAGATGCATATTTTTCAATGTCCCCATTCATGTACAGGATGTTCTTTCCGGTTATGCTCCCCCTCCAGTCAGCGAAGTTCCCGCTATCCTTTATATTGAAGATGTCTGCGAATCTTTCGTATCGTGAACCGAGGATATTCTTCAGTTCCTGTGCATTCCATTTGTAATACTTGCCCTCCTCGCCATCAACGTCGGCATCCATTGCGGTATAATAAGATCCTTCAGGCGAAAGAAGGTTATTTTCGAGAAAGCCAAATATGTCCCCTATTACCTTTCTATACGCCGTTTTTCCGGTTATCATATAGGCTTCTGAATATGCCTGCATAAGCTCTGCCTGGGTATAGAGCATTTTTTCAAAGTGCGGTATTATCCACATGGAATCCGTAGCGTACCTGAAGAATCCGCCATTAACATGATCCCTCAGGCCCCTGGCGGCCATGAACGAAAGTGTCCTCTCCAGGAATGAAATGGAAAGATCATCATGATATTTCATGTAATGCTGAACTGCAAGGTTAAGGACGCCTGAATTCGGGAACTTCTGGGATCCGGAAATACCTCCGTTTTCCATGTCAAAATAATTCGATATCTTATCATAGGATCGTTCGATCAATTCGCTGATCTTCATATCTGTCCTGCCGTGAATATCCGATTCTTCAATCGCATCAATAACGGCCTTTGCCTGTTTTTCAAACTCTTCCCTTCCATTCTTCCATATTTCATTCACGTCGTGTGCCAGATTTATCAGACCCAATTGCCCGTTTACGCTTCTCTTAGGCATGTACGTGAATGCAAAAACCGGTTTTTTATCCGGTGTCATTATGATGTTCAGCGGCCAGCCTCCAGTACCGCTTATGGCCTGTGCAGCCCTCATGTATACGCTGTCAATGTCAGGCCTCTGTTCCCTGTCAACCTTTATGCAGACGAACGTCCTGTTGAGCGCATCTGCGGTCTCCGGATCAATAAATGATTCCCTGTGCATAACGTGACACCAGTGGCATGTGGAGTATCCTATATTGAGAAATACCGGTTTATCTTCTTTCTTAGCCAGTTCGAATGCCTCCTCTCCCCATGGATACCAGTCAACAGGATCATCTGCATATTCAAGAAGATACGGACTCTTTTCATTAGCCAGTTTATTTGACATTGCTTCTATATTTTTATTCGCTTATTAAGTTTATTTTAACTAGTGCATATACAAAATCGATTTACAGATCATCTGAACACGAAAGCCATTTAGCTGGAGATGTGTATGAAGTTCGAAAAGGCTATCAGAAATAACGATACCCATATCAAGTACCGTGAGCAATCGGGAATTTAAGCATGAAAAGCTCTTGAAAAGAGTGCTGAACAGATCAAGACCTTCTGATCGGCGAAAAAGCGCTATCGATGGAGCATGAACCTCAAATCGTTTACGATTGATAGGATGCCAGTGTGAAAACCGGATAAACCGGATCGATAATATGTTTTTTGATACGTATAGACGCCATCGGACCTGCAAAAAGGCACACGAATATCCGCATCCATGTTTCGATCAGGCACGTACAGGCAAAAATGATATGAATTAATTTGCATGCAGTATTGTTAAAATGGACAGAGTCATATTCGTAAGGCACGGAGAGAGCGAATCAAACATATACGGGATAATATCGGACGACTACAACAGGTTTCCGCTCACAGAGAGGGGGAGGGAACAGGCAAAATGGACATCGGAACAGCTCAGGGGGTTAAGGTTTGACGGGATAATATCAAGCCCGATACTCCGTGCGTTCCAGACAGCTGAAATAATCGGAAAGGCCACTGGAATAGAACCGGTAATAGATGAAAGGGCAAAGGAATCCAGCTTTGGAATGTACAACAACAGGAATATCAAGGATATCCCTGAAAAGAGCCGTGAAGAACTTAACATGGAACCATGGGATTCCCACATAAGGAGAATGCTTTCACTTATCGCCGATTACAGTGGATCGTACATAATTGTGAGCCATGCCCTTCCAATAAAGGCCATAATATGCCATTTTCTTGACCTCTCTGAAATAGAGAGCTTCAGCATAGAGATAAAGAATGCGTCGATGTCCGCGGTACTTTTAAAGGACAAAAAGGTTCTTTCGGTTGGTTCTCTCCTGCTGAGCAAAAGAATAATAGATGCGTTTTCGAAGGTAACCTGAATGAAACGGATTTTTTATTTCTTTGCCGGCAAATATTCCCGTTTCATGAGAATCGTTTCCATAAGCAAATCCTTACGGATACGAATAGATATTTAAGCGTATTTTCGATAAGTAGAGGTGTTCACATTCGGGCATTCCCTGAAAATGACTATATTCGGTTCATCCCATGGCGAAGGAATCGGTACAGTGATTGACGGCTTTCCTGTGGGTTTTAAGATAGATACGGATTACATAAAAAAATACATGGATTATCGAAAACCGGGCCAGACGATCTATACTACGCAGAGAAAGGAGAACGATTCATTTGAGATCTTTTCCGGAATCACGGACGGTTATACTGATGGCGGTCCGATTTCGATATTCATAAGGAATTCCGATGTTATATCGAAACACTATGACGAGATAAAATGGAAGCCCAGGCCAGGGCACAGTGATTATACGCTGTACCTGAAATACGGCGATTTCAGGAACTACGAGGGTGGTGGTTTCCTCTCCGGCCGCATGACCGCTGCACTGGTTGCCGGGGGGATCGATAGCTAAGCAGTATAAAGAGAATTATGGGGTAAGGGTTGAGAGCTATATAAAATCGATAGGTAATATCGAATGCGATGAAAGGAAAGGATCTGCATACGATTACGAAACAAGGATCCCGGATCCGGAGGCTGACAGGAAGGCGAAGGAATATCTCCTCTCGCTCATAAAGGCCGGGGACAGCACGGGTGCACGGATAAATACCGAAATAACTGGAGTTCCCGGTGGAATAGGCGATCCATTCTTCGATTCAGTGGAAAGCAGGATATCCGCTGCGATGTTCTCAATACCCGCTGTAAAGGCCATTGAGTTCGGTTCCGGCTTCAGGCTTTCGGAGATGAGGGGAAGCGAGGCAAACGATGAATTTTTCCTTTCGGATCATATGATAAAGACGAAAACCAATAATAATGGCGGAATACTTGGCGGAATAACAAACGGGATGCCGGTAACGTTTTCCATAGGCATTAAACCGACACCTTCAATACATATAAGCCAGAGAACCGTCGATCTGCTTAAGGGTGAAGAATCCACGATTCTCGTCAAGGGAAGGCACGATCCATGCGTTGCAATAAGGGCCGTACCAGTCGTCGAATCCCTCGCATCCTTCGTTATCATGGATCTGATGATGGATGCCGGCATCATCGGAAGATACGATAAAATAGAAAAATAAACGGGGCTGCTTTAAAATTCAAATCGTTTAAGTGCAGGAATCGTCACTTTTATAAAGAAAGATCAAATATATGTTTGTGTCACTGAATATTCTTGGTTATGATGTTGGCGGTACAAAAATATCAACCGTCGTCGGGAATGAGAATGGCGAAATAATTTCAAATGTAAGGATGCCTACAGTTAAGCATCTTGGAAAAAAACGGCTTATAGAGGAATTGTATACAATGGGGGATGCGGCGCTGAAAAAGGCGCATGTGGAAAAGCCGGATCTTATCGGTGTTATATTCGCTGGGCCTGTGGATTCGAAATCCGGCACGGTTATATCATCTCCAAACATATTCGGGCTGAACAACTTCAATATAGTCGATCCGCTTGAGAAATACTACGGGACGAAAACATACCTGGAGAATGACGCAACTGCAGCTGCGATCGCCGAGAGTATATTCGGGGCCGGAAAGGGCGTCAATGATTTCATATACCTGACTTTAAGCACAGGGATAGGCGGCGGGATATTTATAAACGGAAAGCTGTACCGGGGCTTCCACGGTATGGCCGGGGAGTTTGGCCACACGGTCATAATGGTCAATGGCCCGACATGCGGATGCGGCCGCAGGGGCTGCCTTGAGGCCCTGGCAGGGGGCAAGGGTATTGCAAGGCGCGTGATCGAGAACATAAATTCCGTCCGTGACTCGAACTTCTTCTCAAAGATGCGGCCGAATGAAATCACGGCGGAAAAGGTGTTTTTGGGAAAGAATAAAGGTGATATGTTTTCCCAGCTTATAATTGAGGAAACCATATATTATCTTGCAGTGGGAATAGTCAATTTCATAAATATACTGGATCCCGAGCTTGTGATAATAGGCGGGGGGATATCGAAGGCCGGCGACGATCTTTTCGGGCCTCTGAACGATGCAATAAACGAGGAATTCAAGAGCATGTACAGGCCATTCAAGATCGTGAAGGGCCTTGAAAACGGATCCGATCTTGCGGCCATATCCGTTCCGCTTTATGAGAGAGCTGAGGAAATTGAGTGAAAAATCAACTGTGGAGAA
>JAVRLU010000025.1:0-16783 GCA_031961165.1 Thermoplasmataceae archaeon
ATTTTCGTTTGACATCGGTATCCGCAGCGTGAAAGATGGATACCAGCTCCCCGGGATCGTTAACCACTTTAATTCTGCTTACCATAATATCTACGGTATATTAAAAAAAGATTTAACGTTTACTAGAATGCAGAATCGTATTTTCCATTCGATACTATGGCATTCTTTAACGCATATTATTTGCAAAAATGCATTTCATTATTGCAGAATGGGTATTGAACGAAATAATCATTGCTTATCGGACACTCTATCGTTACATCAAAAATTCTTTTGGATCAGCACTTTTCCTCTTTATTTGTGATATGTGCTGAATCATGTGCGTTTTTAGAATAATGTAAAATAACAATAAACCATTATGTGAAAAGAAAGTAGTGAATATGAAAACCGAAATTCTGAAACTGGAAAGTGATGCGCTCAGGGATAATTATCCCGGTGACCCTTATGCCAGGGATATCATGATATACGAGCCTGACAGTATCGAAGAAGGATCGCCTCTTTTTATAGAACTCGCAGGTACAAACTGGAATCCACGCACCCATAATAAATTCGGGAAGATCGTTGAGGATCTGATAGAGAATCGCCATATAAAAGCAATAATTGCAAATCCGAACTTCATGACAAAATATCACGTTAACCAATACCTCAATTCTTCAGCCGTAGGAAATTATGAGGATTTCATCATAAAAGATCTTATACCGTTCCTTAAAGAAAGGTACAGGACTGAAAAAACTGTTCTTTTTGGAAAGTCCTCCGGCGGTTTTGGTGCCTATTCTATCGCGTTGAACAACCCTGAAGTTATTAATGCGTTTGCCGACCACTTTGGAGACAGCTGTTTTTATTATCTCTATGCCGAGGATTTTGCATACACTGTGGCAAGGATGCGTGGAAAAACCAAGACAGAAATAATGGATATGCTATCAAAAAAGACTGCTGACGATGATGATATGAAAATATTAAATGTGTTTGGAAGTTCTGCGTTCTATTCTCCATCAATCGAATCAGAAATGGGCTTTGATCTCCCGTTCGATACGGATACCGGAGAAATACTGGATGATGTGTGGAAAAAATGGCAGGCAAAAGATCCGGTGAAAAATGTGATAAACCACCAAAAGGAACTCAGGGAGATGGAAGCCATCTATATTGACGTAGGATTAAAGGATGAATACAGGCTTTATATAGGAAACAGGGCACTTCACAAGAAACTTGAAGAAATGAAAATAGAACATTTTTACGAAGAATTCAACGGAGGGCATTTTGGAAACTCCGAGAGGTACTATAAATCATTGCCGTATATTTACGGTAAAATAACGGGGATCACTGATTAACTCTTATCGGTAAGATACAAAAATATTAAAAATTATATAATAAAATAAATATGTACTTATAAAAGTATCCTTGCATCGACAACAACCGCGCTATCCTGTGATACAAGGAGAGGGTTCGCATCTATGCTCTTTATTTCGGGATGCTCATAGGCAAGCCATGAAAACCTGACAATCTGGTCAGCTACGGCGTCGATATCAAGCTTCCCCCTGCCTCTGAATTTTTCCATCAGTTTTCCTGCAATGGTTTCCGATATCATATCAATGGCTTCATTCTTCGAGACAGGCGCAACTCTGAATGAAATATCCTCCATAACCTCTACAGTTGTGCCACCAAGGCCAAACATGACCGTAGGGCCAAATGTCGGATCGTTTATGGTTCCAACTATAGTCTCAAGATCTCCGGAGAGCATCTCCTCTATTACAACGCCATCTATCTTTGCATTAGGAGCATTTTTCTTAACATTTTCCATTACTTTATCGTAAGCCTTAAGAAGGTCGTCCTGGGATCCTATGTTAAGAACAACTCCTCCAACATCTGTTTTGTGAATTATGTCCGGGCTCTGTATCTTTAAAACAACGGGATACCTGTAGTTCTTGCTTTTGGATACCAGTTCGTTCCTGTCTTTGGCAAGTTCCGTCCTGTTCACCTTAATTCCATAGCCTGAAAATATCTCCTTCGATTCGAGTTCGCTGAGCGATTTTATTCCAGCCTTCTGGTACGATGATATTTTTTCTTTCAGCCCATCCTCCGGGATATCTTTCGGGCGTTCAGGATTTATGCATATCAGATCATTGAGCTTCTTGTGTTTCCTAAGAGCACCTGCGGCCTTTACGGCCTTGTCAGGAGAACCAAAGGTGGGTATTCCGTTCTTAATCAGGTAAAGGCTGCCATTGACAGAATTTTCTCCCCCTATGAAGCCCGAAACGATAGGTACCTGGCGCTTAGATTCCATGACTCCGTTTATTATTCCCTTGGCTGCATCTGACGGATCAAGGTTTGCAACTTCACAGTAAAGAACCACGACACCGTCCACTGATGGATCTTCCATTACGGTTTTAATTGTTTCTGCATACATTTCCGGAGTTGCCATTGCACTCATATCTATGGGGTTTTTTACGCTGCCGAATGGCGGGATTATATTCCTTATCTTGGCCTGTAATTCATCAGAAGGAGTCTGAAGCGGCAGACCCGAAGCCTCTGCCTGGTCTGTGGCAAGAACACCTATCCCGCCTCCATTTGTAATTACGACGAGATTGTCGCCCTCCATCGGTTTCTGGAGTGAAAGAGTAAGAGAAAGATCGAAGAGCTCGTCAATTGAGTATGCCCTTATTACTCCAGCCTGTTGAAGTGCACCGTCATAAACACGGTGTGATCCTGCAAGTGACCCAGTGTGAGAAGCTGCAGCCACCGATCCGTGCTTTGAAACACCGGATTTAAGCATGACTATTGGTTTTTTAACTTTCTTTGAAATGTCCACAAACCCTCTTCCATTTTTCAGCCCTTCAGTATAAAGCGAAATGCATGAAACATTATCATCATTTGAAAGATAGTCTATTATATCGGAGAATTCCAGATCAGCCATGTTTCCTATACTTATAAGGAAGCTTGTCCCGGTTTTGTTATTCCAGGTCATCGCATCCAGTGCGACTACAAGGGCCCCGCTCTGGGATACCATTGCTATTTTCCCGGGATATGGCAGGTAAGGTGCAAATGAGGCGTTAAGTTTCGTAACATTGTTCATGAGCCCGACAACATTCGGGCCAAGAAGCCTGACGCCGTATTTTTTGCATGTTTCCGCCAGCTGGTCTTCCAGATCCTTCCTTCCAACCTCAGAAAAACCGGATGCGACGACAACAACACCAAAAACACCCTTCTTTCCGCATTCCTCAGCTGCCTGCGCTGAATACTTTGCCGGTATCGAAATTATTGCAAGATCTATTGTGTCCGGAACATCAAGCACAGATTTATAGGCTTTTATTCCAAGAACTTCACTTGCATTCGTGTTTATAGGATATATCTTCCCCTTATATCCCCCCTCTTTAAGGCCACGCATTATCTGATAACCTATCTTGGATTTATCATTCGATGCGCCAATTACAGCGACCGATTCTGGATAAAACATTCTTTTGAGATCCATGCACCGCAATGGCACCGAAATTAAAAAAGGTTTTTAATATTGTAATTAAAATTCAATAAATCAGTTCCTAAAATGGAACAGATTTTGTCCGGATAGCATCAATGAATTCCTGAGGAATGCCCAGCTTTATCAGGTAATACCATCCCGGTATGCTGTTCCTCATTATTGCCTCGGATATGACATCATAAAGGGGAAGGTACCTGGAATTGGGGGCGTATTTCGTTCCAAGAACCCATGGCGGAGTATCATAATAATTCTTTATTCTTCCAGGAACAGCTTCTGAGAGGGCATCATTCAGAATGGCTGCTATTTTCTCGTTGTAATACCATTTTTTTACGGCAGACCTTTCGAATCCTGGAGAAGGCACATAGGTCTTCCATATAACTCCATAAGCAGTTTCTTCACCTGTAAAGATGGCATTACCCCCAAAATCATCTATCATTGAGAGCGGAGCCATTTCCTCCTGGCCAGTTATTGTATTGATTATACGTACATCAGATTTTTTATAAATACCGAGATATTTCAGTATTATCCTGTCAAGTGATTCAGCTTCCACAGGCGATATCTGGCTGTCGTTCTGATACCTTTCAGATATGTACGGGTATTCAGTGATAGGGCTATTCAGTATCAGCTTAAGATAATAATCGTACCTTTCTGCCACCATTGGAAACACACCTCCTTAACCTGAAATTGGAAAGCGACCATTATCTGCATGGCTCCGCTGGGCCCGTTGAGACAGCACATTATAATTTTCATTTTCAATAGAAATCATTATTATACCGATCGCCTCTCGATATAATAATGAATATGTGTATATAAATGTTAATGGCTAGCACACGCATCAAAAAATTTATAAGGTATTCGCAAATAATAAAATACGTCTTATGAGAACAGATTTGTTTCAATGGTCAGGATGTACAGGCGAAAAAACAGGGAAATACCGATCATCGTTGAAGGGAGGAACGATCTCAACTGCCTGAGAAAGCTTGATTTTGCCGGGAATATAATCGTTTTCAACAGGGGGAAGAGTATAACCGCTTTTGTGGATTCAATATCGCCTGCATACAGTAGAGTCATAATACTGACAGATTTTGATCAAAAGGGTACTTTTCTTAAGGATCGCCTTTACCAGGAACTTATCGGGTCGGGGATTGAATCTGATATCTCCCTGTGGAACTATATAAAAAAGCACGTTCCTATTAGAACTGTGGAAGAACTTCCTGCCGAGTTCCAGAGAGAAAAATATGGCGGAATTCCCAGGCCGCATTAAGGATAAGGTTAAATATGAAATAAGAATATCACTCTAGTCTTTCTAAGGACAGGTAGTAGTAGTATGGAAGATATAACCAAAATAAAGGATTTAACACCTTCATCAAGAAGAGTGAATGTTTTAGGAAAAGTTTTGTCCGTTGGAGAAGCAAAAGCAATCCAGACTAAGTTTGGAGACCAGAGATCCGTAACAGAGGTTACGATTGGCGATGATACAGGAAAAGTTATTCTATCGCTATGGGGAGATCAGGCTGAACAGGCAAAGGTCGGAGAAACTCTGACAATCGGAAATGGATATGTTTCCCTTGTAAGAGGTCACATGAGACTCAATGTTGGAAAATACGGTTCATTAACTGTATCTGACGAAGAGATAGAAGACGTCAATGAAGATTTTGATGCCAGCGAGAAGGAATACGAGAATTTTTACAGAAACGACAACAATAGAAGAAGCGGAGGATACCACGGAAGAAGCAGTGGAGGATACCGCGGAAATAACAGGAATCAGAACAACGATAATGAAGATTAAATTTTTTCCTTCCCCTTTAGGGGGATTTTTATTTTTTGTATTTTAATAGTAACAGTTTCATTTTAGATCAATGATTTCGAAGCCGGTATAATTTCGTTTTCGATATCTGGCTTTATTCATTTTCAAAATATACCCTCTGAAAATAGTATTTATAAGACTATCCGTTAAATATCGTTATATTACATCGATCACTGCAATGTGATGCATATCGTTCATCCCATTTTCCCCTTGCCACGTAAAAGAATGAATGATACTGGATCGAGCCAAAATTTTTAGGTATAACGATTTTGCCATAGTGAGTAAAATTAATCTTTGTCATTTTCCAGCTTTTTTTTCTGTTCCCTGTACATTTCCAGTATCTCCTTTGTGGTCGTAGAATCTTCTGGTTTTTTATCCTCTCTCCAGATGCCTGAAAATCTTGGAAACCGAACCGAAAGGCCTGCGTCATTTTCGACGATTCCATAGGCGCACGTATGTACCGGGCTCACGGTTATTTCGGCACCTACTATCTGCATCACTATTTCCGGTTCTATCCAGTAATCAGGCGTAATTTTTGAGTTTACGCGGGCAGGATTGTGGTCTGTAATGAGCTTTTCAAATTTTTTTGGCAGGGAAAAAAGCACGTCATCCGTAAATCCTGATCCCAATTTGCATACCGTTTCAAAGGTATCGTTTTCATCATTGTATGTCGCAAGGAGAAGGGCTCCATAGGTTCCCTTTCTTCTTCCGTGTCCGTTGAATGCCCCTACGACTGTAAGGTCAAGAGAATCCCATAGCTGCGCCTCATAATCACGCTTTATTTTGATCCATAGCCAGCCCCTGGCACCGGCCTGATATACGGATTCATCGGACATATTCTTCGCAACAAGCCCTTCGCATCCGTCTTCTATCGCCTGGTCGAAGAACTTTACAATTTCATTGCTGTCTGTGGAAACTATTCTTTTAGCAAGTTTAAACGTATCATTTTCAGAGAAAAGATTTTCAAGAATATTCCTCCTCTCCCTGTACGGTGTTTTTGAGAGATCCTTCCCATCAAGGTAGACTATATCAAAAATGAAAACTGTCACGGGAATTTCAGAACTTTTCTGGTCAAGATTGTATTTTCTGCCCCTTCTCTGCGATATTACCTGGAATGGATAAAGTTCGCCAGTTTCAGGGTTGTACGGAACAGTCTCGCCATCAAGAATCAATGAATGGCCCATAAAGGTTTTCAGGCCCTCCTTTATTATATCGGGAAACTGTGCTGTTGTTTCCTCGTTGCCTCTAGAAAAGAGTCTCACTTCATCCCCTTTTTTGTGTATTTCAGTGCGCATGCCATCATACTTGTATTCAAATGCACAGCTTCCACCCATTTTTTCAATTATCTCGGGAATCGATCTAAGCCTCTCTGCAAGCATTACCTTGAATGGAATCATCGGAACTGCCCCCTCGTTTATCAGTGCATTCTCCTCCCCGTTCCTTAGTTTTTCCGCTATGTAACCGAGATCAGGATGAAAATTGAACGCATTCTCTATTTCCTTTGAATACTTTTTGTCAGAAAACGCCAGTATAAGAGCATCAAGGATCGTTGCATCAGAAACGCCTATACGCAGCTTTCCAGTTATTATCCTTGTTATATATAGAATATCCTTTTCGCTACCGTTGAGAATCAGATCAGTGTATATATTAAGCCTTGTTCTGGTACTTCCGGATCCTGAAGCCCTGGCCATTGAGATGAGCGATTTGTAAACGTAATCAACCGTCAGTTCCACCGATGAGAGCGGATTTAGCTTTTTCCTTGATGCTATATTTGAGGCAAATATGCCAATGTCACCCATTTTTGAGTACTCTTCCATCAGCTTATTCTCGTCTATGTTCGATACAGTGGAAAGCGCCTTAATTATGAGCTTATCCGACATTCCCGTTTCAAGGCCTTCATAATCAGGTGCGAGTTTGCCTTCTATAAGGTATACAAGTTCCTTCAGATCGCTGTCGGCTGATTTAAAAAGTGATACAAGAATATCAGTTAATTGCAGTCTCTTTGTAATTTTTGACATCTCATCCAGTGCAAGGCTCACTTCTGAAAATTTCATGGTATGATATTATCTGTTATTTATTTAATCTTTTTTAAATTTAATTACCTTATGCTGGAAATGGAAAATGATTTCAAAGAGTTAGGAAAGCGATCACCCGTTTGTTTTACGACTGAAATTTGTTGAGAAAATTTTAAATATATTAGTATAATACTAATTAACGATGGACATAAACCTGTGGAATCCTGCCTATGAAGGGATATACGCATCAATCTTGATTTCCTACCTTCTTGGAATAGTTCACGGTATAACCCCTGACGAACATACGTGGCCGATAACGTTCTCATATGCTGTTGGCAATTATTCAACAAGGGGCGGGGCCAAGGCAGGCCTCATATTTTCCTCAGGATTCACTTTGCAGCGCGCATTAATGTCTGAACTGGCGGCCTTCGCACTTGCAGGTTTTATGCTTGTTTCATATTTTAATGGTTTAATATATATAATTGTTGGTTCAGTCATGGCTCTGTCAGGTTTCTACATAGCCAATAAACTCAGGTATCCGCATATACATTACTTTGAGGAGAAGCTTTACGGACTGTTCGGGATACATAAAGGGCACGAAGAAAAGGAAAAGATGGAAATGGAACACATGGCCAATCCGGTCATGGTATCGGAAAACGGTCAGTATAAGCCGGTTCCTAACAGGCTTGCATTTGTTCACGGTCTTATTGCCGGCTTTGGATTCGGGGCATTTGCACTCATAATATACTTTGTAATTGCTCCGGAAATGCCTGTATATCTAGGTTTTCTTCCAGGTCTTATGTTCGGTCTCGGAACAATGACAATGCAGGTTCTTGCAGGAACAATGTTCGGGATGTGGCTTTCAAAGAAAAAAGATCTGACAGTAAAGGGAATAGCATATGTTGCAAGGGGGATAAGTTCTTATGTGCTTTCATACGGCGGCCTGGCTTTTGTTGTTGCCGGAGTTTTGGCAATTGCCTTTCCTGTCGTATGGAATTATAACATTATAACCGGAATAAAGATTCACAATCTTGATGCTCTTGGGCTCCCATTCTTTATAGTTGTTTTTGTGGTGGTTATACTCGGGTACGTTGGTTACCACATAAATGTTAAGAAAGCAATAAGGATGGGCTATACTAATCGCTCAGAAAATCAAAGGTCCCCGGAATACAATGTAAAAACTTAAATTTTCAATATGTTTAATAATGTTTTAACGATTGCTATTTATGTATAGTGGAATAGTAACTCCAATGATAACCCCTTTCAACAGGAAAGGGGAAATTGATTACAATGCCACAGAAATGCTCATAGAGGATCTTAAAAAGTACGGGGTGTCAGGTCTATTTCCAATGGGATCTACAGGCCTTTTTCCATTTTTTAAAATGGAAGAACGCAAAGAGTTCCTGAAATATGTAAATGATCATTCCATGAAGATGGTAACTTTCGCAGGTATTGGTTCATCAAGCACCCAGGAAGCAATTGAGCTGTCAAAATACTCCTCTGATCTGGGAATAAAAGTCAGGGTATTAATGCCAACATATTACATCAAGCCGGATGATGAATGGATAATAAAGCATTTTTCCGATGTGATATCAAGTTCTGACAGTGACATCTTCATATATAACATACCTCAATTATCGGGTTCCAATATCAGCGCGGACATTGTTTCGAAACTGAAGGATGAATTTTCCCAGGTGAAAGGTATAAAAGACAGCTCCGGAGATATGCGATCATTCTCAAAAATGTTTAAATTCCATTCCAGTGATTTTTCAATATTCCAGGGCCAGGATGATCTCCTCCTTGTTTCACTGGCTCTAGGTGCGGATGGCGGTGTATGCGGCACATCAAACTTCTCACCATCCATAGTGCAGCTATATAATGCATATAAAGATGGAAATATAAGCAAGGCTAGGGATATACAGATAGACGTAGTGAATGAACTTATGTATCCTGTAAATGCGCCGAATTTTCCGGCCGGATATTATTACGCGTTTTACAGGAAGCATAATATAGATGGTGGGTACAGGTCTCCCATGGTCAGGCCGGATGATCAAAAGGCAAAACTTATCGATAAGGCGTTATCCAGCAACTCCAGGCAGATTTAATTTTTTGCCTGCCTTTTAAAATTTTTTATCGTTTAATTTTTTTATGGCATGAAATTTCAAGTCTCGCTATATTTATATAGAAGAACAAATATACCTGAAAGATGAATTCACAATCACAGATAGAAGCGTTATCCGATCCGATAAAAACTGAAATTAAGGGTGCAGCTGCAAGACGTGTAAAAATTGTTGATGCAGCATTAGGTGAGATGACTAAAAAATACGAAGATGCAAAAAAAACTGCGGATGAATACCATGATCTGTACATTAGAGGTCGTGCCGAAATGGAAAACTATGTAAAAATAAAGGATAAGGAAAACGAACAGATAAAGAAAAATGCAAGCGGCCACCTCATAAAGGACCTTCTTCCCATACTTGATGCAATGGATGCTGCTGTCAGTGTAGAAAAAGATAACAATATGATAAGAATCAGGGATCAGATGCTGGGTACTCTTTTCAAATACGGACTGAAACCGATAGAGGCAAAGGGTAAGAAGTTTGATCCATACCTGCACGAAGCAGTCGGAGTCGTATCTGAGGGAGAGGACGGAACAGTTTACGAAGAGGTACAGAAAGGCTACCTTTTTAATGATGGGGTTCTCAGGACATCTAAAGTTATAGTTGTTAAGAGGTGATAAAAAATGTCAAAGATAATAGGAATAGATCTGGGTACAAGCAATTCAGCGGCAGCTGTTGTTATTTCCGGAAAACCGACGGTTATTCCGAGTTCTGAAGGGGTTTCACTTGGGGGAAAGGCGTTTCCAAGTTATGTAGCATTCACCAAAGAAGGGCAGATGCTGGTTGGAGAACCGGCCAGAAGGCAAGCTCTCTTGAATCCCGAGGGTACAATTTATGCGGCAAAGAGAAAAATGGGTACGGACTTTAAATTCAAGGTCTATGGAAAGGAATTCACCCCGCAGCAGATATCGGCATTCATCCTTCAAAAAATAAAAAAGGATGCCGAGGCCTTTCTCGGAGAGCCGGTTAACGAAGCCGTTATAACAGTGCCGGCTTATTTCAATGATAATCAAAGGCAAGCAACAAAGGATGCCGGAACGATTGCTGGTTTTGACGTAAAGAGAATTATTAACGAGCCTACAGCAGCTGCTCTTGCATATGGAGTAGATAAAGCAGGAAAATCAGAGAAAATACTTGTCTTCGACCTAGGCGGTGGTACCCTTGATGTCACTATAATGGATTTTGGAGATGGAGTTTTCCAGGTGCTGTCAACGTCTGGAGATACCCAGCTTGGCGGTACAGATATGGATGAGGCAATTGTAAACTATATTGCTGATGATTTTCTGAAGAAGGAAGGCATAGACCTTAGAAAGGACAAATCAGCCTATATCCGACTCAGAGACGCAGCTGAAAAGGCTAAAATTGAGCTTTCAACAACGATCTCTACAGACATAGACCTGCCGTACATCACCGTAACGAATACAGGTCCAAAACATATAAAAATGACCATGAACAGATCCAAGCTTGAAGAGCTCATTTCGCCTATAGTTGAACGCGTGAAGGCCCCGATCGACAATGCGATTCAGGGTGCAAAACTTAAAAAGAGTGATATTACAAAGCTTCTATTTGTGGGCGGGCCAACAAGGATTCCTTACGTAAGGAATTATGTGGAAAATTATCTGGGCATCAAGGCGGAAGGCGGAGTGGATCCAATGGAGGCCGTATGTATCGGCGCTGCAATTCAGGGAGCTGTACTGCATGGAGAGATGAAGGACATCGTATTACTTGATGTAACTCCTCTTACGCTAGGAGTTGAAACTCTTGGGGGAATAGCAACACCGCTGATTCCTGCCAATACCACAATACCGGTAAAAAAATCACAGATATTCACGACTGCCGAAGACATGCAGACAACCGTCACGATTCATATTGTACAGGGCGAACGCCCACTTGCAAAAGATAACGTTTCACTTGGCATGTTTAACCTTACCGGTATAGCCCCAGCTCCACGCGGTATCCCGCAGATTGAGGTCACCTTCGATATAGATTCCAATGGAATCCTTAACGTAACCGCAACAGATAAAGCCACGGGAAAGAAGCAGGGAATAACAATATCCGCTTCAACAAAACTATCAAAGGAAGAGATAGAAAGAATGAAGAAAGAAGCCCAGGAATATGCTGAGGCAGATAAGGCGGAAAAGGAAAAAATAGAAACACTGAACAATGCAGAATCGCTGGCATACACCATCGAAAAAACACTGAACGACGCTGGCGACAAAATAGATAAATCTACCAAGGAAAACCTCCAGAAAGAGATCAAAGACCTGAGAACCGCGATCGCAGACAAGGATGTGGCCAAGGTCAAGGATATGACAGAAAAACTTTCCAAAGAGATACAGGAAGTGAGCACTAAAATGTATCAATCCGCCTCATCCTCTGCCGAAACACAGGGGCAGCAGCCGGGGCCTGAGAGCGGTGCCGCACAGGATCAGCAGGCCAAGGATTCAAAGAATGCCAGCGAAGCGCAGGATAAGACAGTGGACGCAGATTACAAGGAAAAAAGTTAGATAAATGGCAAAAGACTACTATGAGATTCTGGGCGTGGATCGAAATGCCACGCAGGACGATATAAAGAAAGCTTTCAGGGAGCTTGCGAAGAAATGGCATCCGGATCTTCATCCGGACAACAAGCAGGAAGCGGAAGAGAAGTTTAAAGAGATCAGCGAAGCCTACGAAGTTCTTTCAGATCCACAGAAAAGGAAAGTCTATGACCAGGGCGGAAGCGTAGACTTCGGCCAGGGTGAATCTAACTTTTCATGGGACAATTTCACCCATTACAGTGATATCAACGATATATTCAATGACATATTCGGTGGCAATTTTGGATCTGGCTTTTTCTCTGGATTTGGCGGCAATGCCGGCCAGAGAGAAGTAGATCTGGATATGTATACCGCGATCGATATCACGATGGAGGAAGCATACTACGGTGCCGAAAAGAGAATAAAATTCCGGAGAAACGCAGAATGTCCTGACTGTAAGGGAACCGGAGCAAAAAATGGAAAGATGAAGGTATGCCCTACCTGCAATGGTACAGGCCAGGAAAGAGTTGTAAGGGGCCAGGGCTTCTTCAGGATGGTTACAGTTACGACATGCAGAACATGCGGCGGGAAGGGAAAAATACCGGTAGAAAAATGCCCTACCTGCAATGGTACAGGAACAGTTGTTAAAAACGAGGATATCTCAATATCAGTTCCAAAGGGCGCAGTGGACAATCTCAGGCTCAGGGTTCATGGAAAGGGCCAGTCATATTCTGGAAGAACGGGGGATCTTTTTATAGTCGTGAGAATAAAGCCGGAACCAGGCATTGAAAGACGCGGAGATGACCTTATAATTTCCAGGACAATTAATTTTGGAGAAGCTGCGCTTGGCACAGAGCTAGAGATAGATCTCTTTCGCGAGAAATTTACACTGAAAGTTCCTGAAGGGACACAGCCTGGAGAAGTGCTCAGAATAAAGGGCGCAGGTATGCCGCACCTGAATTCAAAAGGATCCGGCGATCTTCTTGTAAGGATAGTGGTAGAAGTTCCAAAGCATCTGAGCAGCAAGCAGAAAGAACTTGTAAAGGAGCTTTTTGGAGTGGAAGAGACAAAACATTCGTGGTTTCACTGATTCCTAGGACGTATCATTCTGAAAATGTCATGAAAAATAACACTAGATCAGAAAAGAGGCGGCATAGGGAATCATATGATCATGCATCTCTAAAAATGGGATAAAATAAATTCGGGATAGAATCAGGATTTAAACAGGATCGGAATGTAAAAAACCGATTAGAAATTTCCCTTGATATGCAGGGCATTCGTAGTATCCGTAATTTCAGGCAGATCGCAATACCCTGGAAGATGGTGAATTCTGGGCTCGTATCACTCTATACCGAAAGATCCTGATTCTAAAGGTTAATTAAAAACTAACATTACTCGTTATGGCAAAATTAATTAAATTCATTGTAATTACCTTTATGCTTTGGTGTATTGATGCCAGTTTATAAAAATGTTATGGATTATATATGCTGGTTAGTTTATGTGAGGGATTAATGTGTATATGATGGTTGAAGATAAATATATAGCCAGAATACCGCCTGATATGCTGGCAGAGGATTATAGCGAAGTGGTAAGGAGGGTAACGAGGAAATCCCTCGAGGGAAAGCTGGTGGATGATGTAAATGAAAGAACCGGCATTAATGAAGGCAAATACCTGATAGTTTCAATAATTGATACAAGAATAATCGGGGATGGAACTATAGTCCACGGGGACGGCGGTGTTTATCAGGAAGTTTCATACAGCGCTCTTGCGTATTATCCGGAAATGCAGGAAATTGTTGATGGGGAGGTTGTTTCTATACAGAAATTCGGTGCCTTTGTGAGATTCAGTTCATTTGAGGGGCTCCTTCATATAAGCCAGATAATGGATGACCGTATCGATATTGACCTTGAAAACAAAAAACTTGTAGGTAAGGAAACCAAGAGGGAATTAAAAGTGGGTGACAAGGTCAGGGTAAAGATAGTAGCTATGAATCTTGCTTCCTCATCAATTGAGGATATAAAGATAGGTTTCACAATGAAGCAGATGGGGCTTGGCAAGCTTGAATGGCTTGTTAATGCAATAGAGAAGTGATAATATGAAGATGGTATACAGGGCCTGCAAAAAATGCAAGAGAATAACAACCGAGAAAACATGCCCGGTGCACGGGAACGAAAAAACAACAACTGAATGGTTTGGTTTCCTTATAATCTCTGAGCCTGAACTTTCAATGATTGCCAAAAGGGCAGGGATTTCAGAAGCAGGTAACTATGCAATTAAAGTCAGGCAGTAGATTAATAGTTACCGATGAAATCAAAAGGGAAATACAGAATAATAACGGCAGATTGACAAGTATAGAAGAAATTGGAAAATTATCCCGGGACCACAGGATAATAAGCGTTGGAGACGTAACAACATCAAATCTTAGAAATGCAGGCATCATTCCCCTGCTTGAGGTTGTGGATCTAAAGACGAAACGTGGCGAAAAGATATACCCTCACGAAGAGGGGTCCATTGAGATAAAGAATGAACCCGGGACTATATCCGCGGATTTGATAATTGCAATAAGAAATGCGATTTCAAAGGGTACGCGAACTAGAATTGAAGTAGATGGTGAGGAAGATCTCGCTGTACTTCCGATAATTTATTATTCGTTATGTAATACGGTTATAGTCTATGGCATTCCAGATATGGGAATTGCTATGCTAATCGTGGATAGCGATCTTAAAAAAAATGCAGAAAAAATGCTTGAAAATATGCCTGTAGTAAATGAGTAGGTGAATGTATGGCTGATCTGATAATAGACGAGAAAAGAGACAATCCGATTTTAAAAAGGAGAGAGATAAAGTATACGCTTAAGTTTGAAAACGAGAAAACCCCATCAAGGGATCAGATTAAAGAAATTATATCAAAGCACGAGGGGGCTAACAAGGAACTTGTCATAATAGACAGGAATTATCAGGAAACAGGGAAGCATGAAATCATAGGATATTCAAAGATATACTATGATAAGCCAAGCGCGATGCTGTATGAACCTGATTATGAACTGATAAGAAACGGTCTTAAGCAGAAGGAAACGAAATAAGGTGATGAATCACTATGGAAAAAAGAGAACTTTATGAATTAACGGAGAACAAAGTTGTCAGAAAGAGAAGATTCTGCCCCAGATGCGGCCCCGGAGTATTCCTCGCCGAACACGCTGACAGATATACATGCGGAAAATGCGGATATACAGAATTCAAAAAGGGAAAAAAGCAGAAATAATCACAAATCGCTGATCTTTTTTGTCAACTCACCCGCTATCTTTTCGATGTTCTTTACATTTTCATTCTTTATTTCTTTTATCTTTTCATCTTTTGCCTCAATAGACAGTACGTTAACAAGGCTCTGAAGATGAGAATCAAGGATGAGCGACAGTATTCTTAGCTCTTCAGCTTTCTCCTCGGGAATTTTGGTTCTTTTCTCGGCAACAAAACAGTCAAGATGAACAGCGCCATTCTTGGTGAATGTGAACTTGTCCCCGGTCCTGATCGTTTTCTTGCATATACTGCAATTATATTCTGCCATACCGGTGTATTTTTTTTCTAAATTTAAATATTTCGTAAATAGTACTTACTTTAATTTATTTTTTTCATCCTCATATCTCCTTAACCATACCGTCAGCCGTTCCTCCTCACCGGTCTTAAGGGGAAGTGAATGAATCACGTATTTATAAAAGTCAATAACAGCATCGTAATCGCTTACGTTCACAGGATACGGTATGCCATCCTTTCCGCCAACGGTGAAGGAATACTTTACAGGATCAACAAATGAAGGCTTTTCCCCATGAATGATCTCTGCTATGTACGACAGGGCCGTTATTGCGCTTTTTCCTATGCCTTTCGACATGTATATGTCATCGAATTTTTTCACATCATTTTCATACAGGGCCCTGAGTGCCCTCCAGTTTGGCCTGAAGTCAAGCCTGAGTTCCGGCAGATCATAGTTGTCAAGTGTCCTCTGATTACTGATATACCTGTACTTTTCAGGATTTTCTTCCAGGACATCAACCATGGCATTCCTGTGCCCATAACTTTCCCTTGCCGATATGTCCCGCACATGATCGTTTATGTAATCGGAGGAAACATCCCTGTTAAGATCCTTAAGTGGATCTGAAAAGCCCGAGGCCCAGTGATAACGCCTCGCCATTTTTGCCCCGGGATTCATTCCCTGCTGGACAAGGGCGTAATTTCCATTTGAATCAAATACAACGAACTGAAGGTACAGATCGAAGCCGTCAAGAAGAAGGTTATTGTCGATTTTCCCGATCTTTTTTGCGTCATTTCTTATTTTTCCTGCCTTATTTTCATCTATGAAGCCGTCGGCTATGGCGGCATCCATATCTGCCCTGAAAGTACCCATCTTTTTGCCCTTTCCACCTGCCACCCGTATCTCGCCCTTCTTCATCGTGTAGTAATCCTTAATCGCGGAAAGGGTGGAAACCGTTGTTCCGCTGGAGTTCCAGTCAAAACCTATTGCCAGGGAAAGGGAATGGAACCAGAACGGATCGCTGAATCTCTTCATAAGTTCTTTCAGGCCGTAATTTTCGATGATCAGATCCGATATCAATCCACCGAGCGTTATCATCCGCTTATACAGGTACTCAGGAGGATGGCCGTAATGCAGGGGCAATAGAGACGTTCCCTTCTTTTCCACGATTGTATATGGCGGAATTGATATCTAGAGTTTTGCATTCATCGCGTTAGACTGCCATTATGAATTTTTTTAGCATTAAGGATACGCCATTATTTTTATATCAATAATCAACCACTCTGCATCTCATTTTCCTAAATTCCCTGATCATTAGGCATTAGTA
>JAVRLU010000026.1:0-16087 GCA_031961165.1 Thermoplasmataceae archaeon
CCCCTTCCCATGCTATAAAGTATGGCATTCCGACATAATCAACCTTTAAATTTCTGTCAAAAATCAGTGCAGCTTTGTTTTCTCCATACGTACCGAGCTTCATGAATTGCAGCACGTAAACGCTATAGCCCCAGCCAAGCGCCCTGAAGGCAATGCCAAAAGCTGCTGTTGTTTTCCCCTTTCCCGTGCCGGTAAATACATCAATCAATCCAAGCTGCTTGCTTTCCATCAGTGTATAATAATATGATATATTTTAAACAAACTCAACTGGAAGGGATAAAGAATTTAAGTGAGATGAAATTGCCATGCATATGCTGAATTTAGTTATTGCAGATGCAGAACTTGAAACAATTCCATCCGAAATGATCAACGATCCCGTTGTAAGAAGGTTTGCTAAGAACCGGAACAAGAAAGTAGAAGATATGATACTCGATTCTAATTATCTGCATACGTCCATAGATAAATACTTCCCCTCAATGTCAAAGAGGAGAGGCAGGCCGGATATAATATACATCCTGCTTCAGGTTACACAGGAATCCATACTGAACAGGAAGAATATGCTCAGAACCTATATACACACCAGAAATAATTTAGTTATAAATATTAATCCATTAACAAGAATCCCGAAATCATATAACAGGTTTATAGGCCTTTTTGAAGATCTCTTTAGAAAGAAGACAATCGGGCCAAAGGATAAAGTACTTCTATCTCTTCACGAGGAAAAACTTCCTGACCTTGTATCGGGCATTAACTCTGGAAAAAATATAGTACTGACACCAAGAGGAAAATTTGCGAAACCTAAAGATTTTATAAATGAAAAAAATATTACACTGATAATTGGAGGATTCTCTGAAGGCGATTTTATATCCGATGTTTCGGGTATAAAGGATCAGTATTCGATTTTCCAGGATGAGTTAACCATATGGTCTGTTGGATTCGAAATGATAGCCACATACGAAAGGTTAGTGGATCTTTTATGAATGCAATTCGAATTATTGCCTACTGAAATCCTGGCTTTGCCCCCATCTTGTTTTTCATGCCCCTAGGGTTTCTCCCCATTCCTCTTGGTTTCCTCTTATGGACCCCGGCCTGTTCCAGGATTTTCAGTGCCCCGTCAATATCGTTAACCCCGGTTAATTCCGAAGCCACCTTTTTCTCTCCTATGTAATTAAGCCACTGCACTATATGCCCCTCCCTTAAATGGTATTCAACACTGAGCGGGTTCTCTGCTTTGAGTCTCTCGATTTCCTTTTTAAGATCATTGATGTCACAGGCGGTCCCTATAGTTTCATCATATTTTTTAAAATAAAAAGGTTCCATAATATATCAGTATATTTACTTATTTAAACATAGTTGTTTTTAAATAAGACGATCTGTTCGATTTCCGCGCATGTAAATTTAATGGATCAACAGCCATGCCATTATTTCCGGTCTTTTTAAACATACGTTTGTTATATTTAAATCGGTTAACATCATTTTTCATTATATCCAATTTCCGGAATCAAACGCGGATTAAGCTTTAAGCGGGTTATTTTCAAGTATAAATGAAGAGATTAATGCCCTCTCATCATCGTTTATGTAGAAGTACGTAAATTTCCCTTTCTCCCTTTTCTTCAGTATTCCGGCATTGTATAGCTTCTGGAGATGCAGTGTTACGGCTGGTTGTGAAAGTCCAATTGCGGGTGAAAGATCACAGGCGCATAGCTCACCATATTTGAGGATCGCGTAAATTATTGCGATTCGATTTTTATTCGCTAAGGCTGCCATTATTCTTTCCTTTTTTTCAAATTGAGACGGAAATATTTTTTCAACATTCTTAAAATCACAGTGCTCCGTATCCATGAATATCACTTTTAATTCCTTAAAGATTGATATTTATATTTGATTATATTTCATATATGTAAACTATATATTTTAACTTTGGCGATCACCTGCCCCTTCGAAATCGACGAGAATAAAAAATGGAATTGAATCATTTGATCCCCTTACTGCATGCATGCAAAAAAAAATGGAATTGGTCGAATAACATACCGATCCATGTGTGTCCTTTCCGCTAAATTCAGGGATTCTTATGGAATGGAAGACTATCTCCTGTCCAGCGGTATCCGGAAATCATGGGTATTACGATATCAACCTTAAATCGATAGGATTAATACGATCTCATAGACAGATCAATTGATCCGATTCCGGTGAAAAGCTGCCGATGAAAACATATATAGTTATTTGAGATCAAGTTAAGGCCGGTAATATATCATGAAATATAAGATAAAAGACATAAACCAAAATTATCAGAACATTGATATAATTGCAAAAATTCTTTCAGTCGATAAAAGAGTCACAAAAAACGAGAAAGGGGAAACGACGTATTATTATGGAATACTGGGAGATGATACTGGAACCATACCTTTCACGGCATGGACTCTGATCGCAACTGTAAAATCCGGAGATGTTGTGGAGATCAAAAACGGTTCATCAAATTTATACAACGGCAAAATAAGGTTTTATATTGATTCACGGTCGCAAGTGATCCTGAAGCCAAACGAAGACATTGAGGTCAAGAGGGCATCGGATCTTTTGAAGATAAGGGATATACCCTCAAATGCATATTATGTATCGGTTGTTGGCAGGATCACCGGTGTCTCGCAGAAAAAATATATCCGCGACGGCCAGGAACACCTGGTATACCAGGGATATATAGAAGATGAAACTGCAAAAGTCAGGATTTCGTCATTCGGGAAAAAGCTTGAAGAAAATTCAACCGTTAAAATTGAAGGCGCAAAGGTCTCCCAGTTCAACGGTTATCTTGGACTTTCAATAGGAGAAACCACTGAAATCGAAAAAGTAAAGGCAGAAATCCCGGAAGGCAAAAAATATATGCTTATATCGGAAATTAAGTCGCCGGTCGGAGGAATAACGGTCAACGGTTTTGTTATAAGTGTCGGAGCGAATGTAAAAATTAACAGGAAATGTTCTGTGTGCAGAAAGATACTCGATGACGATCACTGCAAAGACCATCCTGATGCCCCGTCTGTATTCGATCTTTCCGGTCATTTTCTGATCTCTGATGGAACGGAAGACCTGATGTGTTTTGTGAACAGCGATTCCCTTCTTCCATTTATAAACATGAAAGCGGATGAATTCCAGAAAAGAGCCTATGAAATCAATCTCCATCCATTGATGGAAAAAAATCTTAAGGGGAAATGTCTTTCAGTCTCCGGGGATATAAGATCCGGAAACAGTGGTTTTTCGTTGCGTGTAACTTCCATTAAAGATATCGGTCCGGACGATGTTAAAGGTGTTGAAAAATTAGTTGAGGAGGAATTCCAATGATGCGAAAACGCGAGAGAGACAACTGGATATTTTCATCGGAACTCAGGGATTCCATAGCACTTGAAGATGAAGAAAAAAAACTATACGCCCTGACGCCCCTTGGAACAAAAGCAAAGCGGATCCTGTTCTGTGGAACTGTGATGTCAAAGCAGTCTGATGATAAAATGACACGTGTTACGGTTTCAGATTCCCTTGGACTATTTTATGTATCGGCATTCGCGGGGGGATTCAATCCCGAGGAGCAGAAAATGCTCAATTCAATTGAAACTGAAGATAAAATTATGATCTCAGGAAAAGTAAACCCGTTCAAGACGAATGAAGGAAATTACATTTTTTCAATCAGGCCTGAAATAGTTTCAAATATAGAAGCAAACGAAATGGATTACTGGACGATCATGACATCCTACAGTGCAAAGAAAAAAATATTTGCCATAAGGGAGATCATGAAGATGGAGGATCCTGACATTAATAAAATTGTCCAGATGGGCTATACGAATTATGAAGCTGAATGTGCACTGGCATCCATCAGGAACTTTAAGGATTATGATTTTCAGAAGCTTATGGACAGCATAGAAACTGCGGTTGTTTCTTCCAAGGCGGAATCAAAGGTGCCGGAGATCAGGGACATGATTCTGAAATATATCAAAGAGAATGACAGCGACGGAAAGGGCTGCAAGTACGAGGACATCGTTGTTGCTGCCAGGAATATGAATGTAGACCAGAGTACCGTGGATGAAGTACTCAACACGCTTGGATCCCTTGGAGAAATATTTGAGGTATCACTAAAGAGATACAGGGGCGTTGAGGACGAGTAGCCGGTCAACGGCAGCTTCATTGCTAAAACTTAAATATTGATCAGGAATTAAGACCGAACGCTTAAAAACGTTTATTAATCGAGAAACGATGTAGGCTTTCAGTAATGGGCCCATAGCTCAGCCAGGTAGAGCATCTGGCTTTTAACCAGGTGGTCGGGGGTTCGAACCCCCCTGGGCCCGTCAGGTGTGGTTGAAAATGGCGAAATTTAATGTATTAGACCATGAGCTTGTGCCGGAACATCATCTTGTAAGTGAAGAAGAGGAGAGGGAAATATTAAGACAACTTAACATAGAAAAAGATTATCTTCCAAAAATCAGCATTAACGATCCTGTTATTAAAGCGCTTGAATCCATTCACGGCAAGATTAAGGATGGCACAATGGTTAAGATTATAAGGAAAAGTTCCACAATGGGCCATTCTGTTTATTATAGAGTTGTTACATCTGAGGTGTTTAAGTGAAGGAAATTATTGATGCATTTTTTAAAAAATCCGGTATAGTAAACCACCAAATCGATTCAATGAATTCGTTTTATTCCACGCCAGACAATATTAATAGCATAATGCAGCAGATAGTAGATGAAACAAAAGTTTCGGATGATTCTGATCCAGGAGTGATGATACTTGATCCTGCAAAAACATCAGGCCACGATATAAGGGTATACTACGGAAGGCGGCGTGAAAACGGCAAATATATCGGGGAGCAGACAATATCCGTCGGCAAGCCTGAAATAAAGGAAGCATCCGGGGCTTCCAACCAGATAACACCAAACGAGGCAAGACTCAGAGATTTAAATTATATGTCCCCTGTCAAATTAAAGCTGAGCATAGTTGAAGACGGTATAGAAAAGGGATCCGAAACAATAAAAGTAGGGGACATTCCGGTGATGGTGAGGTCAAAAATATGTACACTTCACGAGAACAACCTCGATCAGTATATCGAAAAGAACAACGGGCCTATCGGGCTCTCAAGAAGGGAAAAACTTCAGTACGTAGGTGAAGATCCTGATGATCCTGGAGGTTACTTTATCATTGGCGGAAGCGAAAGGGTTATAGTTTCCCTTGAAGATCTTGCGCCAAATAAAATCCTCGTTGAATGGGAAGAAAGATACGAATCCAAGGTTGAAGTTGCCAAGGTATTTTCACAGCGCGGCGGATTCCGGGCACTTACATCAATGGAAAAGGGTTCTGACGGAACAATAAACGTTTCTATTCCAAGTGTGGCAGGCACCGTACCGCTAATAATACTGATGAAGGCCCTTGGTCTGGAGCGTGATGTCGATGCCCACGATGCAATAGCTTCAGTTCCGGCAATGGAGCCTATAATATACGAAAACATAGAGGATTCAAAAAATCCAAAAAACCTGCCTCCTAACGGTGTTCAAAACCGCGAAGACGCCATAACATACCTTGAAAAGAGATTCGCTGCCGGACAGGCAAAGGAATTCAGGGATAAGAAGATATCACAGATGCTCGATCATTCACTTCTTCCGCATCTCGGGGATACGCCTTCCGACCGTATACGTAAAGCGATATATCTGGGAAGGATGGCCAGATCGCTTCTTGAACTGAGCCTTGGGATAAGGAAAGAGGATGATAAGGACCACCTTGCAAACAAGAGGGTTAAACTTGCCGGCGATCTGATGGACGAGCTCTTCAGAAGCGCATTCCAATCCGTTATGAAGGATCTTAAATATCAGCTTGAAAAGACTTATAACAGGAAGCGCGGGATAAAGATAAGGCCGGCGGTAAGGCAGGATCTTCTCACGCAGAGGATACTCCATGCAATGTCCACCGGGAACTGGATAGGAGGAAGAACCGGTGTATCACAGCTTCTTGATCGTGTCTCAAACCTGAGCACAATAAGCCACCTGAGGAGGATAATATCGCCTCTGACAAGAACACAGCCGCATTTCGAGGCACGTGACCTGCATCCAACGCAGTGGGGAAGGATATGCCCCAACGAGACCCCGGAAGGCCAGAACTGCGGATTAGTTAAAAACGCCGCTCTCCTGATCAATGTTACGCAGGGAATAGACCCGGAATCTATAATGGAAGTCCTGAAGGGTATGGACGTAAAGGAAGTGTCGGGTGAAAACCCGAATAGAGGCCGTGTTTACCTGAATGGAGATTTTATTGGATACCACGATGATCCTGTTTATCTTGTGAAACAGATAAGATCGGAGAGAAGAAGCGGCAGGATTTCCGATGAAGTGAATGTCAGATTCGATGATAATACAAATGAAGTTGTAGTCAACTGCGACCGCGGCCGGCTAAGGCGCCCGCTCTTGATTGTAAAGGATGGCAAAACCGTCATAACAAGGGAAATGCTGGATAAGCTAAAAAACAATGAATATGAAATAAAGGATCTAGTAAAGCTCGGGGCCCTGGAATGGCTGGATGCTGAAGAGGAGGAAGATGCGTATATAGCCATGTACGCATATAATATACCTGAGAAGTGCCCCCACTGCGGTTCATATCTATACAGATCCACTGTAAGCTGGTTCAATCCAGGTGAGGAAAGCATTACACTGGAATGCGGTTTTTGCCACAGCCGGTTCAGTGGTGAAAAGCTCATAAACAATGATCATACCCATCTTGAGATAGATCCTGCAATGATACTCGGTGTTGTTGCTTCCATTATTCCATATCCTGAACATAATTCATCACCGAGGATAACAATAGCCTCGGCCATGGCAAAGCAATCCCTTGGTCTTGCACAGTCGAATGTGCGCATAAGGCCGGATACCAGAAGCCATCTCCTGCATTATCCGCAGGTTCCACTTGTCAGGACAAAAGTCATGGACTATATACATTACGATCACAGGCCCGCTGGCCAGAACTTTGTTGTTGCTGTTCTTTCATATGAGGGATACAATATACAGGATGCTCTTGTGATGAACAAGGCTGCTATTGAACGCGGCCTGGGAAGAAGCACGTTTTTCAGAACGTATTCTGCCGAGGAAAGAAGATACCCTGGAGGCCAGGAAGACCGCTTTGAGATTCCAACGCACGACGTTATAGGAGCAAGGGCAGAGGAGTATTATAAAAACCTTGATGAAAACGGGATCATATACCCGGAATCCCACGTCGAAGGATCCGACGTGCTCATAGGCAAGACTTCGCCTCCGCGTTTTCTGGAGGAGGGCGAGGAAAAACTGGGCCCCCAGAGGCGCCGCGAATCTTCAATCACGATGAGAACGAACGAATCTGGTTTTGTTGATAACGTTTTTCTGACAGTTTCTGAAAGCAACAGCCGCGTGGTAAAAATCAAGGTCAGGAGCGAGAGGATACCGGAGCTCGGTGACAAGTTTGCTTCAAGGCACGGGCAGAAGGGAGTTATAGGGCTTGTTGTACCCCAGGAGGACATGCCGTTCACAGAGGATGGCATAATACCGGATATTATATTCAATCCGCATTCCATACCTTCGAGAATGACGGTCGGCCATATACTGGAGATGATAGGCGGAAAAATAGCGTCTGAAAGCGGAAGGCTCATAGACGGAACAATATTCAGCGGCGAACCTGAAAAAAGTTTGAGGGAAGAGCTGGTGAAATACGGCTTCAGAAAATCTGCAACCGAAGTCATGTATGACGGTATAACCGGTAAAAAATTCAAAGCCGATATATTTGTCGGTGTCATATACTACCAGAAGCTGCACCACATGGTTGCCGGCAAATTCCATGCAAGATCAAGGGGACCAGTACAGATTCTCACAAGGCAGCCGACAGAAGGGCGTTCAAGGCAGGGCGGTCTCAGGTTTGGAGAGATGGAAAGGGATACGCTCATAGCACACGGAGCAGCAATGGTTATTAAGGATCGCCTTCTTGATCAGAGTGACGGAACAGTTCTATATGTGTGCGGGAACCCATCATGCGGACATCTTGCCATATATGACAGGAGAAAGGGAACGCTGAGATGCCCTGTTTGCGGTAATACCGGCAATATATACCCGATTGAAACGAGTTATGCTTTCAAGCTTATGAGAGACGAGCTGATGTCTCTTGGTGTTGTTATGAGGCTTATGCTGGGTGATATGAGATGATGGGCATTTCAAAAAGAATTTCAAGCATCAGGTTCGGGCTTCTTTCTCCTGATGAGATAAGAAAGCTTTCACAGGTTAAGGTTATAACCGCAGATACCTATGATGATGACGGTTATCCGATTGAGCGCGGTCTCATGGACCTTCACATGGGTGTTATAGAGCCGGGACTTAGATGTGCAACGTGCGGCGGCAAAGTGGATGAGTGTCCTGGCCATTTCGGTCATATTGAGCTGGCGATGCCTGTCGTTCATGTGGGGTTCGTGAAGGAAATTAAGACTTTTCTGGACGCGACATGCAAGGCCTGTGGAAGGATAAAGCTCACAGACGATGAGATCAATTCATACGGTCAGGAAATAAAAAAGATCGATTTTGAATCTGAGGATCCGGAAAACATAGATATAATAACCAAAAGAATAATTGATATAGCATCACAGAGAATGGTTTGCCCGCACTGCGGTGCGCAGCAGTCGAAGATCATTCTTGATAAACCAACGACGTTCAGGGAAGGTGTAATCAAGATCACACCGAAAGAGGTCAGGGAAAGGCTTGAAAGAATACCTGATGATGATCTTCCGTTCTTCGGTTTTAACCCGAAGACAGCCAGGCCGGAATGGATGATCCTTACCGTTCTTCCGGTTCCGCCAATAAATGTGAGGCCTTCAATAACTCTTGAAACCGGTGAAAGAAGCGAAGATGATCTGACGCATAAGCTTGTTGATATTATACGTATAAGCCAGCGTTTAAGGGAAAGCAGGGATAACGGATCACCACAGCTGATAATTGAGGATCTATGGGATTTGCTGCAGTTCCATGTTACGACATATTTCGACAACCAGACTCCAGGGATTCCGCCTGCAAGGCACAGATCAGGGCGCCCGCTGAAAACACTTGTTCAGCGCCTGAAGGGAAAGGAGGGCCGTTTCAGGTCAAACCTGTCAGGTAAGAGGGTTAATTTCTCATCCCGTACCGTTATTTCGCCCGAACCGTACCTCTCCGTGAACGAGGTTGGTGTTCCGGAGAAGGCAGCAAGAGAACTCACTGTCCCGGTTATGATAAACCAGTTCAACATCGATGAGATGCGTGAATTTGTGAAGAGAGGGCCAGAACCAAGGGACGAATTCGGGAAATACATGTGCGGGGTAAATTACATCATACGACCGGACCAGAGAAGGATCAGGATAACAGCTCAGAATGCTGAAGAGAATAGCAAGAGGATCGAGATCGGGTGGACAGTCGAAAGGCAGCTGATGGAAGGCGATATAGTATTATTCAACAGGCAGCCTTCGCTTCACAGGATGTCCATGATGGGTCACACTGTTCGCATACTTCCTGGACAGACATTCAGGTTCAATCTCGCAGTCTGCACACCTTATAATGCAGATTTTGACGGTGACGAAATGAACCTTCACGTCATACAGAAGGAGGAGGCCAGGGCAGAGGCAAGAATAATCATGAAAGTACAGGAAAATATCATGTCACCCAGGTTCGGAGGCCCGATTATAGGAGGAATCCATGATCACATAACCGCCCTGTTCCTTTTGACTCACGATAATCCGCTTTATACCCCGAAGGAGATGATACACATAACCTGCTACCTTGAGCCCGAACTTATGCCCGAACCAACAATCGTAGACGGAGTTACATATTATTCAGGAAGGGATATCTTTTCTGCCATACTGCCAAAGGGGTTGAATGTAAAGTTCAGGAGCAAACTCTGTTCCGGATCATCTGAAACATGCGAATTTGAAAAGACAAAGGAAGATACATATGCGACCATTGTGAATGGAAGGCTCATTCACGGGACCATCGATGAGGCCGCTGTTTCTCCTTTTTCAGGGGTAATAATAGACAAGATATTCAGGAAATACGGGTCTAATGAAACTGCAAAGTTCATAGACAGGATGACGCGTCTTGCGGTCGGTTTCATAAGTTATCGTGGCTTTTCAACAGGAATCAGCGATTACGATATACCTGAAAGCGCCACCGCAAGAATAGACGAACTTGTAAAGCAGGCTGAAGATCGCATAAACAAGCTAATAGAGACATACAAACGCGGGGAGCTCCAGTCGGCGCCGGGAAGATCAGTGGAAGATACGCTCGAAATAGAGATACTTTCAGAGGCTGGAATTGTAAGGGATGAATCTGGAAAGATCGCAAGTTCATACCTCGGGCTCAGCGTCCCATCGGTCATAATGGCAAGGTCGGGCGCTAGGGCAACGATGCTGAATATATCGGAAGTTACAGGTATTGTGGGGCAGCAGTCCGTGAGGGGCGGCCGCCTTAACAGGGGATATTTCAACAGGACTCTTCCACATTTCAAACGCGGCGATATAGGGGCAGATGCCAGGGGGTTTGTAAGATCTTCATATATGAGCGGGCTTAACCCTTCGGAATATTTCTTCCACAGCATAGGAGGCCGTGAGGGGCTTGTTGATACCGCAGTAAGAACATCAAGGAGCGGTTATATGCAGAGAAGGCTCATCAATGCATTTGAAGATCTGAAAGTAGATAAGGATCGCCAGGTGAAAGATACCGTTGGTTCGCTGGTCCAGATAAGGTACGGCGAAGACGGAGTAGATCCAACAAGAAGTGAAAAGGGAAAGGCTGTGGATTTAAATTATATCCTGTTTGACCAGAGTGAGAAAAGGTGATAATTTGCCATCATTATTATGGAAAGACACTAAAAAAAATATGGAATTGATTATAAAAAATCTTCCTTGCGAATATGCTATCGATTACATGCCGGAAGAGGATATTGAAGACGCATATGTCACAGTAAATAAAAAGGATTTCGCTTACCATCTGCGCATCGATGAGATATCGGACTACAAGGGAGATGAAAATGCAATACAGAAGAAGAAAACAGGCCTAAAGGCTGTTCTCAGGATATCTTCTGTGGAGAGGCTTGAGGGTACAACAATAAACGAGTTCAAGGTTGACGGGAAGAGAGTCGATGAAATATCATCATTTGCAGTTGGAATCAGGGATAAGACAAACATAACAGAGAAGTTCGAGTACGATAAGGCAATGAATGAGAATGTACTTTCAATAATATCCGATGCAAAGGAATACGGTTATTCAATACCTGAATCCGTAGCTGAGGAAATACTAAAGCTCAAGCCAAAATGGAGTGAGAAAAAATACAGGGAAATACTTAAAACAATAGGCGAGGAGATAACCAACGAGCTGATAGATCCATATGAGGCTGTTGGTATCATAGCGGCACAGAGCATAGGGGAGCCGGGAACGCAGATGACCATGAGAACCTTCCACTTTGCAGGTGTGAGAGAAATGAACGTTACCCTCGGTCTTCCAAGGCTAATAGAAATAGTTGACGCCAGAAGAATACCCAGCACACCTTCCATGACAATTTTTCTGAAACCTGAGTATGAAAAGGATGATGAAACGGTTATGAAGGTTGTGAAAAAGCTGGAAAATACAAACGTAATTGACGTCGCTGACATAATTACGGACATAAGCGATCTCACCCTTACAATAAAACCCGATCCGGCAAGAATGAAGGATCGCCTTCTTGAAATATCGGATATAACAAGCGCAATTTCAAAGGTAAAGGGGATAACGGTAATGGAAGAGAACGATTCCATAATCGTTAAGCCGCAGGAGCAGTCATTCAAGAAACTTTACCGTGCGCAGGAAGATGTGAAATACCACAGCATAAAGGGAATAAACGGTATAAAGCGGGCGATAGCAAGAGTTGAAGGAAAGGAACACAGGTGGGTAATTTATACGCAGGGTTCCAATCTCAAGGAAGTGCTTGAGGTTGATGAGGTTGATGCAACCAGGACATATACAAACGATATAGTGGAGATATCATCCGTTCTTGGTGTTGAAGCCGCAAGGAACGCCATACTCAACGAGGCACAGAGAACACTCCAGGAACAGGGGCTCAATGTGGATGTCAGGCACCTAATGCTTGTTGCAGACATGATGACCTTCAGCGGTAACGTAAGAGCCGTTGGAAGGACAGGTATATCCGGAAGAAAGAGCAGTGTTCTTGCCAGGGCCGCATTCGAAATAACTACGAAGCATCTTCTTAAGGCAGGGATACTCGGAGAGGTTGACAAACTTGAGGGTGTTGCGGAAAACATCATCGTCGGGCAGCCCATAACTCTTGGAACCGGTGCGGTAGACGTCATCTACAAAGGCTATCCGAAAAAGAAATGAGGAATCTGCATGAAAGAAATAACAGTTGATAATGAAACCATGGCGCACATAGCCATATTTGAGAAGATAGCAAAAATAGATCTTCTTGAATGTGTTGAGAATGATGAAATGACACTTTTTATTGTTGGAGAAAAGAAGATGGCAGAGATGTTCAGGAGAAACAAGGATGTCATAGCAGATCTGAAGGAAAAAATCAACAAGCACATCCTTGTGGCAGAAGCATCGAAGGATCTCCTCACATTCGTAAGAAACATTCTTTTCAGGTATGGCGTCAATGAGATCGATATATCCTGGAAGAACAACAGGACAGATGTTGTCGTAGGAGTCAAGCCAGAAGAAATTGGAAAGGTTATAGGGAAAGACGGAAAAAATATAAAATTGTTCAAGGATGCGATTTCAAGGTACTTTAATGTAAATACAATAAGTGTCAAGCAATAAATGCCATATATTTATAGGTGTATGCGATAACATTAATGAATGGAAACTAAAGATCAGGTAAATGATGATAAAAAAGTAAACACGGACCCCGCAGGCGAAGAGGGAGAAGAAGAATCAGTGGGCCGTGTTATTCTTCCCAACAAGAGAAAGGGAGAGCTTTTTGGCATAGTTGAGAAAATGGAGGGGGCATCACGCCTCTCAGTAATGTGTGAGGACGGTTATACGAGAAATGCCAGGATACCCGGCAGGATGAGGAAGAGGATGTGGATCCGGGAGAAGGACCTCGTAATACTGAAGCCATGGGAATTCCAGCCTGAAAAGGCAGATATTGTTTACAGGTACACAAAGACACAGGCTGGTTATTTAAGCAGGAATCATCTGCTTCCAGAGGTTATAGACATATTTAAATGACTTTTAGAATTCGTTTTTAATCAAATAACTTCTATGGTTCGAAAGTGATATCTGAATTGTAAGGTGCGGCAGATGGTTGATGACAGATCGGCTCTGAAACAGCTAATTGATATGGATGAATTCGCAAACAGGGGAAATATAGACAGGAAGACGCTTGACGCTGTCTTTGACAAGAGAACGCTTGAAGCCCTCCGCACGGCATTTTTAAGGTTTAAGATAGACTATCTCGATTTCCCGATCTCCTCAGGAAAAGAATCTGTCGTTTTCAGGGCAGTATCCGGCAAAAAATTGCTTGCGGTAAAAGTCTATAAAATATCAACACTTCACTTCATGAACATAAAGAAATACATAATAGGGGATCGCCGTTTTTCAAAGGAGCGGCCGGACAGGAGCAATGTTGTGCTTATATGGGCCAAAAAGGAATATACAAATCTCATGGAGGCAAAGGAAAAAAAGGTGCTTGTTCCAGATCCAATAGGCTTTTATAAAAACGTACTTGTAATGTCTTACCTTGGAACGCGTGAAACCCCAGCGCCACAGCTTAAGGATTTTCCGGTGACGGAAAGCACGTTTGAGGACGTCAGGAACCAGATGAGAAAGATGTACCATGCAGGCATCGTTCATGCTGATTTGAGCGAATACAATATTCTCGTTTACAGGAAAAAAACATATATAATTGATATGGCGCAGTCAGTCAAAATAGATCATCCCTCAGCTGAAGAATTTTTTGAGAGGGATGTGAGGAATGTATCTAATTTTTTTGAAAAGAGAAAGATACACGCAGATTTTGAAGAACTGAAAAATTACATTAAAGAATAGCGGGGAATGGATTTGAACCATTGATCTACGGGTTATGAGCCCGTCGGGATTTCCTGACTACCCTACCCCGCTACATTACGTGCTAGTTGTTTTTATTTCTCTAATAAGCTAAGGCTTATCGGTAGCTCGTTTTTAAACCTTTCCATTGCCAGAGGCGTGAACCGTGGAAAAATTATGTGCATAAAAATTAAGGAATTTTAAAAAACCTGTGAGTTTATCCGAAGGTCTCCTCCATCCTCCTGAATTTCAGCTCCCTGGCCTTCTTCTCAAGGAATGAGTATACTGTCCTGTGCTTCCTTCCGTTTATAATCATGTTTATGGCCTCTTCCGAGTAAGTTACGGAAAGATAATCACCGATTATTGAAACTGTATCGCCATATACCGAAACATATGTTCCCGTCAAGTCTTCTATTATTGATCTCGTCCTCCCTCCAGTACCTATGATCCTTGATCTAATTTCCCTGATGCGGTTCGATCCTGGTCTTGCAAAATCCCGCAATGATATCAGTATGAACTGCATGCCATCTTCAAAAAGTTCCATTGCCTTCGAAGGATTGAAGCCCCTGCCTATGGCCTGTATGACCGTTCTGGCCGTATCCGCCTTCACCGGGTCTCCATTCTGGTATATCTGGACTTCTGCCTCCTTTATATCAATATCAAGCCCTACTTCACCGAGTTCCTCGATTTTCTTCTTTATCTCCCCATCCTTTCCTATAATAACCTTGACCCTGTCCCTCGGTACCTTCAGCGTATCCAAATACAACAGATCCACCTTTGTTTTAATATTGTTTCATTGCTTATCAATTTTTATTTTTAAAAATATAAATATAATTATAAGCCTATCTTATGTATTCCTTGCCTATACTTTCCCTGGCAATTATCATCTTCATGATCTCCCTTGACCCCTCTGCCAGCTGGAAGGATCTGATACCACGGAGAGCCCATTCCTCAGGGCAATCCTTGGAGTACCCGAACGCCCCCTGCCACTGAAGCGCATCATTTATGGCATCAAAAGCCCATGTGGTGCAGGTGAGTTTTGCCATGGCAATGTTCTTGCTTACATAGAACCTGTCGAATTTTCCATTCCTCTGCTCCTGATCATAGATCCAGAGAGCCCTGTAGGCAAATGAAAGCGCAGCCTCCATTTTTGCCACGTCATCGGCGACCTGGAACTGCAGCCCCTCATACGTGGCGATTTCCTTTCCAAAGGCTTTTCTCTGCTTCATGTAATTTATGCCGTTTTCTATCGATTTCAAGGCTGCTGATGCGGAAATAACGGATATGAGACCTCTGGCAAATTCAAACCCTTCATGCACGATGTTGAAGCCCTTATTTTCATATCCAATGATATTTTCGGAAGGAACATGCAGATCGTTGAAACGCAGGGTTCCCCACGATGATCCTTCCCTTCCCATCTCCTCGAGATAGCTGATCTCTATATCATCCGAATAGGGTACGTATAGAAGCGAAATCCCGCGACTTCCGGCGTTTTTATCGGTTTTTACTACCGTTACGTACCCTCCTGTCCTTTCTTTTATATCACGCACAAGGCTGATATAGGATTTTTCCCCGTTTACTACATACTCATTTCCTTTCTTTACGGCAACGGTTTCTATGCCGGCAACATCTGATCCGTGTCCTGCTTCCGTTGAGGCTATGCCCACTAATTTTTTCCCCTTTGCAACATCCTTAAGCACATCTGAAACAACATCAGGCTTTCCATATTTGCTCAGCAGGTATGACCATGCATTGTCAACAAGGAAAAGTACCGGTATCGACGCGGTCGGGTCGGCTCTTCCTATTTCACCGGCAACTATCCCCGTGGTGAGTGCGTCTGCACCCATTCCCCCATACTTTTCTGGCACAGTCATTCCAAGTATACCCAGTTTAGCCATGCCTTCATATACACTTTCTGGAATTCTTCTTTCCTTCCTCATTTCATTTATCTTCGGTGAAATAACGCTTTCTGCAAATTTTCTTACCGTTTCCCGGAGTATGTTCTGGTCCTCTGAAAAATTAAAATCCATGCCATAGTAGTGAAGATG
>JAVRLU010000027.1:0-16020 GCA_031961165.1 Thermoplasmataceae archaeon
AGTATGACTGCAGCCCCATCAGCCTTGCGGCAACGGCAATAGCACCGGAGGATGCAACCGCAATTGCTGTTGGGTGGTCTGTCACCTTTGGCACAAGGAGGGCCAGGAACAGGGCCGGGAGGGCGATAACCATGGCAAGATCAACTTTCACTGGAAAAACTATTGCCGCAAGAGATCCAAGTGCGGATGATCCAACCCAGTTTATGTATGCGTATATGCTGAGTGCATGAACTGAACGGATATTTATGGGTGGATCGATTACCGACAGGGCATAAACCTCATCGGTTAACAGCGGAGAGATGGTGAGTATGTCCCTCAGCTTAATATTGCTCCTGATGCTTCCAATATGGGGCCCGTAGAAGGTGTGGCGCAGATTCAGAAGAAATGCGGTGACAAGGAGGGTGGCCGGATCAATGCCCACTGTCCAGAATCCAAGGAATGTGGACTGCACAGCACCTGAATATACCAAGGCAGACATGGCAATGGTGACATCAAAAGGGACATGAAGGGAGGAAGCTATGGCTCCATACGCCATTCCGGAAGGTACATAACCAGCTGATATTGCCATCATTGCCGAAGGGCCCATTCCGGAAAATCTGTTCAAGCGATCGCCACCAGGAAAGGAATACCAATTGCGAGATACAGATAATCATACTTTACTTAAGCCTTGCGTTTCCATGTAGGGCATTACGAATTTGATATCGTGCCCGGATTGTATTCAAAAACAAGAATAATGGTGCTTTTCATGAGAATTCTGCTATGAAATTATAGGAATGGGTAATTACCTTAATTTTCATTGGTGTCTGTTTGCGGGCCAGAAAGAACTTGAGCAGATCAATAGATAGTTATGTCAGTGGATGCCGCAACATCGCATCTAATTTCGTGCCTTAAGGAAATTAAGAAAGATCCAGAAGGAATTGTGGAAAAGCCTGAGGCGCTATGGGAAGAATATTTGAGTAAGTTCGAGACTCAGAATAAAGAGAATAGACAAAAGGAGGACTCATGATAAGATCATTACAAACACATGTATCCACGTACAATGACTTTTATTTTCTTTAAATACTCCTTTATGTAAAAATAACTGATTACAGATTATTTGAGGACGAAAGCCATTGATCTTGCTATGTGAATGAAATACTAAAAGTTTAATATAAATGAGGGTATATTTGTATATACCGTGGGACACTGCAATCCAAGCCCGATAACCTCTTGAAAGGAGTGTGAAATATATCAAGATCTTCGGATCGGTGAAGAAGGCACTGTCGACGAAGCAGGAATTTCCAGTTAATCGCGATGGGGAGGATGTCAGAAACACAAGCGGGCCCGCCGGGATTCGAACCCGGATCACAGGCTCCGGAGGCCTGGGTGATATCCATTACACTACGGGCCCTAGTCCTTGTATCCTATCTTTCTTAAGAATTCTTTCCTCCGTGCCCTATCGTTTTCATTCTCAACCCCAACTGGCGAATACCCGTCAATAACGCCTAATATTCCGTTCCCGTTCTTTCCCTTATATACGATAACTGAAAGCGGATTAGCCGTTGCAGCAAATATACTTCCGACTTCCTGGCACTGCTTCACCGCATTAAGTATGTTTATCGGGTATGCATCACGAAGATAGATGACGAAGGTATGCCCGGCAGAGATTTTTTTAATCGCCTCTATTCCCGCATTCACAAGTTCATCATCATTTCCTTCGTATCTTATAAGTCGATCCCCGCTCGCCTCCGAAAATGCTATTGAATACCTGCATGAGGGCATGCTTGTCCTGATTATCTCATTGAGATCCTCCACGGTCTTTATGAAGTGTGAATACCCGATGATAACATTTGCGTTTTCAGGCATATCAATATCTATAGTTTCGATTTCCATAACGATATATGTATAACACGTTAATATTATTATTTAAACGGAAAATGATCAACTTAATTAAACAAGTAAAAATATGAGGGCATGGATTTTTTCACCGAAATACAGGAGTATCTCAAGAGTGGAAAAATAAGAAGCAAGAATGAACTTGAATACGTCAAGATAAAGCTTTCAAAAAAGTATAACCTTGATTACGTCCCGGGAGACGTTGAAATCCTGAATTCATCTGATTTTAATGATTCCATAAGGAGGATGCTGACGAAAAAGCCCACGAGGACAATATCAGGTGTTGCAGTGGTCGCCGCAATGACTTCTCCGGAAAGATGCCCCCATGGAAAGTGCATATTCTGCCCTGGTGGAGTGGATAACAATTCCCCACAATCGTATACAGGTTTTGAGCCGGCTGCGCTCAGGGGCCGTTATAATGCTTACGATCCATATAACGAGGTTTTCAACAGGATCAAGCAGCTCGAACTGATAGGCCATGATACTTCGAAAATTGATCTGATCGTTATGGGCGGGACATTTACGGCAAGGGATTATGGATACCAGAGTTCGTTCGTGAAAGGCTGTCTGGATGCAATGAACGGATCAATTTCGGAAACGCTTTATGATGCCGTCAGGAAAAATGAGACCTCAAGGCACCGTTGTGTTGGCCTTACCGTTGAAACAAAGCCGGACTGGTACTTTGAGAAGGAAATAGACGATTCGCTATCCTATGTAACTACAAAGGTCGAGCTCGGAGTACAGAATATAAATGATCGTATACTAAAAATTAACAACCGTGGCCATGACGTGAACGATATCGCACGTGCAACACGCCTGGCAAGGGATGCCGGGCTCAAAATCGTGTATCATATAATGCCCGGAATGTACGGATCAACGTTTGAGGACGATATGCGATCGTTCGATCTGATGATAAACGATGAACGTTTTAAGCCGGACATGCTAAAAATATATCCTACCCTGGTTACTAAAGGAACCGGTTTGTACAAGCTCTGGAAGGATGGAAAATACGTCCCGTATACAACGGAAGAGGTTGTAAATCTCCTTGTGGAGTTCATGAGGAAGATGCCTCCATGGATAAGGGTCCAGAGGATACAGAGGGATATACCTGTCAATCTTATCGAGGCAGGCGTAAAGAGATCCGATATACGTGATATGGTTGACAAAAGGCTTAGATCGGGAGGATTCGATGTAAAGGAGATCAGATTCAGGGAAATTGGCCATTTTTCAAGAAATTTCGGCGATTTTAAAATAAACGACATAGAATACCCTGCTGGAGGCGGAGTGGAACATTTCATCTCCGCAGATACGTCGGACGGCAAGCTCATAGGATTCGTCAGGCTGAGGGAGCCATCTGAATTTGCACACAGGCAGGAACTTTATGGATCTGCTATAATAAGGGAGCTGAAGGTATTCGGGTCAGAGGTCCCGGTCGGCACAAAACCTGCTACGGAATGGCAGCATCGTGGGTTTGGAACTATGCTCGTATCCGAAGCGGAGAGGATAACAGCTGAGAAGCTGGGATTGAAGAGAATCCTTGTAATCAGCGGAATAGGCGTCAGGGAATATTTCAGGAAGATGGGATATTTCGATCTTGGTCCGTACGTTGCCAAAAAATTATAATTATTTTTTAATAATAAATTATTCATATATAGTAAATTTTTAATATAAGCGGTCAATTGTACCTAAACATGTTCCTTGCAATCGTTATCCTGTCCGTAATACTGTTAGGGCTGATTTCTTATCTATTCTATACGATACTTGAGGCTGAAAAAATATGAATCTGATCGTATACCTGACCTATTTCTGGTCGCAATTCTTTGTGTCTGAACGCATCGTATCAGGTTCATTCATAATAATAATATATATAGCTATCGCATCTATTTTCGCTTACTTCCTCTCATTTCATATAGCAAAAATTTACACGGACCAGAAGACTTTCTTTTCCCCGGTTACGGAACCTGTAATAAAATTTTTTGAGAAGATCATAGGGGAAAATGAATCCCATGGAATGAACTTCAGGGAATATTTTTTAAATCTCCTGCTTTTCAATTTTTTTGCCGGCCTGATTGCATTTTTCTTCATTAAATTCCAGAATTTTCTTCCTTTCTCATATTATTCGACAGGCATGGGCACCTCCCTTGACTTCAATACGGTAATCAGCTTCCTGACGAATACGGATCTGCAGCATTATTCGAATCCGTTCCGCCTTTCATACTTCAGCCAGACATTCGTAATTACAGGGCTTATGTTCCTTTCTGCCGGTACAGGATTCGCCGCATCCATGGCCTTTGTAAGGGGCCTTAGGACAGACGCTGGCAAGATCGGTAATTTTTACCATGATTTCTTAAGAGCTATCTTCGATCTCATTCTTCCAATGACCATAATCGTTACCATAATGCTGATACTTCTCAGCGTTCCCGAAACAATGCAGCGCTTCATTTCAGTATCGCCGTTCCTTTCAAGCAAGGTTTTTCACATACCCCTTGGGCCAGTGGCCACCTGGCAGGCAATTTCCACAATCGGCACAAATGGCGGGGGTTTTTACGGGGCGAATGCCGGCTATCCCTTTGCAAATCCTGACTGGATCACGAACCTTATTGAATTCGTATCCTTCGTGATCATACCTTTAGCATCGATCCTTTCGCTTGGCATAGTATTTGAGGATAAAAAATTTGGAAGGATGCTTTATTCCGTTGTTCTTGTATTCTTCCTGTTTGACGGGTTCATGGCATTTTTTGGGGAATTCGCCGGCATTCCGGCGATCGATATCGGGTATTTCACCGGTAACATGATCGGGAAGGAAACTGCCATAGGAATATCCCAGAGTACAATATTTTCTGTCGGGGCAACAATAACATCGACCGGCGCTGCAAATGGGGCCCTTGTTTCTTATACGCCTGCAGGTATAATAGGCGTCCTGATAGGCCTTCTACTGAACGATCCGCTAGGCGGTGTCGGAACGGGTGTGCTCAATATCTTCATGTACATCATCTTTACAGTTTTCATCGCATCCCTAATGGTCGGCAAGCTCCCTGAGCTGATGAGCCTGAGGATCAGTTCAAAGGAGATCAAGTATTCCACCCTATCACTGATAACTCACCCGCTTCTCGTTGTCATACCGCTCGGGATCACGCTGATGGTGCCGCACCTGATGTCCACGTTCATAAACCCCGATTCCTCGAAGGTTACCGAACTTCTATATGAATTCGCGAGCTCCGCATCCAATAATGGATCGGAAATGGGGGGTTTTGATACAAACGTCCCATATTTCAACTACCTTGACGGGGTTCTCATGCTTCTCGGTCGTTTCCTCTTAATAGCTTTCCAGCTTCTCATAGCGCAATCGTTTTCAAACAAGAAGGCGAAGGTGCAGTTTTCACGATCGATTAATACAAGCAACGGAACATTCGCGATGCTTCTAATAGTATCAATGCTTATAATAGGCCTTCTTTCCTATTTCCCCATAATTATACTCGGCCCCATGCTGTCATGGGCCCATGATTTCTCCCTGCTTATGGAGGCGTTTCCATGGATATAATTGAGGATCTGAAGCTCTCATTGAAGAACATGCGACCGGATATAATAGTACATAATCCTGTCATGTTCATAACAGAGATCTCAATAGTCGTAACAATATTCATTGCAATTTTCCCGTCGTTCTTCTCTGTTCCCGATAGCCCTACATACCGTGGTTTCTATGTCGCAGTCATCGTTCTTCTATTGCTGACGGTTTATTTCTCAAGCCTGAGTACAGCCATATCGGAAGGAAAGAGCAAGGCAATAACGGATTCCCTGAAAAAATTCAAGACTGAGATTAAGGCCCATGTGGTTAGAGACGGAAAGATCGTTGATGTATCATCGAATGATCTTAGAAAGGACGATATCCTCAAGGTTTACAAAAACGAGATCGTTCCTATAGACGGCGAGGTTATTGAGGGATCCGGCTATGTTGATGAATCCAATGTTACCGGGGAATCCCGATCGGTCCTGAAGACCGTTGGCGATACAGTTACAGGATCAACGCACCTTGTTACAGATGAACTTACCGTACGGGTAACTTCAAATCCCGGCGATACGTTCATTGACAAGATGATCGATATTGTTAGCAAATCGACCAGGGAAAAGACACCGAACGAGATCGCCCTTTCAGTTTTTCTCTCCGGCCTCACGATCATATTCCTAGTTATAACAGCCTCAATTTTCTCGATATCACATTTCTTTGGAAGGACTGCGAACATAGTTATGCTCATAGTCCTTCTTATCGCCCTTATTCCCACGACGATAGGCGCCCTGTTGCCTGCCATTGGCATCGCCTCAATAAACAAGGTGTCGCAGTATAATGTCATAGCGAAGAGCGGAAGGGCAATAGAAAACGCAGGGGATATAGACACCATCATTCTCGATAAGACAGGCACGGTTACGATCGGGGAGAGAAAGGCCACAGAGTTCTACCCCAATAAAGGCGTTGATGAGGCTGATTTCGCAAGGTACTGTGCAATGGCATCATTCTACGATCAGACGAAGGAGGGGCTATCCATTATGAACCTTGCTAAGGAGAAAGGCATAACACTGGGAAAGAATGATCTTGAGGGGTACGAGTTCATCCCATTTTCATCGGAAAGCAAGATGAGCGGTATATCCGGGAAGGATGAATACATAATGAAGGGATCCTTAAAATCGCTAAAAGAAAAATACCAGGCTTCCGACCAGTTCATAGAGGCCCTGTGCAAGGAAATATCGATGAAGGGCGGAACAGCCATTCCAGTTGTGAAGGATGGGAAATTCGTCGGAGTGATCGGGCTTGAGGACGTGATAAAGCCCGGAATCAAGGAGAGAATCGCCGAAATAAGGGCAATGGACATAAAGACAATAATGTGCACGGGTGATGATGAAGTAACTGCGCAGTACATATCCGGTGTTGCCGGAATTGACGAATATATAGCAAATTCAAAGCCAATAGACAAATACAACGTCGTTATAAAAGAGAAGGAAAAGCAGAGGATGGTTGCGATGGTTGGCGACGGGACAAACGATGCACCAGCCCTCGCTAAAGCCGATGTTGGAATGGCTATGAACAGCGGAACCCAGGCCGCAAAGGAAGCTGCAAATATGATAGACCTTGACAGCAACCCGACGAAGCTCATGGACGTGATCTTCCTGGGAAAGCAGATACTGATAACCAGGGGATCGCTGACAACGTTCAGTATTGCGAACGATGTTTCCAAGTACTTTGTTATCATACCGGCCATATTTTATTCGTTTCCGAGTCTTGGGCTTGTGAATGTACTCGATCTCACGAATCCGATAGTCGCAGTTACTTCAGCGCTAATATTCAACACATTCATAATTTTGTTCCTCATTCCCCTGGCCCTGGGCGGTGTCCGTTACAGGCCGACATCGATAACAGACATACTTAACAGGAACCTCCTGATATACGGGCTTGGAGGCGTAATTACGCCATTCATAGCTATAAAGGTTATATATACAATACTTATCGCACTGGGGGTGACCTGGTGAAATCCTATATGAAGGCTGCTGTGTTTGCAGTCCTCTTCATGTTTCTCCTTGGCTTCGTTTTTCCAACGGTAACGTCGATCATATCCGAGAGGGCGCTTCCGTGGCAGTCACAGGGAGATCCTATTGAGATTGGCGGGAAGGTTTACGGCAGCTACCTGCTTGCACAGGCTTTCAATGCATCTATATTTTTTCATCCCAGGCCGTCTGCTATAGATTACAATCTCAGCGAATCCGGATCTTATTCTTATTCGCTCGGCAATCCCGAAGAGATCAATCTCACAGAAGGATACCTTAAACAGTTTTTAAAGGAAAATCCGGGAATCAACGTCTCACAGATCCCGTCAGCTATGCTTGAAGTCTCGGATTCAGGACTGGATCCTGATATACCGCTTGAGGGCGCGCTGATACAGGTCAACCGGGTTGTTATTGCACTGAACAACTCATCCGGGCTTTCCTTATCGTATCTTCATTCGTTTATACTTGAATCCATAAACGAAGACAAGGCGCAGAATTTTCCATTCTTCGGTTCTTACTACGTAAACGTTGATTATTTAAATGTGCAGATAGTGAAGATGCTGGAGAGAAAAACCGATTTCTCTCTTTCATCCTGATAAGCCATTACCCCATGCCGTAATGGCTGCATAATTATTTTTTGAAAAGTATCGTGTCGAAATCACCGAACTTTACCAGATTCCGCGTTGTTCCGTTTATCCGGATTTTCCCGTTCTCATTTTTCCTGATTCCAAGAACCATGGCATCTGGCTTTTCATTCCTGCATGTCTGCATAACTGCATCCTGCAAAGTTTTTCCCTGGTTCCCCCTTATCATGCTTATATTGCCTCCAAAAACTTCAATTATCTCATTCATATAATCGAAGAGATAGCTAAATTTATGCTTTTGTTTCACATCGTACGACCTCAGATCCTCGAATATGAGCGAGGATCCTGTATCCTTTTTCAGGTGAAGAGCAAACGATACTGCGCTCCTCGTATTCACGGTTTCGCTGATCGGAACATATATTTTTTTATAGGGATAATCCGGATACTTGACGGAGACAATTGCAGATGGCGACCTTGAGTTCTTCAGGATATACTCGGAAAGCCGCCCGAATGAAAAACGCCTGAGCATTGAATTTTTCTCTGATGCCACAAGAATCAGATCATAGTTGTGGGTGTTGAGTTCATTCAACAGGACATCCCTTATGTTCTTGCCCGTTACGATCTTCGGTATTACCTTTACGTTTTTGCTGAGACCTTCTTTGTAGGCATTTGTTACGACGGCAACCTTATCACTCCAGACAATGTCCCTGAGTTCATCCCTTACTGTTATCGCAGTTATATCGGATTTGAATTCCTCAGAAATAGACATGGCAATGTGAAGTACACGCCTGGAGCTGCGGCCTTCCGCCATGGGTATTGCAATTTTGTCTATTCGCAGTGAGTATGGCCTCGGAATATCGAACATACTAATATCACGACGCCATATTATATAAAATTTACGATCTAAAATCATTCATTGATAATAATAATATTAACGTGTATAATAATATGAAGCTTTATTAACACTTCACGCGGATATTTATAGGGATTATAAAATTTTAGCTCCCATGTTATTATAACCCATGGAAAGAATAAAGTGTATATTTAATATATATCATCAGTGAAATAATGAAGTGCATTAGCATTAAAAAAAATTATATCTCTGTGGCATCTGCAAAATCCCTCATTAGTGAGGGCGAGGTCTTTGTTATTGATATTGATGCCTATACAAGCGGGAATTTTAATTTTGACAAATATACCTACCTTTCAAATTTTTTCGAGATAACCGTCATGAACGGATCAAAGAAACTGAATGACATTGTGGATACACTGATTGCCGGGGCTCTGCATGTTGTTGTTAGCGATGATCTGAGCGAAAAGACCCTGAGATCGTTTCTTGATCTGACGGAAAATATAGTGCTTCCATTTTCGGACATAGATAATGCGCTGGCCTTCACCGGTATGGGTGGAAAGTATTTTCTCTCCGGCATCCCTGTTCCGGTGAAGGCCGAAAGGATATATTATTATGGGCCAGGAGATCCGGGGGGAAACTATGTAAAGCTGGAAAATTTCCCTGAAAATATGTGGAAAAAGTAGGATGCACACGCTATTGAAAATTTCTGAAAAATAAAGGCATAGTTTTTTCATCGGAGGAAGGCCTTTAAATAAGGATCCGCAGCTTCCCTTAAATTCCAGAAGCCATCATTTGATGTGCAATAATATTTACATATAAAATTTATAAGCAAATCAGAAATTGTACAATATGGAAACCAGATACGAAATGCTCATCGGAAAGGCCGTAGCCCTTGAAAAAATAGGACGTTACATGGAAGCGGCCAGGATTCTCGATGAGATGATACGATCCGGTTTCATCGATAAAAAAATTATTCTGATGCGTATTTCGGTTTATTTCAAAATGGGCCATATCAGTGAGGCCCTGGATTTTATAAGGAAATTCGAATCCAAAATAGATGAAGACGAAATTCGCTCATGGAAAATATTTCTCCTGTCTGAACTTGGTGAAGCGCAATCATTTGTCAAGGAGCTTTCAAGTTATCGCAGCGCCGCAAACGGGATTCCGAAAAAGCAATTTGAGATTCCTGAGGCTGACAGGTTCTTTAATGCAGTTTCCCTTGCAATTGTGAGATTTCCTGAGTGGTACTGGACTTCTGATGGACTCAACCTTGATATACTTTCAAGATCGATAAATTCCGAAGACATATCTGGAAGCTGGATTGATAGCCTGTATACTGATTTTTTTGACAGCCTGAACGTCAGGGTACCCCATACTGATCATTATCTCAGATCCATGTTTTTCTATTCTGCAGGAAGAATTGGAGATTCACTCATTGAAATATCCCATGACAATTTGCATCCAGTCTACAGGGAATACATAAAAGGCATTTTTCTTAAGTTCCTAAGGCATGTGGAAGCCCTTGACGATGATTATTCGAAGGCGGTAGGCTATCATATCCTTAGAATGAAGGAGGAAAGCCTTGGTTCAATATCCAGATCGCTTAAGTACGATAAAAATGAAATCTATATTTATTCAAAGAAGGTAATCAGCGCTACGCGTAATTCGTTAACTTCTTCAGCATCCCGGAAAATTCTAGAGGAATGATGTTTAAAATGTGCTGGAAATCCTCTTTTTTTCCAGCAATCTTCATCAGTGCGTAAGCGTTCAGCAGAACAGGAATCATATCCTTCATGGATCCCCTGAGGTAATCCTCCTCTATGATTCTGTATTTCGAATTGATCAGTGCTTCGCTGTCGTTCTGGTAAATTGCTTTGAATATATCATAGGCTTCATCGTAGTATTTCAGGCCCGTACCTGGTGGGGTAAGCGATACGAAATTTTTGGCAAAATCATCCATCCTGTTTTCTGCCAGGAGGAGAATAGCTTTGTGCATTTCTGTATTGGCAATGTTATAGGAAATGTTCATCTGCGCAGCTGCTTTTTTAGCGAGGTCTATCGCACGCATAGCTTTTTCCTTTTCATCATTGAAGAGATAATAGTATGCAGAATATATGTAGAATAGGCTCGCATAATCGTCGTCGAAAAATCCGTTCCCGAAAACGATGTTATCGATCGGTTCTGAAGATCTATACGCAAAATACTTCATTATCTCTCCGAGGCCGTGTACCATCTCCCTTTTCTTTTCATCCGGAGCCTCCTCTTCTGCCAATGATGCGTATTCTATAGCTTTTTTCAGATCAAAAATGGCGGATTTGTAAAGGATCATGAAACGATGTATGTGGAACGCAACTGTTTTATCTCCAGTTACGTCAAGAAGCTTTAACATTAATGGGATATAGCTTTCGGCATAGCTCTGGTGGCCTATCAGGTAATAGATTTCGGACAGGTTGTATAAAGCATAAATCCTGGCTATCAGGTCGCCTGTTGTGTACGTGCTCTCTATAAGCTCCTTGAAAATGCTTATGGCCATATCATATTTTCCTGTGTAAACGTGTACTAGGGCCATATTGTTCAGATTTCTTGAGACATCGTTGTATTCCATTATCCTTTCGTCTATGGAAACAGCTTCCTTGTATGCCGCCATAGCCTTTTCATAGTTAAACATCGATAATTCCAGGTTGCCCAGAAGAGTCAATGATTTCGCGTAGATATCATCATAATGCATTTTCTTTGCCTGATCCATGACATTCTGGATTTCTTCAGCTTTAATATTGCTCCTCTCATAATAGTATTTGAACGCAGTTTTTTCATAGTTGATTCTCATTCGCAGCCTTTCATTGTCGATTTTGGATGATGCATGATCAAGGAGGTCCAGGGCCTTCTCCCTATACCCGAGTGTTCTGTATATGCTGAACCTGTCCATAATTGTTCTTTCACAATCAATATTTGAAAAATCATGGGATTCATAGCATTCCATGGCCTTTTTCATCTCTCCCTTAAGGTAATATGAACGGCAAAGGAGATAATAAGCTGAATCGCTTTGTACTTTTCCGTCGTTTATCGTCTTTTCAAGTATTTCGGTGAGGTCGTCCAGGGATGAGAATGATTTTATCACGTTCTCCCTTTCGTTATCCAGAATTTTCTTAATATCATCATACTTTTTCAGGAACAGGAGCGTATTGAGTCGCTGGGGAATTGGCATCCTTGGAAAATAAGCGCTCCTTACTATCCTGTTGTAAGCATTCAGGATATCATTGCCGCTGGCATTTTTTAAGATTATTTTCTTGATTTTTTCGCCGTTTATTGATAAGGAATCGCCGCTGGCATTCACAAGCCCGGAATCTATTAGTTTTGAGCATGAATTGAAAATATTTTCATTTTTTGCACCCATTATGGAATCCAGGACATCCTCTTTCAGTTCACCTCCAACGATCGAGAGAACGTATAGTATTGTTTTTTGCTTTTTATCGAGGGAAGAAATTATAGAATCGAAGTACATCTCGGTTGTCGGTGGTACAGGAAAATACCTGAATGAAATCTCATTTACCTCTTTTTTCTGATCAATAACACCTATGGACTGATAGTACCTGAGCGCATATTTTATATTCTCAATGTTGGAATTCGTAAGCCTGTTGAGTTCCTTCAAGAAATTATCAGGCAGCTTGTATCCCATTTCCCTTATTATGTAAGCTATGTCCTCGTCCGTTGGCTTTTCGAGTTTTATAACGTTTATATAATTTTCGCTAGATATAAATTCTATAAATTGGTTGTAACTCATTTCAGATCTGTCGAAAGAAAACGTTCCTATAAATGAAATATCATGCCCATTAGAGACCCTGCATATGTATATCAGCAAATTCCTGGATTCATTGTTGATTCTGTCAATGTCATTTACAATAAAAACCGTTTTCTTTTTCAGGCCGGATAAGAATTTGTTATAATCCTCTATTATTTCCTTCTTGTCCCTGTTCTTTTCGGTTCCCGTTGCCTGATTCAGGAGATCATTTACTGCCTGGTACCTGTAAAATTCACCGTAAGACGTTATGTTCTCGGAAATTACAGTTATTCCAGATCTTTTAAGATCCCTTCCAATGATATCCAGAAGTTCCCTCTTCCCGATAAACCTGTCACCTACGATCAGGTAGGAACCTGATGAAGTCTTTATTGATCCTGTTATGAAACCTGGAACAGAGGACATCGAAAGATTTTTTTCCATCGGATCAGAATTTCATGTGTGCAATTAAAGGTTATCCCTTTAATCACAATTTCCCTTCGCTTCAATTTTAAAATACCGTTTAAAAAATTATAGGGAAAAAACAGGATAAGCGAATGTGCGTGATATTCGTTCCCGGATCATTACGATATCTATTTATAAAGTTTTTAAAAAAATCATATCTTTATCCTCCTGCCTGAATATGTAAGCCTGGTCTTTCCAAATTCGCTGTTATCCCTGAGTGAATCGATATTGAAAACAGGCCCGTCCCTGCATACCTGAACCCCGCCCATGGAGCAGGAATCGCATATTCCTATGCCACATTTCATTAGGCGTTCAAGCGAAAATTCGGTGTATACGCCCTTATCCTTCAGATAATCGAAAACGGTTTTCAGCATTATTTCAGGGCCGCAGACATAGATAGCCGAAAATTTTGCAATATCGATATTCCGGAGCGCATCCACCGGGTATCCCCTGACACCTGCGGATCCGTCGTCCGTTGCCACGTAAAGATGTTCCTTATCGAAACGGTCTGCGAATATGAGTTCGTTCTTTGTCCTTGCTGATATCAGGGCGTAGGTATCTTCATCCCTGAGGGTTATGAGCGATGCGATCCCTGATCCTCCACCAACCAGGAGCTTCTTTCCGTCCTTGCGCGTAAAGCCCTTTCCATAAGGCCCCCTGAAAAATATCCTTTCTCCGGGTTTCTGGTCAACAATTTTCTTCGTTGCTTCCCCGTATGCCTTTACGGTGAAGGATTTCTCATCAGATATCGATGAAAGGGACATGGGGACCTCCCCGTGACCGGGAACCCATACCATAATGAACTGGCCCGGCTGGACTTCATGGTCCCATTTGAAGTATATCGTCTTTACACCTGGGGCCTCATCTACGATATTATCTATAACTGAATTAATCATCTTATAGCCACCCCGATCATGTCATCAATATTTCTAAAACCCTCTTTCTCCATAAATTCAAAAATCCCGCTGCTTATTTCTCCAAATACTGCGATTCCTTTTTTGTAAATTGCGGATCCTACCTGAACCGCGGATGCACCGGCCATTATGTATTCTATGGCGTCCTCAGCCGTTGATATACCACCAACGCCTATGACTGGCTTTCCGGTTTCCTTCTTAACTTCATAAACGTACCTTATTCCGACCGGTTTTATTGCAGGTCCAGAAAGGCCTCCGTAAATATTTGAAAGGATCGGCATCCTTGAATATATATCGATGGCCATGGCCTTGATGGTGTTTATCAACACGTAGGCGTCTGCTTTTTCGGCTGCGGCTGCAATTTCAATTATATTCGATGTATTTGGGCTAAGTTTGGCAAATACCGGAACTTTAACATGAGCCTTAACCTCGTTCACAATATCCTCCACAAGATCCGGATCGGATCCTACCTCCATCCCGAAACCCTTCACGTGTGGGCAGGAAAGGTTGAGTTCTATGGCATCTGCACCATATCTTTCCATTTTCACCGAAAGATCAGAAAACCCGCCGGCATCAGATGAAAATACACTTCCTATTACGGGTTTCCCGGATTGTTTGGCTATCTTGATCTCTTCGGAAAAATTTTCAATTCCCGGGTTTGAGAGGCCTATTGCGTTAATCAAGCTGTCTCCATATTCAACTATGACAGGCGTTGAATAACCGGATCTTTCTTCAAATCCTATTGATTTGGTGACTACCGCTGCGGCCCCCGATTCTAGAATGTGCTTCATCGTGTAGCCATTTTCATCCAGAATTCCAGAGGCGAGCATAAGGGGATTCTCAAGTTTCAGCGAGGCTATTTTTGTTCTTATATCAGGCATCGGAGTCATAATTAAAACCCATATCTAAATTTTTGCAATTATAAGGACGGCTGTTTATTAATTCCTTCATTTTTGCCTGATTTATCAGTACTTTTTCTGATGATCTATCATGGGCCTTTCCTGTGTGGGATGCCATCACTTCTATAGTCGCAGCAGCATATGATTTTATATATGTATGTGTATATTACATGAATAATATTTCCGAATGAGTCATAAATAAAAAATTGGAACTGTTTGCACACGCAACATTGCAAATATTATGCATAAAGGACGGGATCGGAATGGAACAGGATTAAAAGAAAACAGATAAGCCCGTCACAAATTCGGGTTGAAGATACCGCGGAAAAGGATACTAAGAGTATATTTACATACAGGCGACAGGTAAAAAGCGGTTAAACCAGCATTGAATTTATGGGAGAAATGAACAGATCGTAATAAAAACAAAGGATAAATTTTTATTGTCATTAATATATATCACACGTGCAGGATTTTTCTTCTTATGTTATAAAATATTTCGGCATAGTGATAGAAATAATAATAATCGTGTCCATAATCGCAGACATTGTTTATACGTTATACGATATGTTTGTATCCGTAAAATTTGGTATTTTAACGCTTACATATAATACGATTGAAAACGCATTCTTTGCACTTGTACTTCTGGAACTGTTCCAGGGGGTGCACGATTTCGTGTTAAAAAGCCCTGTTGCCCTAAGGCACGTGATAGAAGCGGGCCTATCATATATCGTAAGAGAAATAATAATCGATATATCAACCGGCATAAAAGACATATATTCTCTATCTGCACTTGCTGTGGTCATCACGGCGCTTTCTGTATCGATGTACCTTATAACCACATCCAGTTACTGTGCAAAGAGTATTACTAAATGAAGGCATTTTCATTTCTAACTTCATCAGCACTCTTGCTATGAAAGTTAGGGGTACTTACCTGATCCATTTAATACTGGGCACTTATTTCGATCTCAAATGAGATACCTATAAGAAATCTGCCGGGGAATCCAGAAGGGAACCGAATTTTCTCACTGTACGTTTCTTACTCTTCATAATGGAATACGATAGATCAATCCCTTTTCCGCTAATATGTATTCCTCTTTAGGCTTCTTCCGGCTTGCTATTT